>CAINNR010000039.1 GCA_903851235.1 uncultured Candidatus Berkelbacteria bacterium | reverse complement strand
TTAGCAACAAGAATTTGATATTAAGCCTTTTTTGGACTTTTTGCCTTAAATATGCTATTATCATATACAATATGAAGCTAAAATATATTGTTGACCAAAAATATGATGCTTTGATGATTTATCAAATTCTTTCTTCGAAGAATGGTATTGTTGATTTAAAATACCAATCTGAAAACATGGATTTGGATTTTGAAATTGTCAAAAAAATTTCCAAGATGAAGAGTTTTGCTAATATTGAAAGCGAAATAGAAAAAATTGTAAGTAAAAGATACTTAAATTCTGAAAAATATCTTAATTTGTCGATTGAAATGTATCAACAATCTTGGAATGAAATTAATGATGCTTTTTTCGGTAGGCTGGCAGAAGTAACCAAGTTTCCGATTCAACATAAAACTTTTGAGTGTGTACTTAGTGATTTTCATATTGGAATTAGCAATTGGGGCGGAAACAGAATAATCCGTAGTTGGAAAGAAAATCCTTTTACTCAACGGAGAATCACGGCACACGAAATTATCATCTCCCACTTCTTTTCATATATTTACAAAAAACATACGAAAATTAAAGATAAACACAAAATTTGGGAACTAGCGGAAATTTTTGCTTTCATTGTTACTGGCACTGATAAAATAATGACGAAATTCTGGCCTTGGGACGACTCTGGATCATATACCGATCACAATTATCCTGAACTGGTAAAAAAGCAGAAAGCGCTAACAGAAGTTTATTCAAAAAAAGGATTTCATGAGTTTGTAAAAGTCGGATTTGAATAATTTATATTATCGGAGATTTAAAAAATGACCAGCTAAAGACAGCCGGTCATTTTGGTTCGTGTGGATAATCTAGGAATAGGTTTCCTCAATCATCCACTTGAGCGATGTAAGCACATGTGGGCAAACTTGATCGTCTACTTGCCAGATGTCGCCGTGTCTGACCTCGGCGTTGTGGGCACATCCGCCCCCGCAGATTCCGAGTCCGGCGCACGAGTTGCAAGTTGGAAAGTTAATTGGTGAACGAATCGCCCACTGGAGGAATGCTGAGTCGGTGTGGGGGTCAAACGGGCTCGTATCATTTACATTTCCGTGGAAGAACTTGCGGTCGGAAACGTGAGCATGGCAGATTCCAATTTCGCCATCGGGTGCTATGACCACTTGCTCACCGTATCCGGCGCAATCTTTGAGATACCACTCCGACTGTGAAAATGATTTAATCTTGCGCATCATCCGATCTTCGTAGATGCCTTCTTCTCGCAAGATTATGAATGCTCGGAGGATTGCTTTTGCTACTGCTTTGGCGTATTGGTAGTCCATCTTCATTTTGCGGGTGTCAGCCATCGCGTTGAAACTGACACCACCAGGCTTCATTTCGACGAGCCAGGCAGTGATTTCATCGATTGAAGCAAGACTGTTGGGCGGTAAGGTGCATGAAATGCCGGGACGCATTCCTGCGTCGTAAAGAAGATTGTAGCCACGGATCGCTTGGTCGAATGACCCTTGATTAGCGAAGTCGACCCGCCAACGATCGTGAATTTTCTTCGGTCCGTCCAGTGAAACGGAGATCGTTGCCAGACCCTGATGTTGTTTGATGAAACTGACAAAATTTTCGTCCACCAAGGTACCATTCGAAACGATTGCCACTTCGGTGTCCGGATGAAGTGACCCCATGGCAACGAGTCTGGCTGTGTACTCGATTGAGAATTTCAGCGCCGGCATGTTGATCAACGGGTCCCCACCGTACAATAAGATTGTTGACTTGAAGTCCTTTGTTGCCCATTTTACGAACATATCGAGGGCACGCTTGACTGTATCAACACTCATCAGACTAGTGTCGTGATGTTGAGGCATCTCTTCTTCGAAAAAGCAGTATCTGCATGCCAGATTGCAACTCTCGGACAAGATGAGATACATCGTGTGGATGTAAACATCCTTGATTTCGTTGCGGGCTTTTTCAAGCAGTTGCTGATCTTCATCGTTCTCAACAAAATATCCTGTTGTCTTAAGCTTGTTAATGCTGTTTTGATCCATAAATTCAAGCAAAAGATTAGGATTTTGTGATACTGCATCTTTACGGGGTTGATCAATTTCAACAAGAGCTGATTTGACTAGTAGTGTGTGATACAATACGATTCCAGATGGTACGGCATAGAGGTGCAAAAAACGTGACATCTTAAGCATCGAGCTCCACTCCTTTGCGTGTGCGTAGGATGAGAGGGTGGGCCGGATTGGCCCACCCTCCGTGGTTACTTACTGCGACAGGCGCATGAACAGGCACATTCGTACGCCATGTTGCGGCCTTCGTCTTTACTGATCTTCCCCGCCAACAGCCGACGCTTCTTTTTGGAGCTTGCAACTCTGACTTTCATGCCATCACCTCCTCTGTGTGAGTAGCAGGAATTGCGCTTATTGTATCACGAACTTAAATTTGAAACAAGTGCCAATTCACAAGTACAATAAAATATCAGTTCCGGCTGAAATTTTTTGAGTTTAAAACTATTGTGGATCCCTGATTGGGGTGGGGATGACTTCGTCATTTTATCGACTTGACTTTTACTTTTGTTGGGCGGTCTTCGAATAGATAATTTATTACGGTTACAATTATCCAATAAATTAGCGCGCCCCAAAATGCGGCGGCGAAGTTGGCGACATAAAAACCTTTGACAATTGACGCTGCCAGCCAGAACATCAACGCATTAATTATCAAAGTGAAAAATCCGAGTGTTAAAATGTTTATCGGCAAAGTCAAAACTATCATCAGCGGCCGAACCGTAGCGTTGATTAATCCAAAAATTGCCGATGTAATTAACGCCGGCCAGAAACCGGAAAAACTTATGCCGGGGACGACATAGGCGACCAGCATTAAAATAAAAGTGTTTAAAAGCCAGCGAAGTATCCACATAGTATTCCTTTCGTCATAAACTTAAAATTCAAAACTCAAAACTATGGAATTTTTGGTCAAACGCAACGGAGGCTATTTTCTTCGAAAATTCAGTATTACCAATGAAATTGGCGGGGCGATAATCCAAAGTGTTTTTAAATTATAAATAATCGATGCGACTTTAGAGCCTGCGAAAATCATTTCTCTGGTTGCGTCGGGCAGAAATCCCAAAATTGTTGAAATAATCAGCGCCATCGCCAACGCCATATAGATAATGACTTCAAAGACCGAGGTATCGCCGCTTCTGGTTGACGAAGTATTGATTGCGCCGGAAACAAAAAATATCACCAGTAAAAATAAAACAATCGCCACCGTGCCGGAGGACATGTTGCCCTTAATCCAGATTTGATTGGCGATAACTTTATTGCCCTGAAAAAATTGGAAAACGTACTCGGTAAAGCTGGTTGCCATCACAATGGCGATGTAAATTGAGGACAGAATTGTTATAACTTTTTCGCGTTTCAAAATAAATCCGTAGGCAACGCCAAGGATAAAAGTTAAGGCGATAAATACATCCCAGCTCGGGATTTTTCCCATTACCCCTCCAAAAAATTCAAACTATACTAATACTATAAAAGCAAATCGGGTTTTTTACAAGCCAATATCTATAGCACCCCGCCGGTTTTTGGTAGTTGCCAATTCGGATGCTCGGTCGTTATTTTTTTCTCTGCCGGTGGTGTAATCTGTCCGTAATACGGTGAACTGTTTTTGGTATCAACCTCAACCGGTGTTCCTTCCTGAATTAAGTGATGGACACCAATATTTGCCAAGTCAGGTGTCCCAAACTTCTGACTTTTTTGATTAAAGCGCTCTATAATCTCGGCCGAATCAGCAAAGGTTCTGGCATCTTGATTTCTATTTGGAATTTGAATATTGGAAATTGGAGTTAGTTTGGTTATTACC
>CAINNR010000038.1 GCA_903851235.1 uncultured Candidatus Berkelbacteria bacterium | reverse complement strand
TTTGCATTCTGTTAATAAGAACTTGTTAATAGAATGCTTGTTCTAAGCAAGGAACAGCCTGCCTTTACAGGCGGATCATACTAGGAGGAGATGGTTCCGATGTCTAGTCCATTGGCCCCGTCAGTAGTAACCCACCGAGACAAGAAAGGTGGTAAGTTCATGGACATCATAGCTGATGCCTACGATAAAGCTATGCTCCTAGAGGGAGAAGCCCAGCGTGTGAACGAGACTGCCGGCTTGGCCGACTTGGTCGGCAAGTTCATCAGTGACAACCGTTGCGCCAACCGGTTCGCCGGTGAGGAGAAGGACTCAAGTTGCACCTACCCACCCGGATACACGGGTCCGAAGCCGATCGAGGAGCAGATAACAGGCCTTGCCAAGATACTCGGCCTCGACCCGACTTCCGCCCTGGCGTTCGCCAAAAACCTGCCCGCCCTCCCCGAAGGCGCCGAGGGCTGGTTCGCCATCCCATCGACTGTCGCATTGGCTGCCAAGCTCTTCCCCAACCTGACCGATCCGGCTGAACAGAACTTTGCCGGAGTCAGCCTGATCCTATCGATGGTTGCGGCCTCGCGGGACTTTTCCGACTACCTCTTGGGCCCGATCGAGACGACACAGCTTCGGGTTGCCACCCGGACCGCTGGCGCTCTAGTTCAGATCACTGAGGCCCAAGATATGAGCGACATATTGATCATCGCCGCTCAGTTCGGTCTTCTCCACCGTGGTGAGTCCGTTCGCCGGGCTCGCGAGGTCATGGACGCCAACCAGTTCGGGCTTGGAGCCTTGGCAGTTGGGTCCATGCTCCTGACTCACCCCGAACG
Source organism: uncultured Candidatus Berkelbacteria bacterium (assembly GCA_903851235.1). Classification (GTDB taxonomy): domain Bacteria; phylum Patescibacteriota; class UBA1384; order XYA2-FULL-43-10; family CAINNR01; genus CAINNR01. The sequence continues at coordinate 41,491 of CAINNR010000038.1, read as the reverse complement.
GCTCCAGCATTACGACTACCTCTGGATTGACTGCGCCGGTGATGAGTTCAGTCCGGGGCCCGATGGCGAGTTCGGCTCCGTGCCGTGCTTCAACTTCAGCCATGGCAGGGTGGAATTCGACACCTGCTCGATCAGCGATTCCAGTGCCTACTGTGGCTCGGCTTCGGCTTTCCTCCCACAGTAGAGTTGTACCTTACTCCCCAAATCCCTTGAGACTTTTACAGCTTGCCACTTGTCTCTCGGGTCGGTGCCAATAGGCGCAAGATTTACCCGGGCTACCAGCCACCATGCTGGTAGCCCTTTTTTATGCATACTAGTCAATTACAGTGTATATTAATTTTGAAGTTGGCAGTGCAGCAGTCGCCGAAATCTCAAATCAACCACAAGGATCAGAATTTTAGCGTTTAGAAATGTTAAAAATCTGTCCGAGTTTGGGAGACACTGCTTGTCCTCGCCTGTTTCAGATCTTTGATTTTTAATATCGGGCGACTGCCAAATAAGATATCTATTTGAAAAGTCCGGTAAGGAATAGATTTCCTAGGGCTATGGAGTTTGTTTATAAGATATCGGACTGGCGGAAGAAAATCAGCAAACATGGCTCAGATACTTGACTACGTTCATCCATAACACCTTCTAAAAAATTTATGATTTATATTTATCGTAACTCATTTGAAACTAAAATTCCTCTTCGCTTGCCTTTTCATATTGAAAACAGAAAAATCTTTTCTGACACTCCCGATTACAAGAGGTTATTATCATCTACAAACGCTTGACAGAAAAAAAATAAAGTAATAAACTTCGAGTGATATTGCACCTTGACAATTTTTGTAACTTCTTGTGATAGTACTGGCGGCTCGATTAGTATCGAGCTGACTAACTGTCGCAAGGAGAAACGTAATGAACAAGCCAGTCGCCTTTTTGGGAGTTTTGATTCCGCTAGTACTGGTGGCAATTGGCCAGTTTGCATATTGTATTGATGAAAATTTCACCATTACTCCAACCCCCAATTACGAGAGCACAGTTGTTGCCGACGGATTATTCTCTCCAAGCAATGTTGCAATTGACCCAGTGAGTAATCGTCTGTTCTTCGTCCAAGCGCACAAGTATGACCTACTTTTTAATACTGATCCAGCCGACAAAGACGCTCAACATCGGGCATGGGAATCAGTTGGGAGTGAAGAAGCTGTTTACGAACTTCGAGATGGAAAAATTTCCCGTCTTTGTGATGGCGCTGGTGACACTTGGGGCGGAGTTCACTTCACTCAAATTACCTGTGGTTACAACGGTGAAATCTTCGTTCACGGCAGCACTTGGATTGATGAGCAGATTGCTTGTTGTAAGATTGATACCCCGAATCGCTATGTATTTTGGTTAAATTTCCCATTTGGCAAGTTCAGCGGTCAGATTTCAAAAGACTTTGGCGGTTTTGCAGTTAGCCCGATTGATAAGGCACTTTATATTTTCAACACCAAGGAAATCGGCATTGACAATTTGGGCACCGATAATAAGTCGCTGGTCAACTGGTTAAAGACCGATCAACTCGATCCGGATGCAGCAATAATGTTTGATGGTATGACTGTCGACAAATCAGGAAATTTTTATCTCTTCCACGCTGAGGGCTGGGGCGAAACTCGAAAAAAGTGGATTGACGTTGTAAAGCCGGATAAAACAACTGACAAACTCTTTGTTCAGGACGCAACCGAAGTTGTCGGCAAGAAAGCGTCAGCAACTGGTGGAGCAGTAATTCGTTACAATCCGGCATCTAACAGTTTGGTTTCAATTGGCTCAATTGACGATGAGCCGAGAAAAGATGGCGGGATGGATTGGCATTGGGCAATTTTTTCCATTAGTCTTACCGATGGTAAGGTTGCTTTGATCGCCCAGATCAATAATTACAATGGCAACATTTTTGATCTGGAAGTAGATGGCAATGGTAACATTTTTATTCCGCTCTCATTCGCAAGCAAGATTATCAAAATCTCTCCAAAGAATGATAAGCCGACTGAAAATCTCCCCAAATAGACGACGACAAACTAAGCACCGGCTCTCAGCCATTTTCTGGGAGCTTTTTTAATACCTGACAGTGATGATAAAATTTTTCTCGAAAATTAAGAAAACAACAAAAGTTATTACTTACGCACTCTGCCAGTGCGAACACTTTACAAATACTTCCTTCTATGATAAGATCTCACCAGCGATACCCCAAGCGGAGGTGCAAAATGACGCTCTTGGAATTTCTCGGCAAGAGAGTTGATGGCATACATACTCTGGTCGGGCCCAGATTCAGTATCTCCCCTGCCGGTGAACTTGAAGTTTGGGGACGAAACGAAATGGATGATGGCTTCAAAAGTATACGGAACGGGGTCAAGTTTAGGGCAACATCTCTTAGTGAAGGCGTTAGAGCCGCATTGTCTGCGGATCTTTGGCCGGAAGCCGAAGCCAAGTCGGAACTATTGGATCGGCTTGAGTCGGTTGCCCGAGAGAAAGGCATACGGTTTGGTTCTTTCTTCAAAAATATTTTCGGAAAAGCAACTATCCTTATGTTTCTTTCTCTGGAAAGCAAAAAACCAGATGCCTCTGGAGTTGGTGGAGATTATCAGGAAGCGGTCAATGACTGTTTGGAAAAGTTAAACTCCCTATCGTAGCATATGCTGCGATTTTTTTTATTATTTTTGCAGCTGTAAAAGAGAACATCGCTCTTGAATAGCTCTAGGCATTGGTATATAAAACACTAGACCCTCGACATTTTAGTTAGAATCAGATATTCTTTTTTTATGAAACAAAAAATTTTACTCCATGCCTGTTGCGCCGTTTGCGCTGCCGGCGTATTGGATCAATTAAAAAATGACGACCTAGCAGTGACACTTTTTTGGTATAATCCGAACATTTTTCCCAAAGTTGAACATGATCGTCGGCTAAACGAACTCTTAAACTTTTGTGATTCGCAAAATGTTAAAATTTTGGTTGGCGATTACGATTGGTCTGAAGAACACGCCTACTGGCTAAGTTTGGTTGACGGATTGGAAAATGAGCCGGAACGCGGTAAACGTTGCGAAGTCTGCTACCGAATGAGATTGGAAGCCGTGGCAACTGTTGCCGCCCAAATAAACGATCACCATAAAAACGAATATAGCTTTTTCGGCACCACACTCTCGGTCTCAACACACAAAGACGCCGAATTGATAAACAAAATCGGAAAGAAAATTGACGCCAGCTATTCCCATACAAAGGGAAATTCACTCAAGTATTTTATTGCCGATTTCAAAAAGTTTGAAGGCGCTAAAAAAGCGGCAAAAATCTCAAAGGAGCTGAATCTCTACCGCCAAAATTATTGCGGCTGCGAATTTAGCAATATAAAAGATAAAAAATAATATTTAATGTTTTATATTTCTTGCCGATTCCCGTTCTAAATCTCGTTGTTTCATCACCTCCCGTTTGTCGTGAAGTTTTTTACCGCGGGCAAGGGCAATATCAAGTTTCGCCCGGCCGTGTTTTAAATAAATTTTCGTCGGCACAATTGTCAAACCTTTTTCTTCCGACTTGCCGACCAGTTTTTCAATTTCCGCTTGATGCAACAGCAGTTTTCGACTTCGCTGTTGATCACCGGTGGCAACGGAAATAATGCCACCGATCCAGTAAACTTCGCCAGCGATAATCCTTACATGAGACCCGGTGAGTTGTAGTTTATTCGCTCTGACAGCTTTGATCTCTTCGCCGGTCAAAACAATCCCGGCTTCCAGATTTTCAACAAAAGTATATTCGAAGCGAGCTTTCTTATTAACCAGATTTTTTGATTTTCGAATTTTTTTCGCCATTACTCTTTGGAGAATATTTTGGTTATCGTCGGCCATTCAATGACGATGACTGAAAGTGAGGCCGCCAACGGTATCGAAAGAACTGCACCGACAATTCCCATTAATTTTACCCCGACTAAAAGTGCAAGTAAGATAATGATTGGAGAGATTCCGATCGCTTTTTGCATAATTTTCGGTATCAGAAAAGCGTTTTCCAGAAGCGAGACGATCAGATAAAGAATAATGACGAACAGTGCCATCCAGGGTGAGATTGTCAGTGCGATCAAAGCGGAAGTAGTGCCGGCAACTATCGGACCGATTGTTGGGATAAGCTCCAAGAGTCCGGAGATGACCGCGAGAATTAATGCATATGGGACTTGCAAAATTGAAAGACCGATAAAATCTAAAACAAAAACCGTCAGACCCAAAAGCATCTGTCCGCGAAACCATGAACCGACTTTAGCCATAATTTTATTGATGACAAAAATTGCGTCATCACGACGATTTTCGGCAAAAAGTGATGATACAAACTTTTTAATATCCTGCTCGCTGATGAGAAAATAGAGAGTTAAAATTAAAACCATCAAGACGGCAAAGATTACTGAGATAACACCGGCAGTAAAGGAAAACAGGTTGGATGTTACCGTCCCTAAGTTAGATGCCAGATTGTCAAGTGTACTTTGAATATTTGGTATATGCGATTTCAAACTGACAAAATTCAAGTGATTTAAATATTCCGGAATACCCTGAACCAAGAGCGAAGTTTGAGCCACAAGCGGCGGAATAATGATATATACGACACCAAAAATTACCGCTGCCAGTATTAGAAAAAGCCCAATAATTGCAACCACTCGACCGACATATTTTTGCCAGGTATTAACCACCGGTAAAAATGTCGCGGTCAAAATCAAAACTATAAAAAACAGCGCGACGATGTCTCTAACCAAAAACAAAAAATAAAACCCCAAAATCACCAATATCACTTTTACTACTGTCCAGGTCGAAATTTCAAACTTTACTTTTTCCGGCATCATGCCTCCTTGCAAAATTATATTATCTCTCTGGATTTTAACACAATTATCAGCTATAATAAAGCTGTTCGTAAAATTTCGGGGTGTAGCGCAGCCTGGTAGCGCGCATCGTTCGGGACGATGAGGTCGCTGGTTCAAATCCAGTCACCCCGACCAGAAAGGACAGCATATTTTTCTTGATAGAGTATGCTGTTTTTGAGTTGAAAAGTTGTTCAAATAAAAAATATCGAATCCGAAAACTGAATCGAGACAGTAGACAGAGCAGAAATATTCAGCTGATTTGGTAGATAATCGTACATTCATATATACGAAGTATATATGAATAATAATCATCTAAATTAAAGACTAAAATTGTCGAGTCGCGATAGTAACTTGCCTCCAAGCTAGCTAAAAGTCCGGCTGATGTTAACGAATTTATTTAAAAAAAAGGGCTAAGCAGTTTTTACCGCAAAGCCCCGGGTATTAGTCGTTGATTCTGTTCAGTATAATTCTTGGCGCTTGAACTATAGTATCTAGCGCAATCCATGCTATTGCTGGCCAAAAGCCGAGCGCCTGCAAGATACACATAGAGATATAGATATCGGGTAGACCGACCCAGAATGTCCGCGCCACAGCGCTTCCACTCATACCTTTTTGGATAAAGGTGAAGAGAATAGCCAGGACAAGCACCCGATACGGCACGCTCGCGATGAACAGCCCCAGAAGAGCGTATGTTCCGTAGAGCAACCCGATAACAAATGGTATTACGATGATGAGTCTGATGATTCCCGGTGATTCGTCTGATTCCTTCTTCCCTGCATCGCCTTGATCATACAACAAGACACCGAAAACGATAACGAAGCTGGCGGAGAGGAACACTGAGAACAATACATAGTCCCAGAATTCCCAGCCTTGCAGACGAAACACCGGGTTATCGGAAAACCATGGGAGGATATCCGCAAGTGGCTTATGCATCAGCAGATAGCAGACGACAGCACACAAAGCGGCATAGCCAACGATGATACCGTCAACCAAGTTGACTCGCTGAACCTTGTGCGTCGCAAACAGTACCGCGTTTGACGCAAAGTGTGCAAGAACTACCGCCAGCAAGCCATACTTCACAAAGACATATGTGAAGAAAAGACCGGCGACGAACTGCGGCAACACACGAAGCGTTTTGCGGTCTTTCTCTTCCTCAAAGTTGTCCAGGTGAATCAACGCCCAGATACCATTCCCGATCAGGAACAGTGTGTAGAATGCGACTACACCGGACAAAAATGGAATCTTTGTCAGCAACCCGAGGAAGAACCAACGCGCAAACAGCTCTTCGATGATGACCATCACGAAGAATGAGAAGAAGTGGTTACCTTCGACCATCTTGTCGAAGAAATCGACGAGTGCGTGCTTACCGCTTTTGCCGAGTATCTTCGCTTGTAGAACTGCTGCGCCGATACAACACGGAAGTTCGATGACTACCACGGCGAGGATGACCGGAAACATCATCAGGAAGCTCGTGTGGTTAACTGCGATTTCGCGGAATCCTCCTGAGATGAACAAGACCAACTCGCCGATGACCATGCCGAAAACTCCCGCCTTCCAGGCAATCAGCGCCAGTAAGACAAACGTGCCAATCGCAGAAAAAACACCAAGCGTCTTCTTACCTTCCACTATCCCTCTCTCCTTTGTGCTCGATCATTAACGAGCCGTTTGTAGTTCTGTGGTTTGTCCAAAACTCGTCTTTGAATCTGAACAGCTAATATTAGCATGATTACAAACGAGTGTCAAGATAACAAAGCAAAATCCAAAACTCAGGCTGAGATTTTATATTTCAAGTTCTATTTTTCCATATCGGTCAAGCAAACCAGATTTGCGTCGAAAAAAAATCAATCTTTGGAGTATCGCTAGCGTCTGTTGGAAGTTGCAAGAGATTTTAACTGATAGCAATTTATCGACTTCGGTATTGAATTTACTAGCAAAATATGGTTAAATAGTAAGCGTCGGGTTAGTTTAAATCTGCTGTGCCCCTCTGGACCAATTTAATAAGCCCTCGTAGTTCAACGGATAGAACAAGGGACTCCTAAGCCCTAGATACAGGTCCGACTCCTGTCGAGGGTACCAAAAAACCGATGAAATCAAAAACCCTTATTATCGCAATTTGTCCGCCAAAAAATATTTTGGATTCGGCAATCGAAGCCAGCAAAAAACTTCGAGGTGATTTTGTTCTGGATTGTAAAAATTTCTTTCCTCACATTACACTTTATATGACAGAATTCCCGGAAAAAAATCTGACAAAAATTAAAAGCAGTTTAAAAAAATACCTCCGAAGTTATAAGGTATTTAAATTAATAGCTGCTCAAAAACCTGATGGCAAGAGGGGCTATGTTTATGCAACTTATCTGCTTGACAAAAATATTTCCGATTTTCAAGATATGATTGTCGAGCAATTAAACCCTCTGAGAGAAAATTTAATACGTCAAAAGGATTTGAATCGAATCGAAACATATACGCCTGAAGAAATAAAAAATGTCAAGAAATACGGTTACCGTATGAGCGGAAAGTTATATAATCCACATCTGACTCTGACGAAATTTTCTGAAAATAAGATCGTCGACCTAAAAAAAATAATGCTACCGGATCTGTCATTTACTGTTCGAGAAATCGGTCTCTACTACGGCGGAGAGTCCGGGACCTGTAATGACGAGATCGCAAGATTCAAACTGAAAAAAATTTTATAGTACTATTTTCACAAAGGTTTTTCTGCCGATTTTTAGAACGGTTGTTTCTGTTGGGCTGAAATTAATGTCATCGACTTTAACACCAGCCGAAGTTTTTACTGCGCCAGCTTCAACCAGTCGGCGCCATTCGGTTCCCGATGATACGATATTTTTTGCCACCAATTTTTGCATGAGCGATTGACCGGTTTCCAATTTGACCTCTTCAATATCTGTTGGAATTTCACCCTTTGAAAAAGTGTCAACGAAGTATTTCTCCGCCTCCTGCGCTTCGTTTTCGCCATAGAATAATTTTACAATCTTTTTTGCCAGCTGAATTTTTGCATCTCTGGGATTTAATTTCTCCGGCATATCAATTCTAATCTTTTCAATTTCCTCCATTGGTAAATCGGTTAAAAGTTCGAAAGCGACTAAAATTAATTCATCCGGCCAAGACATGACCGCGCCAAAAATTTCGTTTGGCTCGGCATCGAGAGGAATAATATTACCGTCGGTTTTACCCATTTTTTTGCCGGAATTATCAACCAGCATTTTTGTTGTCAAAACAAATTTTTCCTTGTTTTTCAATTTTTTCATCAGCGTTCGTCCGGCCAACATATTAAAGGTTTGGTCATTGCCGCCGATCTGCATATCGACATCCAGTACAACTGCGTCGTTGGCTTGAAAAATCGGGTATAAAAATTCATGCAAATAAATTTCTTTACCGGATTTTATTCTTTCCTGAAACATGTCCCGCTCCAGAAGTTGTGAAACGGTAAAATTCGATGCCAACTCAAGTAAATCCTCTGGGGTTAATTTATCGGTCCAATCATTGTTACTTACAAATCGAAAGTTGGATTTTTCGATCTCGAGAATTTTTCCGATGATTGATTTGTAATTTTCCGAATTTGCCTCAACCTGCTCTTTTGATAATTTTCTTCGAGTCGCGGTTTTGTCGGTCGGATCACCAATTCTGGCGGTGAAGTCGCCAAAAAGAACGATGATCTCATGCCCCAAATTTTGAAATTGTCGCAACTTTATCAGCTGAACGGCATGACCCAAATGCAATTTACCGGTCGGATCGATTCCGTAGTATATTCGAAGTTTTTTATCGGAATTTAGTTGCAGGTCCAAAACTTCTTTTGTCGGATAAATTTTTTCAACTCCGCGAGTCAAAAGCTCAGCAATTTTTTCTTTATTGTTTTCTGTCATGATATTTCCTTTTTTATAACTACTTGATGATAACACTTTATGACCAGAAATGAAAGTAGAATATCAGTCTTTCGGCATCCGAGAAAAGTAGAAATGAAGCAAAATAGTTAAGAGAATAAAACCTTCAAGATAACCGGCAACGACATCCGTTGTCCAGTGAGCACCGAGGTAGACCCGGGAAAATGACACAGAGATGATTAGACAAAGTGAAATTACTATAATTGCTATTCGCAACCAACGAGGAATTTTTTTAGTATAGAACATTGCGGCGATTAAAAAACCGAAAAACACGGTGTAAAAAACCACGTGGCCACTGGGAAAGCTGGCGTCCATTTGCCGATTAATCACTCTGACAATCCCATCGGTCGGTCGCGGTCGGTCAACCAAAAGTTTGATACCGGAGTTAACAGCAACGGCAATAGTTGACAGTAGGCAAAAAATTGATTCTCGCCAATAATTCAAGCACCAAAAGCCAAAAGCGACGAGAAAAACCATAATCGCGGCAATAAAAGTTTTTCCGAAGAAACTGACGGCGTAGAAAAAATCAAAAAACAAAGTTTGACGACTGGTAGTATCTCCCTCGGATTGTAAATCGCGGGAGAGAAAGACATCAAGTCCAAGAATTTTATGATAGTGGACGAAAATCGCCAGCGCCAAAAGGGCCAGAATAGCGATGATCAACAAAAGGTTGCTGGCTCGTCTAAAAAATTTAGTGCTAAAAAATTTCGGCATTGGCTAAATTAATGGTTTCCGCTTACTTATACAGTGTATCAGATGATTTTGATCAGTAAAAGTTAAAAATTATTTAGATTTATAATAGTTTGCCATCTTTCATCGTAAAATGTTGGTCGGCTTTGGCCGACATCGTCGAATCGTGGGTAACGGCAATAATTGTGGTTTTTTCAGTTTTGGCCAAATTTTTCATCAGCTTGATAATAATGTCACCGGTCGTCGAGTCGAGATTCCCGGTTGGTTCATCAGCCAGAATTAAACTCGGTTTGTTCCCTAGCGCTCTGGCGATTGCCACCCGCTGTTGCTCGCCACCGGAAAGTTTTGTCGGCAGTCTTTTCGATTTAGCTTCATCGATGCCAACCTCCCTTAAGAGTTTTATCGCCCGATTTTTTCGCTCCGACTTTGAAACGCCGGCAAACTCCATTGGCAAAATTACATTTTCCAAAGCTGATAAATTAGGTACCAGGTTATAACTCTGAAAAACAAAGCCGATTTTATTTCGGCGATAATTGATCAATTTTCTATCAGACATTTTACTGATATTTTCTCCACCAACAAATATTTCACCTGAAGTTGATTTGTCCAACGCTCCCAACAATGCCAGTAATGTCGACTTGCCGCTACCGGATTTTCCGACGATTGTAGCAAAAATTCCGTCGCCCAGCTCAAAAGAAACATTGTTGACCGCTAAAACCTTCGTCTCACCCGACTGAAATTTTTTTGTTAGATTCATCACTTTTAACATATTTTCTCCATTGCTATTCCTTATTAATTACAATTTACTCGCTTCGTAGCACCTCCGCCGGTCGAACTTTTGAAATAAAGTAGGCCGGAAGGGCCGAACCGATGAGAGCGATAATAACCGCCGCTCCCAGACCGTATAATATTATCTGCCAATTAATCGTCGCCTGTAAATTCCGAACCGCTCCTTGGGCGCCATTAACGATTCCGGCACCGACTCGCATCATCGCGACATGCGCTTCGCCGGCATTGGACGGCCCGGAGGTTGTACTGCTGGTCACCATAACTTTCAAAATCGGATTTGAAAGAAATGTGCCCAAAACCATTCCGACAATCGATGAGATTAATGTTAAGACCAATGACTCAACTGAAAATTGAGCAACAACCAAAGCGTTTGAAGCGCCGATTGCTTTCAAGACTCCAATTTCTCTTCGACGCTCACGAACAATCATCACCATGGTTAAGAAGAGAATAATTGCGCCGGCGACCAGCGATCCGATCAAACCATAAGTTGAGATACTTTTGATATTTGAAAGCGGGGCAACGGCTTGAGCTGAGGTATCCTGGCTGGAAACAACATCGGCGGAATCACCCAACTGAGTCTTTATCGCCGAGGTTACGCTGGCTTCAGTGTCGATTGATACGGTCTGAACCAAAACGCTGTTAACCTGACCGACTTGGTTCGAAAGTGTCTGCAAAGTTTTTAACGGCATGATAATTAAAGAGTTGCTGAAAGTATTGCCGGAATCAAAAATCCCGACTACTTTGATATCCCGATTATAGGCCTTAAAGCTTTGGCCGACAGTCAAATTATTTTTACTAGCCATTGATGTGCCAAGCATCGCAACATTGTCGGCTGATGAGCCATCAATTTTTTCGCCTGATGTAAGATTAAATTGTGAGACATTTAAACTTTGCATTACATTAACGTCATCAGTCGCAGAGACCATAATCGGCATGGCAAAACTGTGGTTTTGGTTTTGACCGGCTGATGAGCCTTCAGAACTTCCGGTCGATTGTCGCTGTTGTCGATTACCAAAATCCCCGGCGGCAATCGGAGTAACCAAATTTGTCGTTGTAGTGTCTAAGTGATCAGTTAGAGTTTTGGTCACTTTCGTCACGCCGGAAATTTGTGAAATTTTTGAAATACTGTCATCGGTCAACAAACTTCCACCACCCTCAAATCCGCGAATTCCCGCCGGTGAAACGGTAACAAAATTCCCGATTGATGCCTTGACACTGGAGATTTTTGTTTCAACGGTTTTTAATGATTCAAACATAATAAGCGCCATAGCGATTGAAATTGATAAGATCAGTACAACCGAAATTGTCCGGATACTGTTTCGAAATGCGTTTTTAACTCCGCGCGCGATTGTGCCCATTTTCGTCTCCAATTTTAAATAAAAGGATTAAATTTTAAATTTTGCATAATAATATGGCCGGCGCAGGGGGAGGACGCCGGCCATATTATTGCCCAAACTAATTGATGATAATGTAAGTTGCCGTAATTTGACCGGCTGAATTCGCGCTCCCCTGAACCGTTATCGCTTGGCCGATGGCCAAATCTGATTTTCCGGCAATGTCATTGTCCTTCCGAATCTGAGTCGTATCGGAAATCAAGACAGTGTAATCTTTGTTATTGCTGGCTTTATGAACAACTAAAGTGTCCATGTCAATTTTGCTCAAACTGCCGGTAATCGTGTTCCCAACTTGCTGATGCATTCCGCGACCGCCAAAACCCTGACGACTAAAATTAACATTTCGTTCAATTGCGACGCGACCACCAGAATTGCGATCAGAAAACGCCAACTTGGCAACACCAACAACTCCGCCAACGACTAACAGTAGAACCAACGCTAACAGTATGACTTTCAAACCAACATAGTGATGAGAGCTTTGGGCTTTCTCCGATTTTGTTTGGTCGATTTTTTCTTCCTTATTGTCTTCCATATTTTCCTTTCATTTTAATTTGTCTAGCTGGCTTAATAATAACTCATTTAGCTGAGAAAAAACTTAAAAATCAATTAACTGAAGTATCAGGGCTAGCGGAATTGTCACTACTGCTTCCTCCGGCGTTCCAACCGCCACCTTGAGAGCCTCCGGAAGGTGGTGAAAACGTGCCGACAATAATTATTCTCGGCGTAATCGGATCGGCGCTAGTATCCTGCGCCATGACATTGATCGTTTCACCGACAGTCAAATCGGTTAAGGCCAAAGTTGTCCGGCTGCCATTTTCCATTTCCGAAATTCTGGTCTCCCCTGTTGTGGCGATATTTTTTGTCGAGCCATCGCTGGCGGTCATGACAATTGTCATGCCGCTGATTGACGAAATTGTTCCCGTTAGCGGTTTAACGTTTCCACGACCGCCAGCAAATCTGCCATTCTGACCGGAAGGATTTTGGCCGCTGGCATTCGCAGTTTGATCATTACTGCCGGCGTTTGCCGGTTTCAAAAAACGTATGCCGGAATAAATTCCGCCAACTAATATCACAACGATAATTAAAATGTAAAGCCAATTTTTCTTTATATCCAAAATTCCTCCATGAGTTAACTTTAATCGATCCATGCTGAAAATCAGCTTAAGAAAAACAGTTTGGCGGTCACCCGATATGGGCGACCGCCAGATAACCAATTCCTTTTGTTTTTAACATTTGCCTTCTTTAACTTTTGTAAAAAACCGCAATCTGAAAGTCTGTTTTTCTACATAATTTTTTCTCCATATATTTTTATTTGATCGACCAAATTCATCATAAAACACCCGGCTGAAAAATAGCTTAACCGGAATCAAAATGGCTCGCATCTCGCGAGTCATTTTGACAGCCGATGATTATTGCACCAGCAACCATTATTTTACTGAAAATATATTTTTTTAGATTCGCTTCAGTTCCTGTCGTCTATGAAACTCAGTGTTTCTAAGAGATGTGCCAGTGCCTAAGTAAATTTTTGTTCCCTCAACAATACCGAGCAACCCAATGCTCAGAACTGTGCCGTAACCGGGGAAAGCCAACTTCCATTTAGTAAATCTTGGCCCAAAATATTTCCTGAGCAATATATCCAGTTGGGCTTCAGCCAGACTAGTATCAATATCAATCTGAAAATGAGGTCGCCAATTATTCTCTGCATTGACACGACCTTCGGTCAGCACGATCTCAAATAATGGAGCTTGCCAATCTGAAGTATCGCCAATAAATACCCAGCGTTCATGCCTAATACTTGATAATTCCTCATAAAGACCAGAGCCATGCCTAAAAACTAGTTTTTTGTAATAAGAAATTTCTTGTTCTATATTATTGCATGCATAACTGATTCCCACGTGATTGAGGCGAATGTACGAACTACCTAGTTCCTTTAAAAAATTGCGCCATTCTTCTTCTAGCAGTGAAAAACTGTGCTTGTCTTTTTGCGCGGATACTTTTTGATCAATATCCTCTCCGCATAACTTTATACTTTTACCGTCCAATTCAAAAAGCAGCTTTTCAGCCGAAAATATTCGAAAAAAACCAGGTGGTTGCTTGAATTCGGCTGGCAGGCAATTGACCAGATTATAGATCACTTGAGTAATACTATTCATATATTAGATCCAATATTAACCCATCCAAAAGTTGTGTTTTTGATCTGATGTTTCAAGACTGACATTTTTAATTTTTTATGTCAAATGTTTTCAATAATATCTTGCACCTACCAAACGAATCGTTGTATACTGGTAATGGCTATATAAAAAGTAGGAGGGAAAAATGAAGGTTATCGGCATCATTGCGATGGTACTTGTCATCGTCGGCGGGTTGAACTGGGGTTTGGTTGGAGTTTTCGACTGGAATTTGGTCACCAAAGTTTTGGGTGACGGCGCATTGGCGAAAATTGTCTACGACCTAGTTGGGCTATCGGCAATTTACTTAATCTTTGCCTTCCCAAAGTTTGGCAAATAGAAAATACTGGATTTTATTAGACCAAAAAACGGTTTAACAGAAACAAAATGACTCGCATCTCGCGAGTCATTTTGACATCCCATCGGCAATTACCATTGTTATTTCAAGGGCTGAAACTTTTGACATTTACAATTTGATTTGTTAGCATTCACTTATCACAGCTGGAAAAGGAGATCGGCATGTTCTACTACAGATACGTGCCAGCGAATTTTACCGACGACCCCAAGACTTGGCCAAGATGTCAGTGCGGATGTGGAAAACCTACTCCGCCGATTGGTGCGATCATTGAAATTCTCGAAACTCCCAAACCATTCTATGCGGGAAAAACGATTCCGGCCGGCAAACAATTTGTGATAATCGGATACGATGACGACAATGACAGTAATGGGGTCACAGTTTTGGCGCAAGAGAGCTGGAATCTGATAAAAAACGTAGCGCTTGAAGATCGTCGTGTAGTGGCACTTTACTGGAGAGCATTCAGAGACGCCGGTGAGATGACTGTTATCTCCTACAGCGGTACGGCCTTCCCGTTCAAAGTAATCGGGCCACACCCCGATTATGCAGCAGCATATGAAAAACTTCGAAAACTAAATCTCCCGACCGATGGCTACGGTCCGCCCGCCGAGTGAGTAAATCCTCGGCTTTTTTATTAACTTAGAATTTTACTACAAATTCACTGCCTTTTCCCGGAGTTGAGAGGGCGAAAATTTTTCCGCCATGGAGTTCAACAATTCGTTTGGCAATTGAAAGCCCCAACCCGTAACCCTCAGCTTTTTCCTTATTTCTCGACTGGTCGGCACGATAGAATCGGTTGAAGATATGGAGCAGGTCCGATGATTTTATTCCAACACCGTGGTCTACTATCGACACTGTTTGATGTTTCCCGTCAGACGATAATTTAATTTTTATCTTTGAACTTTTCGGACTGTATTTTATCGCATTATCAAAAAGAATAACAAAGAGTTCGACCAGAGATGATTTGTCTCCAAGAATTTTTGCGTTGACTAATTTGGCATCAACAACTATCTGCTTTTTCCTCGCCAGACTTTCAACCTTTTCATAAGCTTCAACAATTATCTCGTCTAAATTTAAACTCACAAAGTCTAATTTATTGGTTTCATCCAGTTTCGCCAATTTCAAAAGCGCCCCGGAGAGAGTTTCCAACTTTTCAATTTCCTCCAAATTGGAGTTAAGTAATTTTTTCGCTCCCGAGAGCTTAAATTTTTTGTCACGCAAACTAACTTCAATCTCAGTTCGCATCGCCGCCAGCGGAGTTTTGAGTTCATGTGACGCGTCAGCGGTGAAGCGATTTTGCTCCTCAACCGCTTCCTCCAGTGGCCGGAGTGTCCAGCGAGCAAGAAAATAGCTGGCAAATGAAGATAAAATTAAAATCAGTAAATTAAAATATATCAAATTCGTCTCCAGGCGGTTATTGGAATCCTGTAATTGTTGATTGTGCAAATTGACAAAATCATCAAGCAGATGACTTTCATCGCGCGGCGGCAAATTTTGCAAGATCGAATTCTGACGATTGAGTCCGCGATCAATTTCATTTGATGAAATCTGAAAAATCGCCAGTGAAAAACCGACACTGATCAACATTACAATCAGGACATAAAAAATTGTTAATTTTACAATCGCGGAATTAAACTTCATGATGTTAACAGTTAGTTATTCGATAATTTGTATCCAAATCCTCTGGCGGTTTGGATTAAGGCTCCTCTTTTCGGAAAAGCGCTGTCAATTTTCTTTCGCAGATAACCGATAAAAACCTCAACGGTGTTGGGCAAAATGTCAGCATCGTAATCCCAAACATGCGAGATAATGTTATCCTTGGTTAAGATCCGATTCGGATTTCGCATTAAGTACTCCAACAATGAAAATTCGGTCGACGAAAGTTTGATTTTCTTGCCGGAACGTTCAACATCAAATGTCAGCGTGTTTAAAACCAGGTCGTCAACTTTCAAAATTGTCTCTTGCGTTTCTTGCGGTCGGCGCATTAGCGCTCGAACTCGAGCTAAAAGTTCGATAAAAGCAAACGGTTTGGTTAAATAATCATCGGCGCCGGCATTTAAGCCTTCGACTTTATCATTTAATTTATCTTTCGCCGTCAGGATAATAACCGGCGTATGATTATCCTTTTGGCGCAAAGCTCGGCAAACCTCAATTCCGTCAACTTCCGGCAACATCCGGTCGAGGATAATGACATCATAATCGATTGTCAGCGCCTGACCCAAACCATCCTGGCCATCATAAGAAATATCAACAGCGAATTTTTCCTGTTCCAAACCGCGTTTTATCGCACCGGCAATTTTGTGATCATCTTCGACAATAAGTATTCGCATGGCTCTTAATTAGATAATAACTAATAGTAAATAATGAGTAATCGTAACGGAGTAACTAACAAACTTTCTGGTTGCGACTGTTCGTCATTGGTTATCAGTTAGCCGTTAGCTTTCAGATTATACCACAAAGCTGAGAAAAAGTTGAGAGCCGCTTGTTTGAAAAATAATTCTGTGGTATATATGGTGTACAATGACCACTACACGTTCCGGAGGATTAAAATGACTTATCGCGAATTTCTTGACACAGTTCCACGGAACCCGGTTGGCATGCATCGGATTGATTTGATTGAATGGTTTAAGCAGATCATCAGTTACAACGCCCTGTCGGCATTCGCTCCCGAAAAGGAGATTTGCGACGCGGAACGGAGTACTTTGCATTATCTGCTTGGCACTTACCAGCGCGAAATCATGTCTCGCATTATGTAAGACTATTACAACGATGGTTTTATCAGGGCGGGCGGGTAATTCCGACCCGTTTTTTCATTCCCAATAAGCAAAAACCCTGCTTTCTTCAAATTTATCAAGTGAAAAGTTTTCAATGCTGGTTATCTTTCGACTGAGAAAAAGTAATATATAATAATTTTCCACCACCGCAAATCATTGACATAGAATATACTATTCTGTTATTATCTTGGCAGAATACGCCAGCTACGGAACGACTAAGGAGAACACTGTGTCGATAGCCAAGTTTGTTGCAACTATCATAAAAAAACTGTTTCCTGCAGAAGAGGTTGATCCGACCGGCGCAATTCGGTGGTATGTAGAGGAATTCAACATGGGGTCATTTCTACCTGTTACCATTTCAAGGAGGCTTATGACCGAGGATCGTTGCGTTGATGGAGGTCCACATCACATTATCGGTTTACCGGATGATTGGACAATCTCAGATTTTCCCGGAGATGCACACTGCAATAAATGCGGACGCAAACTGAGTTGTCTAGACAAGTATTTTCCAACGTGTGCATACACTCAATAAATGGGTTTATTCCGCTAAAACCGGCGGATCACGTAGGTGGTTCTGAACCCAACATTAATTCTGGCCCGCTGATTTAGGCGGGTTTTTTATTTCAAAAAAAATCCCTGCCTTGCTTTGAATTTATCAAGTGAAAAGTTTTCAATGCCGGTTATCTCTCGACTGAGAAAAAGTAATATATAATAATTTTTCACCATCACAAATCATTGACATAGAATATACTATTGTGTTATTATCTTGGCAGGTTGCACACCAATGACTACAAGGAGAAGTATCATGCAATTGATGCGTCGTGATCGGCGAACCGGAATCATTTGTAGTTGGGAGCAATTTCAAGACATTTTGAGTCAAATCGCTGAAGGCGTTGTTGAAAATCCGGCACACAGTCTGATGTCAGCCGAAGAGCAGCTAAGAAGCCTTAACTACAATTCAATCGGTTCCATCGGCAGGATGGAATTTGCAGTCAGAAATATGAAGAAGACGCTAACTGAAATTGGTAGAGGGCGTCTCGAACTTGAAGACCTAACGGGTAGACTGACCGGACTTTCCATCTCCGTGCTTTCGCCAACACCAAAGCAACAAGAAAGCTATTTCTTTGAATTCATGGCCTATAACTCTTCCACCGGTCAGAGGAGCGATATCTCTTCGTCGATCGCCGAAAGCTTCAAACTGGAGCAAGGTTTGGGAATTGAATTCAGACTGAAATTGGACGTCGACAATAACAAATTCAGTCTCGATTGCGATCAGTTGTTGCAATTAGTTGAGTCTGCTGTTTTCCCGGCCGGATTGACCGGTCATGGTCTTGCCTGTTTCATTGTCGGACGAGTGCAGATGTCGAAGGGGACCGAAACATTGATCAAATCCGGTCCCGGTTATTTTCTCAAGCTCGATTTCTCCGGAGTTGATGATATCTCGAAATGGAATGCCAATGCCAATATACTTTCGGGTCCAATTCCGCCCAACAACTCTGATCCGTTAGTCGAGTTGGTATTTAGGTTTGACACCGAATCGGGCCATTTCAGCAATTTGCCTCTCAACTCCGAGGCTAGCATCAAAGAAGCACTGATTGTGGCTGACAAGCTCGAAGCCGGTTTGCAACTGATGTGTGGACCCTCGAAACCAGAAACCGAATAAGAACCCAAGCCCCTCCGAAGTTACCGGAGGGTTTTTATTTCCAAAAAAATCCCTGTCTTGCTTCAAATCTATCTTGTGAAAAGTTTTTTTAAACGGTGATTATTTTTTATACAAAATATGAACGATCATTAGCATTTTATACAAAAAAAGGCGTTCATTTAGAACGCCAATGGAACTTTACAAGCTATGAACTGAATACAAGCGTCACCGCAACTGGAGTATCATTGACCATTGAACAAATCGGGTTACCCAAACTCTTTTGCTCCAAATAGAACTCAAGTAAAGTGTAGGCGGCGATAAACATCATGGTTAAGTCATCAGGAGGAGACATCAACTCTTCCTGTACTCTCCATGCCAGTTGGGCAATCTTTACACGTTCTCCGGGACTAACCGAAGATACCAGTTTTGCGCCTGTAATCTTCCTACCCCACCTGGCTCTCTCTATCAGATCGCCAAGATCAATCGCAACAAAACCATCTTTAGTTGTAATCCCGAAAGGATTCTCATCAGCCTTATAGTCAAGGAAAGATTCAATGAAAGCAAGTCCGATCTGATTTATAACATCCAGATTAATCACTACACCTTTGTGTTCAGCACTGAATTTCCTGATAATCAAACCGACTCGCCTTTTTACTCCCACGGGTAACGGAACCTCTAGCTTACTCTCACCTGAAGCCATTAAGAGTCGACCTCCTCACTGAGCTGTCTATCACAAAGATAGAATACTACAATTTTTTAAATCTGTCAACAATAAAACCAAAAATCCCCCAATTTTCTCGGAGGATTTTTTATCGATGATAATTTTGATTTTTGATTTTAAAATTTTGATTTACTTTCTAACATCCTTTTTCAAAGCTCTTGCCGGTCGGAATCTTGGCATCTTCGATGCGGCGATTTTAATTTTCGCTCCGGTTCGCGGATTAACCCCGGCCCTGGCTTTTCTTTTGCCAACATCAAACGTTCCAAATCCAGTCAATGTAACTTTGCCACCTTTTTTGAGTTCCTTGGCGACGATGACAAAAGCGCTATCGATTCCAACTGTTGCCTCTCTTCGAGACAAACCGGTTTTTTTCGCAACTGACTCAATAAGCTCGGATTTATTCATACTCTCCTTCCCCGCCTCCTTATTCGCTTAATTTTACTATCTTATTAATTCGCGAAATTGATAAGGTGATTTTCTTCTCTGGGTCTAGTGTAATTATTACTCCGGAAAAATTAACCTCTCCACTTGCTACTTTATGCGATACCGGCAATTGTGTCAAGAACTTCTCAATGATAATCTCTTTTTCGACGCCAAGAACCGAGTCGATCGGACCGACCATACCAACGTCAGTGATGAATCCGCTACCATTCGGAAAAATCGTCTCATCGGCGGTTTGAACATGAGTATGGGTGCCGATAACCGCCGCCACTTGACCATCCAAATAGCGACCGAGGGCAATTTTTTCCGACGACGCTTCAGCATGAAAATCGATGATGATCGGAAAATCAGAGTGTTCTTCAGCAAAATTTTTTGCCATCGAAAACGGGTCAGCTAAATCATCCGGCATAAAAACCCGACCCATTAAATTACTAACTATGAGTTTTTTGCCGTTTTTCTCCAAAATCTCGAAACCTTTACCCGGCACCGATTCAGGATAATTCATCGGTCGAACAACGTGAGTTGTTGAGTCGTCAAGATGCTCAATAATATCCTTATTATTCCAAATGTGGTTGCCGGAGGTAAAAAGATCAATGCCGGCTTCGTACATTTCACGATAGGTTTCTTGCGTCATGCCATTACCGGCAGCCAAATTTTCACCGTTGGCAATGACAAAATCGACTTGATGCTCTTTAACTAAATCCGGCATCAATCGTTTGCAGGCGTTCCTGCCCGGTCGGCCGACAATATCACCGATGAAGAGAATTTTGATTGTTCGATTATTCGATTGTTCCATTGTTTGAAATTTTGACTTTTAAGTTTTTATTTGGCGTATTCCATTGCTCGAATTTCCCGAATTACATTAATTTTAATCTGCCCCGGATATTGCATTTCGGCTTCAACCTTTTTGGCGATCTCTTTTGACAACTTCTCGGCACCAAGGTCATCGATCTCTTCCGGGATAACGATAACCCGAACTTCGCGACCGGCCTGAATTGCAAACGATTTCCCGACTCCGGGAAAGGTGTTGGCAATATTTTCCAAATCCTTCAAGCGTTTGATGTAGGTTTCCAGCGATTCCCGACGAGCACCCGGTCTGGCCGAAGAGATTGCATCGGCGGCCTGAACGATCGCCGCTTCAACGGTTTTAATTTCAATGTCTTCGTGATGAGCTTCAATTGCGTGGATAATTGCCGGATCAATCTTATATTTTCTAGCGATATCGGCGGAGATAACCGCGTGATTTCCCGGAACATCCTGATCAACGGCTTTGCCCAAATCATGAAGCAAGCCGGCAGTTTTAGCGATTCGAACATCGGCACCCAACTCTTCGGCTAAAAGTCCGGCCAAACCGGCAACTTCGACCGAATGCATCAGCTGATTTTGTCCGTAGGAGGTTCGATATTTCAATCGGCCGAGAACTTTAATAATTTCCGGTGGTAAGCCGGCGACACCAACTTCGTAAGCCGCTTCTTCACCGGCTCGGCGGACATCTTCGGCAATCTCCTTTTTGGCTTTTTCGTACATCTCCTCAATTCGCGTTGGATTAACTCGGCCGTCAGCCATCAATTTTTCCAGCGTCACTTTTGCCAGTGCTCGACGCATCGGATCAAAGGATGACAGTACCACCATCTCCGGCGTGTCATCGATGATCAGATCAACGCCGGTGACTTTTTCGAATGATTGGATGTTTCTGCCTTCTCGACCGATTATCCGACCCTTCATTTCATCCGACGGAATCGCGACCGAAGAAACCGTTGTTTCCGCCGTGAACTCCGGCGCCAATCGTTGAATCGCCGATGCAATTACTTCACGGGCTTTCTGATCGGCCTGTTCTTTAACATAAGTATTTACCTCTTTGATTTTTTTTACCAACTCCTCTTTGCCCTCTTTTTCCGCCAAGTTTAACAGCACCTCTTTGGCTTCCTCTTTATTCATTTTGGCGATCCGCTCCAAAGACTCTTCCTGTTTAACTCGCAATTCGCGCAGGGTTTGTTTTAGCTGATCAACCTCCTCGACTTTTTTGAAAACATTTTTTCGCTCAGCCTCCAATTGATCAAATTTTTTATCAATCCCAACTTCCCGACTGCGAAGCGAGCGCTCAAATTCGGCGATCTCTCGCTCTTTCGGTACAAACTCCTTTTTGATCTCCTCTTTTAACTTTAGGGACTCATCTTTTGCCGATATCAAAAGTTCCTTGCTCTCCGATTTGGCGTCAGCAATAATTTTCTCAGCTCGATTTTTTGCACTATCAACTTTTCTTCCCGTTAGAATCCGAAAAATTAAAAAACCCAAACCGCCGCCAACAACAAGGGCGACAATCGCAATTAATATTGTTATCACTTCGTCCTACTTTCATATTCGTTTAAAATAAAATGACTAATAATATCTTATCTGATTTTTGTTTTTTCGTCAACGAAGATCCCAACCAAAGTCGGTGGCGGCCTGTCGGCATTGACTTTCCTCCATTCCTGGAATAGTATCAATCTGCAGGCAACAACTTCGCGTCAAAGGATGATCGGATATGTACCGACTTATTCCGGTTGGCGAAACACTGATGCCAGAACACTTGAAGGAGATAGTCAGGAAAATCAATGCTGTTAGCTTTGCATATCTGCGCGCCGAATACTTAATAATGAATGATGGGAATTACATTATTGTCATCCATTCAATTGAAGATATTAGACACGCGATGAATCTGCTTACCGGCTTTGGTGCGCTTAGCGGTCACTTTTGGGATCTTGTTCACTTCATTCCCGACCCTAAGATGCTCGGATAGAATTTCAACTTTCCCCGGCTGGCCGAGAGGTCAGCTTTTTTATTTGATCAAAGGTATTGACAAATGTAATATAATAGTATATATTACCAGTGTCACGACGTTGCGTGAGATTCTGACACACCGGAGGGTCAAGATGAGACACGACAAGCTTACGTTCGCCGAATGGCTGTATGAAGCTGCGTTCGCGCTGACAAGCCGGCCGCTCGGTCAGCTGGAAGGCGAGTCCAAGATGCAGCTGTACAAACGGCTGGAGAGCGGCGCCAAGATCGGCCTCAACATCGATCTCGGACCGGGGACTCCGGTCGTCGTAACCGAGGTACTGGCAGCAGCCACACTGTCGGCGACGGCGTTCGGACACCCGATCACCAGTTTCGTCGAGAGCCAGCTTGGTTCGCCGGCGCGTGGTCTCGGACGAGTAACGGTCGAGTTGCTCAACTCGATCAAACCGACCCAGGACTGGGTGGTCGTCATCGAGCGAGACAGCGGCGATTTGCTCGTCGGCACTCGTGACTGGTACGAGGCCGAGGCAGAGGCAGACTTCACCCCGGCCAAGGCTCTCATCGACATCCTGTCCGGAAAGCGTGAAGAGCAGAAGTACGAGGTCATCGACTGGATCCGGGCGGCGACACCGGCAAGGGAGGCTTCGCTCTACGAGGCGATTGAGACGGCTGAACTCGGAGCTCTGCAACAGCGTCTCGACAGGGAGCGACAGGTCGAGGCCAGAATGAGACTGGTCGAACTCGCCCCGTTCTGCACCTGCGGCGAGTGCGAGACCTGCCTTGGCAGGGGCGCACAAGTCTCAGCCGAGGAGTTGACTTACGCCCTCCAGGTCATCTGGACCGCCAACGGCAGCAAGGAGCTTTGCCCCGAGTGCCTGATGACGGCACAGGAGCTGGTGCTCCAAGAGCGGACCAGAACCGCGGTTGAGGCAGTAGAGGCTACCGCTCGTGCAGTGGCCGAGGCCGAGGCAGCAGAGGCAGAGGCAGAGGCAGATCTGGTAAGTATCCCGATCGAGGGCGACAGTCCCGAGCCCGTCCTCGTAGTGATCGAGGGCGACATTCCCGAGCCCGTGGTCGCAGCGGTCGAGGGCGACGTTCCCGAGCCCGTGGTCGCAGCGGTCGAGGGCGACGTTCCGCCGGCTGAACCCAAGTCTGGTAGGGGCGGCAGCCGCAGGTCCAGGAGTGAGAACGGGTAGAACGAGCAGCAAGGCTGACCTTCAGGTCGGCCTTTTTTTGACAAGAATTTTGACATTTATATTTTTTTTAAATACACTTATAATAACGGTACAAACTCCATCCCCAGGAGGTCACAAAATATGCACCGAAGAGATCGGGCTGCCAGTGTCACCATGACGTCAACCCCTGAAATCCGACGTCGGCGGCGACACTCGCGAAAGCCCGGGAGGTGATCTTTCTATCTACGGTTCGGCCGACATTTGGTCGGGCCTTTTTTTATTAATCATATTTCTCTCTTGAATAAAATGGGCAAGAGTGCTAAGATTCCAATATCTTCTCCTTGGAGGTGACAGCGGATGCGACTGGCAATCTTTGGCGATTTGCATGCCAACCCTGACCGGGCCTTAAAATTCATCGATCGGATGGAACCCGATAGCTGTCTTCAAGTTGGCGACTATAAGTGTTACGGCGTTTTGTGGCCGGTTCCCTTCTATTGGATCGCCGGAAATCACGAGGAGCGAAAGACAATCGTCGATATTATTGACGGCAAGCTTACTCTGCCAAGAAATAATACTCTGCTAAGAGCTGGGATCGTTCATAACATCTGCGGCCTTAAAGTCGTTGGGCTTCCGGGTCTAAATAGAATTAATCCGGCTCCGGGTCAGGCTTCCTTTCCAAGAGCTGCGATGGAAAGATGCTTGGAGATTGATGAGAGTCTCAAAATCGACATTTTTTTGAGCCATGGTTGCGGCTTTCCGTTTTGGATTGATGTTTATGGGCATCGAATCAATGCCGAAGAAACCGCAATTACCAATCTGATCCGCCGGTTAAAACCGAAAATCGCAATTAGCGGACACAACCACTTTTTCGCCGATGAAATTTACGACAAAATTCGTTGCATTCGGCTTGGAAAGTGCAACGACAATGGTTTTGGCGAGTACATATTAACTGATGAGAATTTTGTCTAACCCGGTAGTAAATACTGGGTTTTTATTTTATCAAATATTTTTCAAAATCCCTAACCCTTGGGATTTTTCGCCGGCTGTCGATTTCAAAGCCCTCAAGTTTTAATTGGTCGGATTGAAATTCAATGCCACCGGGATATTTCTGATTTAGTTCGCCATTTGATTTTAGTGTCCGCCAAAATGGCGTGATATTCTTTTTGTCGGCAGCCATTTCTTCACCGGCAGCGCCGGCAGCGATCCAAGTGAAAATTCCGGTCGTCAGTGGACAGCCGATATCCGTTTGATGTTTCTTGGCCAATTTTTTCCGAATAACATCGGTTGTGATCAATTTGCCCTTGGGAACACTCTTCATGATTTCATCAACCTCCAAGGGAGCCGGCACAACCATGGTTTCGCCCTTCCAATGTTTTTTCGCCTGATCATTCAATTTCACCACTTTCGGTAAATCTTTTGAATCGTGCAATTTCTCGAACCAACTTTTTTTCTTCGCCATAATTACCTCCGTTTTTCATTTACGAACTGGTAAATCAATTATTTTAGAATTAAAAACTTAATTTTTTGCCAATATGAAATTACTAAAATTATCACTCCGAAGTTTACTAACGGGAAGATTATTATATTTTCAAACCACCATCACTTACTGCTGAATTTATATCCTTCCCGTGTGATTACAAAGCTAAATTAGCGGCATTAGCGAGTTACCCAATCTAGAACAAATTTATTAACTACTTTCTCTATTGATTCAGTTACAAGCTCGTGCTCTATTAACTAGGTCTTTTTGATCTTCATTTGCTTGAACAACTGCTCTTTCAATTATTTTTTTTTGATCGCTAGAAGAAAGCTCAAAAAATGATTTGGGATCTTCTTTTTTGGGCTTTTGAATAATTGAGATTTTACGCTTTGGATTGTTGTTTCTAGATAGATTGAACATATTGATTTTAATTTAATAAATTATTTAAGGAATCCTCAGTGTATCTGATAGTAATATGGCTGTCAATGTTTTCTATGTTAAAATATGTTTTCTTAACGCTATTATCATAATTTTTTTCTATCGCAAAAACAATTATTTTATTTCCAAATTCCTTTTTTGCCCTATTAACATTACTTTTGGCATTGAATAGAGCGCTAACAAACACCTCTTTTGGGACAAATCTGCCTTCCAATTTCTCTCTACCTTTTGTAAATTCCCAAGCAACAAGCGGATCCTGATATACATAGAAGATACCAATTGTTCGATTCTTTTTCAATGATCTATTTATATTCTCGCAAGATTTATCATAATTAGCAAATGTTCCATCCAATATTACGTTCTGACGGTGCTTTAATGCGAATTGATATATTTTATCGACTCCCAAATTAGCAGCACTATGTATAACATCTGAATTTTTGCCTGTATATCCTGGAACAAAATCCCTAATTTCATCGGTATCTATTCTTACGGCATTCGATGGGATTTTCAATATTTCCACAACCTCTTGATTAAAATTTTTAGAAAACTCGGTCTTGCCCGCTCCCGGAGATCCAGCCATTAATAATGTAATTGGCTTCTCGACTGGAGGATGTTTTTTAAGGTCAGCAAACTTCTGACATAATTCCTGCTCATGATGTTTTATCCATTCTCTGGCCTCGATACTAAGTTTTTGTTCTGTCTTGTTAAGCATAATCAAACAATTAAATAATGAACTACTGCCATATTATTGGGAGCCGGCACAACCATGGTTTTGCCCTTCCAATGTTTTTTCGCCTGATCATTCAATTTCACCGCTTTCGAACTGGTAAATCAATTATTTTAGAATTAAAAACTTTATTTTTTGCCAATATGAAATTACTAAAAATATCACTCCGATGTTTACTAACGAAAAGATTATTATATTTTCAAACCACCCTCCGGTTTCGATTCGAATTCCATCAAACGGTTTCGGCGGAATTCCAAACATTCGATGCCAGGGCCAGAAAATCGGAATTCCCTCAACCGTAAAAGCGTCAGTTAAAAGATGACTGGCATAAGCGATTGATGTCGCAATGGTAACCGGCAGAATTGATATGCTCCAGTAGCTCGGCATAAGATTAAGAATCATATATACTATTATAGTATATATGATTAGGCCGATCAGAGAGTGAGAGATATTGCGATGTTTGAGAAACGGATCGGTAATTTTTCCAACCGTATGACCTAAGGGTATGCTGTGCCAAATGTCAGCGCCGGCATCATCAGCGTCGGGAATCAGGGAACCCAAATATGAAACGACAATAACTGCGCTTAGGGTTGCCGGTTGATATGTTGCGTTCGAAAGCGCCAAAAAATATCCTCCACCGGCAAGCAAACCAATTACTCTGTGAGTTTTTCCTGTCATCGATCAATTTAATTACAACTTTTATCACTCCGCCAATCACCTATTCCCATTATAATCTAGAGAGCTTTTTTGTCCAGTGATTGTCTAATTTTTCTTTAATCATTCTACTTACGGTATTGGTGTATAATATGAACTAGACTTTCATCCTGTCGCAAGAGGTGAGTAAAATGCCGGCGCACATAATGCCAAAAAAGAGACGAGAGAAGGACGCAACCGCCGGGCCGGGACTCTGGGCTCAGTTCTGCGGCTTGTTCAAAAGGAAGGTGGTGCCTGAGGAGAAACCAAAACACAGGCAGTCGGGTGATCATCTGCCACCGCCCTAACCACAAGCGGCCGCGAGTTCTCGTGACCGCTTATTTATTTCGTTTACATATCAAAGTCAAAATCAGCTTGAAAAATTTACTCTTATAGGTTATAATCTAAAAGCTGGGGCCCGGTCGTCTAGTGGCCTAGGATACCTGGTTTTCATCCAGGAGATCATGGGTTCGACTCCCATCCGGGCTACCAAAGTTAATTGTCGGTTTTTGAAGTTAAATAATTTATGGCGGCTATGGTGAAGTGGTTATCACGCTAGTTTGTGGCACTGGAGTCATGGGTTCAATTCCCGTTAGCCGCCCCATTGGTTAAAAATAACCAGGATACGAGAAACGAGTTACAAAAAAATAATTCTGCGCCCGTGGTGAAATGGATATCACATAAGTCTTCGGAACTTACGTTACAGGTTCGAGTCCTGTCGGGCGTACCAACAACTGTTTGGAGCTTTTTGCAAGTCCTGTAAAGGATAATTTAGACAGTAGAAAAGTTATAATGACCTCTCGGGTCTTTTTTTGTTGTCAAACAGGGCTCATCTAAAACGACTAGGCAAGGGGTTGAAACCGTCTTATTTCTCGTAAAGCCACCAATACTTTGGAACTTTTCGGCTAAAATCACCGAATCCAATAAAAAAAATTTACCATCTCTGGTAAAAGTCGTCTAAAAATTCTATCCTTTTTGTTCTTTTGTAGTCACAATCCTATTTTCCAGATAAAGCTTGGTGTTTAGGCAGCTGATTAGTTCCCTTTTTTGTTCCCTTAATCCGTCTTTGAAAATGTACTCTATAAATCCTGTAAGATCGAACTCCTCCTCAGTTTTCATTTCTGTATTTATTTGTTTCATCTGCTCCATTTGATTGTTTTGATTCTGCATCGTCCGATGTATTAGCATAAACTTGTCCAATTCAGGTTTAAGAAGCGGTTTTGATAAGATCTCCGGAATTGGAATATGCTTTAGAAGTATTGATAATTGTTCAACCAGCTTTTCTTCTCTGGTGTATGGTTCAGGACAATCAAAATTGTAGAATTGAGTACAGTGATAATAAATATATCTTTTTATCGAGCCGTTTTTGAGTCGTTTAAATTTTTCTTGTGCAGTTATGCCCGAACCACAACTTCCGCATTTTAGTATTCTGGTGAAGTTAAATACTTTTGTCCCCGGCTTCGATTTTTTCGGAATTATCATTTTCTCTTGAACCAGGTCAAATAGTTCTCTTGAGATTATCGGTTTGTATCCACCCTTGTACCATTTGCCGGAACCAATCGGGTATTCAAACATACCACAGTAATATGGATTGTTTAACATTCTGTAAATCACGCTTAGATTTAATACTTTGCCGGCTCTGGAACGCAAAGTCGTTTCGTTTTTCAGCCAGTCGTAAATTTTACGTCCGGAGTAGTGTTCGTAAGCGACTTTTTCAAACACTTCTTTAATTATTGGAGCCCGTTTTTTATCTTGGAATATCTTTTTTATTCCTCTGCCATCATTATAATATCCCAGCGGTGACTGATTCGGTCTAAGTCCCATTTCGCATTTGGTTTTCATGCCTCTTTTGACATTAATGCCTCGATTATCATTTTCCAGCTTTGCTTGGCTGCATAAAATCATCAGAAGAAATTTATCATTTGGTGAATTGGTCAATGCTTGACTGTGAGTTTTGATTTCCCGCAAATTGCCATTGTCCATTAAGTCTACCAGCATCCCCAAATCGCCGGCATTTCTACTCATTCTATCTGGCGCCCAGGTTAATATTCCATCGAAAATCCCTTTTCTGATATCAACAATTAGTTCATTAAATATTGGTCTGGCTCCCGAATTCTTGGCTGAATGACTCTCGCGTCGTATATCAGTCACCAATAATCCCTCAGTTTGAGCCAAATCAACCATTTCTTTGATCTGGGAATCAATTGAAAGTGCCTGTCGTTCATCATCTTCACTTGATTTACGAGCATAAAGGCAATATTTAATTTGAGTGCTACTTACTTTGATCGGATCGGCATAAACACCGTTCACCTCATATGGCATCCGAGACGGTGGCGGCATACTAGATTGTGCTTCTTCTGACCCCATATTTCCTCTCTGATCTCTTGATCAGGGAGGATTGTACCGCGATGGTTGGGGAAGTCCAGAGCGTGCTGAAAATAGCTCTCGATATTTGCTGATTTTGTTCTTTTCTGATATAACAAATTTGGCAGTATATACTGCAGCACATTACAACGAGGTGATTCCCGTGCCAGACAAAGCAGGGCTGAAAAAGTTCCGAGAAATAGAGAATATGCTGAAGAGATTCTTCTCACTCTTCGAGGATCTTTGCGCCCACTGCTTTACTGAAAGCATGGGAGCAATCTCCTCTGGAGTCCGTCCACACAAAGATATGTGTTGTTGTCTGGTTGATAACCAGGCACATGACCACTGGCAGTCTCTGGCCAAAGCCCAGGAGATGACTAATGGTCCGAACTGGGCTAAAGCGATCGAGCAGAACGGTTTCACAACCGGAAAACGTCGTATGCCGAACAACGGTCCGTGCAAAGCACTCTGTAATCGCGGCTGTTTGCTTTCGTGCATGCGTCCGCCAAGCTGTTCAACACTGGTTTGCTCTCACATGGTCAGGGTTTTGGTCGACTTGAAGTTGTGCCAAAATCCCAAACATGGCGGGAACTGCGAGATTGATGAACTGCTTGGCGTTCAATCTCCGCTCGATGCGATGTATGGCATCAAATCCGGGAACGCGTCATCCGATCAATATGTCAATGCTCTTAGGGCATTGATTGAGAGGATGAAGGCAATTCCGGAAGGCCAGCGAAGAGCGGCGATCAGCCAAAGCAAGACCCAGATGAGTCAGTCAATCCACAACGGAGGTGGTCGCCGATGAAACTTTCGGCTTACAATCTCTCTGCACCAGACGGAGACGACTTGATCATCTACAACACTTTGACCGGCGCTCTGGTCGTCATCAACCAAGATGTTGATGCAGTTCGCGAAGCGATCAAACATCGTGACATCTCGCGTCTGCCATCAGCTTTCTGGTCAGAATTCCACGAATTGGGGATAGTGGTTGATGCCAACTATGACGAACAGGCGGTCATCCGGGTCAGGAACTTAACCGGGCGGACACAGAACGAGTTGATCCTGTCAGTCATGACAACGCTCAGTTGTAACTTTCGATGTAGCTACTGCTTCCAGCGACGCTGTAGGAAACGCCTAACCAAGACGGTCGAGGGCAACATCATGTCGATGCTTTTGGAGAGAATCCCGAAGCTCGACAGACTGTCAATCGATTGGTACGGCGGCGAGCCGCTGCTTGAACGAGCAACGCTTTTCCGGCTAAATAGCTGGATCGCCGATCAGTGCGACCGACAAAACACAGAGTATGTCGTGACCGTAACTACCAACGGGTATCTGCTGGATGCGGAGATGGTCACTTATCTCTCCAAATTCAAGGTTGCACATTTGCAGATTACCCTTGATGGACCACCGGAAACACACGACCAGAGTCGCAAGCTGGTTGGCGGAGGCAAAACCTTCGCTACCATTCTTGCGAACATCTGCCAAGCAAGGGAAGCCGGGCTGCCGGTCAGCATCCGCGTCAATGTCTGGAAGCCAAATGCTTCAAGGGTTGTTGATCTGTATGATATACTTGAAGCAAGTGGTCTCAAGAACCAGGTCGCAGTGCTGGCCAAACCCGTCCTGTCTTCCAATGCCAACCCATGCGCTCCACTCTGTCTCGAACCACCGGAAGCATCATCTATTATCATGAAAATGTACATGGATGCTGCCAACGACGGCTGGATTGTTCTACCTTACGCCGACGCATTGCAGGGTCACGAATTCTGCATCGTCGATTCGGTCGGGCAATTCATCATCGACCCGAGCGGTTCGCTTTACAAATGCGGCGAAAACTTCGATACCGGCGAGAAAGTCGGTGCCTTAACCAAAAACGGCAACCTGCTTCTCGATGAGCCGAAGTGGCGGAGTTGGATCTCCAAGGATCCGTTCGCCCACAACGAGTGCGCACGATGTCAGTTCCTGCCGATCTGCATGGGTGGCTGCTCGATGAAGCGGAAGTGGAAACCAACGGAAAGTCCTTGTGTCGAACTGAAGTATGTCAAGGACGATTTCCTGCGAGTTCTGCGTCGGAGCGAAGAAAACAGGGAAGGAGGGTAAGATCATGAAGGTCTTGAGAAAGGCCAACAAGTCGTCTGAGCCATCGTCTGCGACGAATGGCGGTCGGTGCTGCCGGGGGCAAGTCTAAGCGCAACAGCGCCCGGAACAACAGGGGCGACAAAACATCGTCGCCCCCAACTATATAAACAATTTATTAATATATTGATATGAAACGAGAAGAAAAAATTGAAAAGTCACTAAGATTTTGGCAGCGGTTCCTAAACCTGGGAAGCTGGCAAATCGATTTTAGAATTAAAAAATTTGAGCGCAAAGATTTTATTCAATCCGGAGATATTGAAGTTGATACAGAAAACAAAAAGGCATCAGTTCTTATTTGTGATGCCGAAACTGGACGCGACGACTACATTATTTTGCACGAACTCATTCATTTAGTTCTCTGGGAATATGATCACTTTATCGAAAAAAATATTTCTGACGATAAAAAAGATCAGTATTTTGAATTACTCGAAAAAACTGCAAAAGATTTAACCGATATCATCCATAGAGCAGACATAGTAAAAGAATAATCAGCAAGGAAATCCAATCTCTATAAACTACTCTTTGGACTCTTTTTTCTCTCGCTTTATTTTCATTCGAATCTGCTCTATAAATAAGTGAGCCAATTTTTCAGCCGCAATATCTTCGAGGTCATCCGGAGTCAATTCTTTTTGTTCGGTCATTAAAATTTCTCCTCTTTTAACCGCTCATACTTGGCCTTAGAAAATCGTTTTAAACATTTTTTGTTATGACAAACAGCAAAATAGCCAGTTTCTTTGCTGGAAATTACTGAACTGGAGATAAAACCAGTTTTAGTCACAAATTCGCCACATGTATCACAGATTTTATATCTCATACGTTAAAATAATTTGTTGCGTATTGTAGAATGGCGCCGATAACTTCTATATTGTCCTTTTGGTTGAATTGAATAATGATCGGTTTAACTTTTCCTGATTGTGATAATTCAATGCCATCAGAGTAAAAATGAACATCAATAAGTTTATTCAGCTTAAAATTGATTAAAAATGAGACAGTGTCTCTTGTCTTTTGTCTCATTTTTCGATATCATCTAAGGAGAGGGACAAGAGGGTCTATAAAGATCAAGACCCGCACGTTGTACCAGATTTTTTGAGATTGGATATTCGCCCCAGTAGCTCAATGGATAGAGCGGCACCCTTCTAAGGTGAAGGTTGATGGTTCGATTCCATCCTGGGGTACCAACTAAATTTGTAGCTCTTAGAGCTATTTTTTTAGTAGAGAAGCAGAAGAGACTTAAGCTGGCTGGTGTTTCCTAACTATTGAAACTTTACGCGGACTATTGATTTTTTGCTTTGATTAGCAGATAATAACAGTAAGATAATTAGGTAGAGATATGAGCAAAGAAGACGCCATAAGATATTGGTTAGAATCTGCAGGGCGAGATCGCCAAACAGCAGGCGACATGTATAAGTTAGGTCACTACAATTGGTCCTTGTTTTTGTAGCATTTAGTGCTTGAAAAAACTCTTAAGAGTCTGATCATAAAAAGAGACAAAGAAATTTTGCCTTTGCATGATTTAGTCAGGCTCGCCAGTGTTGCAGGACTCGATTTAACCGAAGATCAAAGAGCCGTTTTGCGCGAAATCACTACTTTTAATATTGAAGCACGTTATGACGATTACAAGGAACAATTTTATAAAAAAGCTACACAAAAATATGCGCTTATTTGGAATAAAAAGTCCGAAGAGGTTTACAAATGGATCAAAGAACAGGTTTAAATAATAAAATTTATAGTCTCGCAAAAAATTTCCGCCGTCTACTGGCCGATAACGGTTTTGGAATCACGGCGTTTTATGTTTTCGGTTCCTATGCCAAGGGCAAAGCAAATAACTCAAGTGACATTGACATAGCCGTCGTCTCACCAGATTTTAGCGATGACAGACAGGGGGAACGAGTAAAGCTAATGAGTCTCAGCCAGCAAATTGACCTTGCCATCGAGCCACATCCTTTTCTGCCAAAAGATTTTAACGATCCATACTATCCGTTGGCCTGCGAGATCAAAAAAAGCGGAATCAAGATTTAACCGGACTCTTGGCTGTCAAAGTATACAGATATTCTTTTGATAATAAGTCTGGGATATAAGCATCTTGAGTTGTATTCTGAAAAACAGTTCTAATGTTATCCACGATGCAGTACCAACTTCTTTTTGTCGCTTCCAGAGCGACTTTTTTATAGAGCAGACGAGACGCTAAAACTTTTCCATTTATTAAATTAAATAAATTTATTTTAATTTGAGTTGCCGAATGATAGACTAAAATTGGATATAGAACCATTAATAAATGTATATGGAGAAAATAACTACTTACTTTTCTTATCATATTTGATAAAATTGGATTAACGACTATCCCATTTACGGAACAAAAGTGCTATAAGTTATAACATATGAGTGTTTTTAAACAATTAAAAGATTATGTCTTTAAATTTGCTTTTGGCGATATTGTGTCAAAAGGTCTTTATGAGCTCAGCGAGTATTTTCGAGAGAATAAAGTTATAAACTTCCAGAATATCCCATCAGACGGGTGTATTATTGCAAAAAGCACCGACTTTAAGTGGGGAACTATAATTACTGAAGGCAAAGACGAAAAAGATTTAGACGAAAATGTAAAAGACGCTATTTTGACTGCGTTTGAAATTCCTTCTTCGTACACCAAAAAATCAGGGATTAGAAAAGTTGGTACACTAAAAGATAGAAGAGAGTATGCCATCGCTAAGTGAAATTCCAGATGGCATTAGTCGCGAGAAATTTCTCAGAGCTTTGAGATGACTTGAATTTACTATAAATATGACTGGAGGGAAAGGCAGCCATTGTAAAGTTGAATGTCCGAAAAGTGGCAAAATTATCGTCATCAAGGGAAAAATGAGAAAAGATACTTTCCGGTATGTGGTTGGTGATATTGAAAAGTATTCAAATGTGACTTGGAAACAGATAAAAGACGAATTATAACTTTAGCCTAAAAAATTGATGAATATAACAAGGCGGTTTTTAAGCCGTTTTTTGTTTTTCTGAATTAAAAAAGAGCCCCGGGAAGTCCCAAGAGCTCAGGTTTGAGCCAGATGTGACCGGCGACAACTAGCGAACAGCGAGGGTCTCACCGGCGTACTCCAACCCGACGGGGTTGATGATCACCTTCTTGTCTTCGGCCTCGACGATCGTTCCGGCGTTCAGCGCCGTCAGGTTGTTCTCCGTAGCGACAGCTATCACGGCTGCGACATCACCCTCGGGGACATAGACGGCGAAGCCGGCTCCCATGTTGAAGTTGCCGTACATCTCGCTCATCTGGACATTGCCCTGTTCCTGGATGAAGCGGAACACCGGCTGCGGCTCCGGAACCGTGGTGATGACGTAGTGGAATGGCTGCGGCGCCCGCATCAGCTTGCGCCAGCCATGACCGGTGATGTTGACGAGGTAGTGGATGTTCACCCCGCGGTTGAGGCAGTCCTCAACGAGTCCGACGTAAATGTGCGTCGCGTCCAACAGGGCGTCGCCGAAGTTGCGTCCGTCGCTCAACTCAGTCAGGAAGCCATAGTCCAGACCCCTGGCGATCTCCCTGGCCAGTGTCAGTCCGTTGGCGTGAATACCCGAACTGCCGATGATCACGATGGCGTCACCGGCGACGATGTTCCGAGGCTGGACCAACCGATCCTTGGGCTTGACGAAGCCGATGGCCGCACCGGAGAGTTCGACCGTCCCGGGGATGATCACGTCCCTGAGAGTCGGCGTCTCGCCACAACCCCATGTACAGCGGGACAGATCGCAGGCGGTTTTCCAACCGTTGATCAAGTCGCCACTCCGCTTCTCATCCTCGAACCACTTGGAGTCGCCGACCGCCAAATGCATCGCGACTGAAAGCGGCAGGGCGCCCATGGTGATCATGTCGTTGACGATCATTGCCACGGTGTCCTGGGCGATGTGGTCGTAGTAGCTATCCCGACCAGAGTTGAATTCGTACATGGCATCGGCAACCAGGTTCTTGGTTCCGAGACCCTCGATGACGAAGGCGACGTAGCTCTTCCTCGCCTCAATCAGGTAGGCGCTCTCACCACGACTGGGTTCGAACTCCTGAAACTCTCCCCCTGCAATGCGTGCGATGTTGCCAGCTGTTGCGAGTCCCGCCAGCTGGCAAGAGCACTTGAACGGATCCATGGCATCGTAGTCTACACCGACTCCGGCATACGTCATTGCCGTCCTTTCGGACATTTGAATCTCCCCTTTCTCTTTTCACTGTATGGCCATTTCAAATATACCAGAATATACCGTTTGCAACAAACAAAACGGGTAACAATGGTTATTCAATCGGCGTAATCTTTTTGCCCGCTAAGGTTGTGGGGGTAAGGCGACCACAAGAGATTAGGAAGTCCGGCAAATTTTTAGCAGTTTTTTAGAACTTTTCTTCTTTTAGCTTTTCGTATTTGGATTTGGAAAATCGCTTCAAACATTTTTTATTGTGACAGACAGCAAAATACCCGGTCCCTTTACAAGAAATTACAGAACTGGAAATAAAACCAGTTTTGGTCACAAACTCACCACATTGGTCACAAATTTTGTATTTCACAGCCTGCCCATATTATTTAAATAAAACTGTGTGTTAGAAAGTCGATTTTTAAGCTTAATAACAAGCTAGAGAACCAAGAACTTCATGTTGTTGGCTTTTTGATAATTTCATTTTCCTCAATTAGTTTCATACTACTTTGACCAACATCAATGACAGCCAGAATAATAAATAAGTAAACCAGACATTGCCGGAAAAATTTACTTATTCATCCTCAAAGTCCATTTTTCATACTCTACCAGAAACTTTTGAAGATAGTCTTTAGTTTCGCTGTCAATCAATTTGCCATCAGCTGAAAATTTATCCGCCGCTTTCGCAACATAGATCTCGGGCCGGTTCATACAGTAAACATTTAAAAAGGTAAAAGTCTGACGCAAAGCGGTTTGGGCCCGAGCGGTGCCTTGCATCCCGGGTGAGGCTCCGATGATTGCTACCGCCTTATTTTCCCAAGAGTTTTGACCGAAAGGCCGCGATGCCCAATCAATTGCATTTTTCAAAACACCCGGTATCGAATAGTTATACTCCGGAGTAGCAAACAAGATACCGTCGGCAGAGATAATTTTATCCTTAAACTCTTTGACGCTTTCCGGTAAATTTGTCTCCATGTCCTGATTGAATGGCGGGATCTTACCAAGATCAAAAATCTCGATATTCATCTCCTTCGGTGCCAAATCGATTGCAGAGATAAGCAGACTCTTGTTGAATGATCCCTGTCTCAAACTGCCGACAATTCCCAGTATTTTCATTACTCTCCTCGATTAAAATTAAACTCTTGTTACTAAGAAGATTTTACCAAATCAGCCAAAAATTGACAAACCCAATCACTGCCAGCCTGTCGAGTTGACATATTTTATTAGATCAAAGAGAGTTTTCTTTCTCTTGGTTTCTCGCTTAGCGGATTTGCTATCAACCTTTATTTCGCCCAGATTTTGATATTTGGATAATAATTTTCTATTTCTTCTTTAGATCTCCCTCATGACCATGACCGGGTTTCACCTGCTTTTTGGATTTTATCTTGGAATCTTCTTCAATCGACTTCCCAATGTTTGTAATATCGACGAACCGACCTCCCTTATCCCTAACCGCATAGTGGAACTTGTCACCAATCTTTATTTCATCTCTTTTTGACATCTCACTCCTTTATATATTACTTTTCAAACTTTTTTTGGCTAAATATTTTACTACTTGGTCAACGTCATGCTGATATTTTTTACATCCGGCGAGATCATGAAGGCTTTTGCTATCAAAAGGCTATTTTGACTCGGCGCTTATCTGGGAAAAAAGAATCCGCAATATAGGGTTTTTGATCCAAAGCAATCCGAGGAGCAGTCGGTGGCTAAGAAGAAGATTTCTCTTTATATACCAATTGTAGGCGAATGATAGACGATTGCCAAGATAGATGCCTTAAATAATCTAAAACGTAATTGTAAACATTGTTAAGTAATTTAAAAATGTCACTGAAATTAATTTGCTAAATTATATCATTATTGCGGCAAGAAAGGGAGGAAATTTTTTAAATATAGCAGTGTGGTGATTAGAACCATCGGTAACTCCAGCAGACAAAAACCATGCGAGATAAAAACAAGAATTTGGCCGAATTTGTGTCAAAATCAATCAATATTCACGACAGATTGATATTATTTCGTCAATATGCTAAGATGGAAAAAGATTTGAAACAGAAAATTAATAATCTAAAAAAACTCTACGATTCTCTAAAAGTTGGTAAAGAGTAAAATAGCAAATTCCAGCTTGAACGAAAAACAGACTATATCTCTGCACAAAATGTTAATTTCCGCCATTGATGACAATTATGCCGGGAGAGTATGTTTGAGTCAAACTCACATAGCACCGGCGCCGGTAAAAGTCGAATCGATGATCAAATCGGCACTCTCGGATTATTCCAGTGACCTGCAAGAATATTTTTTGGAAAAAATCGCCAAGTTTTATTTAGGGTTCGGAGACAT
Organism: uncultured Candidatus Berkelbacteria bacterium; assembly: GCA_903851235.1. GTDB lineage: Bacteria > Patescibacteriota > UBA1384 > XYA2-FULL-43-10 > CAINNR01 > CAINNR01. Next base: position 3,474 of record CAINNR010000038.1, on the reverse strand, counting down.
TTGTATTATCACACATCCCATGATAGCGGAAAACTCTTTTGTATAATCAAAGATGTAGAATCAGCATCAACAATTGTGGTTTATTACAGCGAATTTTTTTCTTAGAGTTTAACAGAATTAGCGGGCCCGTAGCTCAGTAGGTAGAGCAGGGGACTCTTAATCCCAAGGTCGAGGGTTCGAATCCCTCCGGACCCACCAATATAATCTCGGAGTGTAGCGCAGTTGGTAGCGCGCGTCGTTTGGGACGATGAGGTCGCAGGTTCGAATCCTGTCACTCCGACCAATCCAAACTTTTATGGTTTATCTGTTGTGAATTTATTATAAACATTACTTGGCAATAATATATAGTTATAATAAACTATAGTTATGAATAATAAGCTGGTACCCTTAGTCTAGACAGTTTTTAATACCCGACTAGGCAATAAATCCGGGACTGAATAATTAATAAATTTGTTAATATAGACTTCTGCCGGGGTAAGGTCTCCGAGACTTGAATGGGGACTTGTAAATAAATCTCAAAGTACTCTGTTGGGCCGGCTCCGGCCTCGACAATATTGTTATAGGATTTAATGTAAATGTTCTCATATTTGACCTTTTCTTTTGTCCTGATTTCTCCATAATTAGGGATCATTTTGCTGTCTGGATTATTGGTACCGGTAAATTTTTTTTTGATAGAGATGTTTAAGGATTAGTTCTTGTTTTGGTCTGATTGTTTTTTTAGTCTTAGTTTCTTTAAGTTAGTTTTGTTTATTTTTTCTTTTGCCTGATTACCGTTATTACTGCCTACCCCAACCTACTCCCCTATTTGTAAAGGTAGGTGACACAAACTATATAACTTTTAAGATTGAATGAGACATATTTCTGTATCAGTTCGCTGATACAATTATACACCTCGCTGTCTCATTCCGCCAAGACCTTCCGGAGACGTTATTTTTTGTTTTTTCGTTGAGGTATTCCATGTTTTCTGCTATTGTCTATAATACAGATTAAGTAATTACAATGATTTATAAAAATAATTTTTACTTTCGCTTTGCGTTCATAAAAAATTGTTTGTTCGGCTCATCAGTCGCCTAATATGGTATTTTCCAACCTTCCTCTTGTATCCGAGTTTCAGATAGTCGTCATACACCCGACAATTCTTTTGACCCAAGGAGCCAGAAATCAGACCGGATTAAAAGTTTTTTGAAAAATCGCATCGGGTTGGTGATGGGAAACCGCCTGGATAGAGACGCTAGAGCCTTACCCATCCGAAAAAAGTTCGAACATCGTTTAGCAAATTCGACCAAATATTACAAACGTCGACGATTTGTCTGTTACAAATAATTCGAATTAATGGCATAAAAGGCAGTGTATAACTATTAATTAACACCTATGAATATTCCTGAGAAGAAATGGAATAAAAGCAAGGTCAATCAAGTTTTGAATATTTTTCCCGGACGTCTGACTGAGATTCTAACTACCGCCAACGGCGTCAAGTCTAAAAATCTGGAGAAGTTTTCAGCTCATATCTTTTGGCGTTGGTATTTTCTTGAGAATCTGTATTCAGAGGGATCAAATCCATACTGCGATATTGATCATCTTAAAAAAATTGAACGATGGCCGGTGTCCGGGATGTTCTTTCCGCAAGTCAAGGCAAAAATGGTTGGTGACGGCGTCGATTTTGACTGCAAAGTAGATTTTATCGACTGGAGAGATCAGCCGTTGATTGTTGACCTGCAAAGAAAATTGGCCGGGCAAAAATTACTTTATGATTTTGATCTTGTGTACAGAAATGATTTGAATTTTTTAAGCGAAAAGGTAATCGACAAAAAAATCGATTTTGTTAATATCGTTTCCAAGAAAGATTTGAAATGGTTAATCGAGACCTATCTCGACTACAAATTAGCCAGCTATTATCGGCGAGATCCCTTTGTCTCCGAATGCTTCAGTAAAGAGTCATGGTTCATTTTCTGGCGACAGATTCTTGGTCAGATAACCGATAAGGAGGATCTGTCCTCTGAACGGATTTTAGATAAATTTGTTCATCGGATCCGGTCAGTCTACCCTGATTTCGGCCTGACCTCAAAAGAGCTAAAGAATACGGAGGAATTACCTGATATCAAAACCGGCCCGTATGTCATATTTTGGATCAATCTTACCGCCCATTTGGTCTTACCGTTCTCACTATATCTCCATCTTTTGGCACCGACATTTCTCGATCAGGATGAGTTTAATCTGCAGGTCGAAGACATTTTAACCCACTCTTACTCCGAGCCAATGCCTTTCTATACCGCTTTTTCTTACCTCGGACTGACTAGATTCGGTAAAGATATTTTTCAGGAGCTTTTATGACATTGGAATTCAAAAGACATCTGCCAATCATCAGTGATAAAAAACTCGGCCGCAACCAGCGATGCCATTGTGGCAGTGGTAAAAAATATAAGCACTGTTGTCTGAGTAAAGATGAATCAGAACGTCCGACGGAGCAAAAAGAGCTGGTTGGCAAAATTGTCAAATGGATGTATGATCAGAAGTTTGTTGTTGATCTGATGGAAAATATCCTTAATAATATTTTCCACGACAGAATGTTTGAGAAAGAAGCGATAAACGCTCTGATCGAAGCCCTGATTTTTGAGGGTCTACACAAAAATAAGAGGATGATTGACCACTTCATCTTAAAAGCAAACCTGACGGAAAACGAAAAGGCAGTCTACCGAAGATGGCGAGACGAAAGCGTCTTTTCGTTTTTTGAGGTATTAGAAGTTAAATACGGCAAATCAATTAAATTTAGGGATTTGGCAAACAACCAAGAATATTTTGTCTACGAGCGGAGCGGAACATATCAGATTGATCCGGGAGATATTATCGCCCAACGTTTACTGCCAAGAGATGATACTTGGATGATTGCCGGAGGTCTCGGAATGGTTATGTCAGACAAAGAACACGGCAATATTTTCAAGAAAGAATTCTCCAGAGTTATCGGCAATATGTCGGAACATATGTTTGTAGAAGCGCACTATAGTAGGCGCTAAAAAAGGGCTCAGTATTAATTTTTTGCACAAGAAGGACAGATCTTTTGATAGCTCGGCGAATGATAAATGAATGCTTGTTTGCAACCTTCTGTAAAAATGATATCCCCTTATTATTCACCAGACAACATTATTGGGGGATTTTAGCTGCACATTTTTGCAATTGAGCCAAAGAACATTTATGTCATCACCACTGGCGGAACAAATAAGAGATTTTCGTGATGAAATTGATCAAACAAAGGTGGTGAGCCAACCGATCGACAGTATCCGCTAGACATTATTAAGCCCCAAAATCCAAGCTCACTCATACCTTAACGCATCCAACGGATTAATCTTTGCCGCTCGACGAGATGGGTAGAGACCTGTTAGAACTCCAACAATAATTGAAAAGAAAAAGATTACGACAACGAATAACCATGGGGGTTGGAAGACCATCAGTTTATCACCACCGGCTCTGACTGCCAGC
>CAINNR010000037.1 GCA_903851235.1 uncultured Candidatus Berkelbacteria bacterium | reverse complement strand
TGAAGTTTGAATAAATTAATGAAACAATTTTGCATAGGTAGACTCCTTGTAGTTAAGTGATATTTCCTACATTCAGTCTACCTATTTTTGTTTTCAGCTCAAAATGAAGCTGAAACTACCACACTATTTAGTATAGAGCCGCCTTTTGCTACAATTGCCTCGTTGATGGTCGGAATCCAGACTGAAGGACGTGACGACGATGCTTGAAGACGATGGTGGACCGGACGTCGCACAATTAAGGAAAGAAAGATTAGGGAGAGCACGGAAGACGTTTCTGATTATTTGCTTGGGCGCTCTTCTCATCGTTGCCAGTATTTTCTGTGGATTTTGGGCGCTAGATATCAGAATTAATACAAGAGATGATAAGCTTCAGTCCGAGGCGGTTACAATCGCCAGCCGGCTACGGAGCCTCCCGCAAAATCAGTGGAAACAGGAGCTGGAGCAGGCCGATTCCCCGGATCGTGTGCTTGGCGCCTTAGATGAAGGATACGTCATTACCTACAGAGGAACGACACCCCAGACATTCACTAATGTTGAGCGAGACAACTTTCCCGCCCGCAACATGTGGGTGATTTCCACAAATAGGAGACCTCCGAACATAGTCTTAGGGCCATATGTTTTAAACGATCTCAAAAAGTAACCACTTCCTATTCGGCGGAACTTCCGCCGATTTTTTTATTGACGACTCAAAAAGTTTTTGCTACAATTGCCTCGTTGACGGTCAGAATACGATGTGAAGGATGTGGCGACGATGCTCGATGAAGACGGCGACGTTGTTGCACAGAATCATGGCCGGAAGAAAGTCATTTGGACTCTTGTAGCCACCAGCTTTGTCATCATTTTTGTGATTTCGTATTTTGGCTTTAGAAATTGGGGTGCCAAAAGGAACGCGGAAATAATCGCAGTTACCGGCCAACTTCGACCACTCCCCCGGGATCAATGGATTGGAGCGCTGGACAATTCTTGCGATCCTTGTGCAGTTTTGGAAGCGCTAGGCGACGGTTTTGTCCGGACAGCCGGAGAACATTCAGGTGTTGACCATGTAGTATATTTTGATCGGCAAAATCAGAAACCATTTGAGTATGTTTGGATCGTTGACATTTCAAGTGGAAAAGCTAAAGTCATTGATTGCTATAAGAAAGCTGACCTCTCAAAACATTAGTGTTATTTGCCCCTTCGGCGGAACTCCCGCCGTTTTTTTTATTGACGATTACTGCATATTTTGATATCATTACCGTACCGACAGCCAACGAGGGAGAGAGGGAAAGCCATGAGCGTCTGGCAGTGGATTCTAACTCTTATGGGAGCTATTCTCGCGGCTGGGCTGATGATCAATTATCGGCATAAGCAGCTTTGCGTCAAAACCAAAAACAACTCCAAAGATGCCAACACAAACCTTGTTGGTGAGAAAGACAAGCCGCCAACCATGCTCGAAGCTTTTAAGCTAATTAACCTACTCGAAGGAAGAGCCCTTGCCAATATTCATGAATCGGAACACCCGTGGGCGCCACACCATTGTACTTACGGAAAATCGGGAGTACGCTATCCGGGACGAGAACCGGAATCAACCAGGTCGGCGGAGTAACCGCCGATTTTTTTTATTGACGATAATTAAATCTTTTGCTACAATTGCCTCGTTGATGGTCAGAATCCGACATGCGAAGGATGTGCGACAATGCTCGAAGACGATGGCGTTGTTCATGGTCGGAAAAAGATCGCCGGTTGGAAGATTGTGATCATTTGCGCCATTCCTGTTGGTTTATTTGGGTACTTTGGTATTCGAAATCATTTCGCCGGAGTAGACAAGGAGACCACAGCAATTGTTAACCGGCTCAGGCCACTTCCTCGCGACCAATGGGTTGGAGCGATAGAAAGTTCCCGCGATCCTTGTGCGGTTTTGAAAGCACTAGGAGACGGTTCTATCTTGACAACCGGAGAGGTGGAAGAAAATAATGATGTATCATACATAGATTGGCAAAATCATAAGCCATTCGAATTCATTTGGATAATTGACAAATCTAGCGGTAAACACAAAGTTGTCAATTGTTACGAGAAAGTTGATCTGCCAAGACGTTAACACCACTTCCCGTTCGGCGGAACTTCCGCCGATTTTTTATTGACGATTTAAAAAGTCTTTGCTATAATTGCGACATCACAGTCCAGAGAGGAACTGTCATGAGTGGAGCCGGTTGGACGGTTACGATTGTAATTGCTTGTATATGGATAGCGTATACTATTTTTCGCAAATCCATTTGTGGTTCGTACTGTAAAAAAATCCAAGCCGGATTGGTATATCCCGCCAGTGCGAAACTCGAATATTGGAATTTCGGGACCGGAGACAGTTATCCGACAGTCATTATTAAGTGCGACCCGGATGTCCGAGAGTGGATAAAGAAACTGGGAATTGATAGCGAGCGCTGCTCACTGATATGTGACTTCCATTTTCGTACAGAAACAGTCGGCATCATTCCAACAACAGAGCAAGGGATAAAAACCTTAGCGAAAGAAACATCAAACAAAGGTACTGAAGTAAAAAGTTGGGCGTATATGCTCCGGAAAGGCGACGGTCTAGTAATAGTCTTTTTGTGGCTGGATTTTCCCGAATATATCCAGGATATCCGTTTCCAATTTTGGGGCAAAAAGTTGGCCCAGATTCCAATCACTCGTAATTGATCATTCCCCCTTCGGCGGTACTCCCGCCGTTTTTTTATTTAAATGTTGTTAAAAAAATACAAAAAAAACGGACACCAATTCAGTGTCCGCTGTGCGAGGTGTTGATTACCAATATCGGCGACGATGCCCAAGTCTAATATCTCGACCAGCTCTCCTGGTTTCGGCCACGCTCCCTGCGCGACACGATTGTGAAGAATTGATTGCGCCAGCGGCTCCGACCTCCGGTCCCCAAACAATATATGAAAATTCAGGAGCGGTCGCTTTCGACATTCTTGAAATTAGATAACCACGCTCTTCCGGCGTCCGTTTCGCCGAATCTTCTTGATAAATCCGACGACACTCCCTCAATTCCTCCGAAGTTAATCGTGGACTTTCTGTTGCAATACCCATCCTTCGGTTCAGCTCCTTTCAACATCACTTCAGTGTGGCACAATTATTCTAGCAGAATATTACAATATTACAAAAAAAACCACCCGATTTTTCCAAGTGGTTTTTTTCTTTTCAGATTCTATCCGTGTCTGAATCTGTGTAAAAGATCCGTGTACTTACTTCCGCTTTTCATTTCTTCAAAAAATCCTTAGTTGAAAGCGCTACGCGGCCTTTTTCTCTGTCGACATCAACAACCTTGGCTTTGACTGTGTCACCAACTTTAATATATTTTTCAATATCCTCAACTCGCTCGTTGGCGATCTGCGAAATATGAACCATACCATCTTGACGCGGAGTAATCTCGATAATTGCGCCAACTTGTTTGCCAGTCATTCGGTCGCGTTTGATTTCAATTACTTTGCCCTCAATTATTTCGCCGATTTCGATTTCCCTTGTCATTGATTCGACAGTTGCAATTGCTTTTTTGCCCATTGCCGAATCGGTTGAACCGATCATTACCGTGCCATCATCTTCAATATCGATTGACGTTACCTCTTTACCACCACAATCTTCGATAATCTTGCGAATATTTTTACCACCCGGTCCGATTAGCTCGCCGATTTTCTCCGGATTGATTTTGATCGCTTTAATAATTGGCGCTAGCGGTGACAGTTCGTTTGGAACTGAGATAATTTCCGCCATGGCATCAAGAATTTCCATTCGTCCGGTTTTCGCCTGCTTAAAGGTTTGAGCGATGATTTCATCGGAAAGCCCGGTGATCTTGGTGTCCATTTGAATCGCCGTAATTCCATCGCGAGTACCGGCAATTTTGAAATCCATGTCGCCGGCAAAATCTTCAAGACCTTGAAGATCGGTTAGAACTTTAAAGTGCGAATCATCTTTTTTGTCAGTGACCAAACCCATGGCAATTCCGGCAACCGGCTTTTTAATCGGCACGCCGGCATCCATTAAAGCCAAAGTTGAACCACAGGTCGCCGCCATTGAGGAGGAGCCGTTTGATGTTAGAATTTCCGTTACCAATCTGATGGTATATGGAAATTCTTCGGTAGACGGGATCATTCGAACTAAAGCTTTCTCGGCTAAATAGCCGTGACCGACGGCTCGGCGGCTGACACCACGCATTGGTGAAACTTCACCGGTTGAAAATGGCGGAAAGTTGTAGTGGTGCATAAAACGTTTGGTGGTTTCCGCTTCCATTGTGTCAATAAATTGCTCCATTCCGGGCGAGGCCAAAGTCGCAACGGTTAAAGCTTGGGTTTGCCCGCGAGTAAATAGGCCTGAACCATGAACGCGCGGCAGAACGCCAACTTCGATATCAATCGGCCGAATATCTTCGATGCCTCGACCATCGGGACGGTGACTATCATCCAAAATCGCTGAGCGAATTTCCTTTTCGACTAGTTTGGTAAAAGCACTTTTCAGTTCAACTTGTTTATAATTTCCTTCAAGAGTTTTTAGCACTTCCTCTTCAAACTCTTTAAGATTTTCTTCACGTTTGATTTTATCCAATTCGCGAACGGCGGCCTTTAGTTTATCACCAACGATTTTCGAAACTTCGCCGTGAATCGTTTGGTCATCGATAAGCTCAACACCGGATTCCTCAACGCGATGTTCGTCTCGAATTTTTTCCTGAATTTGAATTAATGGCAAAATTGATTTTTTCGCTAATTCAATCGCTTCGATAATCTTTTCCTCCGGCACTTCGGAAGCCTCGGCCTCAATCATCATAACTTTGTCTTTCGTCGCAGCGATAGTTAAGTTCAAATCGGATTTTTCAACTTGATCAATGGTTGGGTTAGCGACCAATTCGCCATCAACTAAACTGATTTTTATCGCCCCGATTGGACCGTTAAATGGCGCTTTTGTTTGCATTAGAGCAGTTGAAGCGGCGATCATACCCAAAATATCCGGATCATTTTCACCGTCGTATGACAGAACTGTGATGATAACTTGAACGTCGTTTCTGAAATTTTTTGGAAATAATGGACGAATCGGCCGATCAATCATTCGACATGCCAAAATCGCCGCGTCTGACGGCCGTCCTTCACGTTTAATAAAACGGGAACCGGAAATTTTTCCGGCAGCGTATAACCTTTCTTCGTAGTCAACCAAGAGCGGGAAAAAATCAATACCCTCTCTGACCTCCTCGGAAACAACGGCGGTTGCCAAAACCACAGTCGCACCACAAGTGGCTTTAATTGAACCCTGAGCCAAAAGTGCCAATTTTCCGGTTTCCAATTTCAATTCTCGGCCGCAAAAATCAACCGAGTAAGACTTTTCTACCAATCCTAACTTCTTAACCATAAAAAACCCTTCTTGAGAGATCTTGAGAAAAAATCACATTGTTAAATTGTTGTCGCTCGTTCCACTCGTTTATTGTTCGATTGTTTTCGAACAATTGAGCAATACAGCAATACAGCAATTTGATTTCTTCCGTCTCTCCGATAAATTAAATGATTTGTAAAATTACTTTCTAAGTTTCAAGTCAACGATTAAATCTCCATACTGCGCTTCGTTGGTTTTTTTGAAGTAATTCAAAAGTCTTCGGCGTTTGCCAACCATTTTCAAAAGTCCGACCCGAGAATCAAAATCGTGCTTGTGTTCCTTTAGGTGTTTTGTCAGTTCGGCGATTTTTTTTGTCAGAACGATAATTTGAACTTCGGTTGAACCGGTATCATTGTCGCTGGTTTGATACTTCGCCAAAAGATCACCACCATTTTTCGGTGCTGATACTTTTTTGCTTGTTTTGACAACAGGCACAATAACTTTTTTGTCTTCTTTTCCCGCCATAATTTTCTTGCACTTTCAACTTTATGAACTTTTTGACTTTCTACTTAATTGATCATATCAAACTGCTTTAAAAAAATCAAGAGATAAAAAAGACTCGCCATCAAAGCGAGCCCGGATCAGTCAGTAATCATCCTTCGAACACAAGCTGTTGGCCACCACGGTCGGCAGATATGGACCGAGCCAAAACTGTAATCGTTGTATCCCAACTCACGAGCAGCCATCAAGTCAGATTCATCCCAAATATCGGGAATGATTATCCGAACATCTGAAATTGATTTGATTCGGCGAACTAGTTCCCAGTTTATTTCTCGTGCCGGACGACCAGAAACCGCACCACCACCTAAATGACTCAATGGACTCGTACGGTTTGGATAAACTAATTCCCATGATACAGCATTGATTGAGATTCCGGCGACGTCTTTTTCAATCACCGGTATGATTTCTTCAATCTTTTGGGCGACCGAGAGTTTCAGCCAAAGTGGCAAGTTTGTGACCTGCCTAGCAGCTTTGATGTAGCTGATGATCTCAGTAGAGTTGAATCCGTCAACATTCGGGCAAGACGGATTTAGCTCAATGCCAGCCAGAAGCTGACCCAATGAATCGATTTCAATGATCATCTTCTGAAACGACTCGATGTCTGGAACGCCTGATGGCGACACTGAAACCACAATACGCGACCAGGAGAAATCCATCTTCGGCGCAACTGACTTCAGCCACCAGCGATATCCGGGGTTTGAGAGGCCTACTGAGTTGACGAATCCATCAGGGTCGAACCAGTTACCAAGCGGACGCACACAGTAAAGTGGATTCGCCCGCTGGTTCCCAATAATCCTGTCCCAAGAAAGGGTCTTAGTCACCACTATGAAGAGTCTGGGATCGATGATCCCCAACCAAACAAGTGGTCTCTCCCATAGCCAACCAAGGCAATCGAAGCCAAGACCGCCACTGGCGACCCAGTATTGTTCGGACCGGTTGGTCATGATCACACCGCCTTATCAGTATTTCTGTCATTCTGACCAAAATAAAAAACAGTTTCTTTTTTTAGTCAGAGTGAAAAAAATTATTGATTTTGAGCAATTGATTTTTGGTAATCGCGGATTTTGTTGATAATTCCCTCCGAACCGAGCGACGGATCGTTGTAATCAACCTCGAATCCGGCCGCCATTGCATGACCGCCGCCGCCAAAGAGTTTAGCAATAGCCGAAACATCAACACCTTTGGCAACACTTCGAAGTGAACCGTGCAAACCGTTTTCCTTTTCCGTCAGCAGTAAGACAAAATCAACGCCGGTGGCGGTTTTTAATAGTTCGTCGATCACGCCATCGGCATCATCCTGTGTTGATTGAGTGACAACAAAATCGGACTTTTGAATTTGCGACCAAACAAAACGATAGTTCATTTCGTCGCGGATGTTGGATAATACTTTGCCCCAAAGACGCAGAGTTGCTAGTGTTCTAGTTTTGTAAATTCGCTTGATTATTTCCTGTTGGTTAGCGTTGGCGGCAACCAATTGAGCGGCGACAGTTAATGATTTTGGCGTCGTGTTTTGATTCTGAAAAGAGTTGGTATCGGTGATAATCCCGGTTAGAAGCGCAGTGGCAATATCTTCAGACAACAGTGACGTATCCTTTGACAGCGCCTCGAAAATCGAAACCAAAATTTCACAGGTTGAAGTTGCGGTCAAATCAACCAAATTGATTTTGCCAAAATGATCATTGCCAGCGTGGTGGTCGATGTTGACAATCAATGTTTCATAGAAAAGATCGGAGTTCTGCTCATGTGGCGAACCGAGCCGGTCCAAATCGGGGCAATCAAGAACAATAATCAAATCAAATTTGAATTTACCGCCAGGGAAAGACACCATTTCCGCGCTAAATTCACCCTCTTTCGGCGTTACGATAAAATTGATACTACCATCCTCAACTTTATAAAGAAATTTCTCAGCCGCGGTTTTGCTGACATCCAGAGAAATAACAAAATCCCGTCGACCGGTTAACTCGGAGTTGATCCGACTAATCGGCAGAAAAGAAAAAACCGGCGAAATTTTGTCGGCGCAAACGGCAAATATTTTTTTGCCGATTTTCTCCAGAGCCAACGAAACTGCGCAGAGAGAGCCAACAGCGTCACCATCCGGCCCTTTGTGAGTCAAGAGCAAAATATTCTCGGATGATTTGATCGCCTCAACGATTTGTTGTTTTGGTGAAAGTTCCATATAAACCAACTACTAGTTCAAAATTAATAACGCACAACCACAACTTTTTAGTTTGCTAACTATATGAGTTAACGCCTAATCATATCGGATGAAAAAAAGTTTGTCAATAAATTTTAGTATTTGATACCCCAATTTAATTTGGCTTTGGATTTTGCAATTTGAATTTAATCAAAAAATCTTTACATGCCATAATTATTATGCTACATTACGTAAGTAATTCGATAATTTTGATTATTAAATTTAAAATTTTATATTTGAACGTCTGCCTGCTGGCAGGCTGGAAAGTGAATATGCCCTTAACAAAATCCGCCAAAAAAGCCCTTCGAACCGACAGAACAAGAAAAGAAACCAATGACCTAACTCGTCATAAAATCAAATCCGCCATCAAAGCGGCTCGTTTAGCAATTAGCGGCAGCGAAAAAGACGCTCAAATCAAGTTAAATGCCGCCTACAAAGAGTTGGATATTGCCGCCAAGAAAAATGTTATTCACAAAAACAAAGCGTCACGACTAAAATCGCGTTTGACAAAGAAAATAGCTAAAGTTGCCAGCACACCAACTGAGGTCAAACCGGTGAAAAAAGTCGCAAACAAGAAAAAAATCGCCTAAGAAAGGCGGTTTTTTCTTTTTGGACTAATTTGACCAATTTATTTTAAATATGTCGGCGTTGTAATGCTGAAAAATTTCGGGAATAAGATCCAAACTGTTTTGCCGACGAGAAATCTTTTTTCGACCGGACCAAAATATCGCGAATCATTTGAGTTCGGTCGATTGTCACCCATGGTGAAATATTCACTGCTGGATAGTTTCCAAACGCCATCTTTGTCAGTGTAAAGATCGGCTGGCAGATAATTTTCCGTCAGTTTTTTGCCGTTAATAAAAACACTACCATAACTGACCTCAACCGTTTCGCCCGGCAAACCGATAACTCGTTTAACATAGCGTTTGTTCTCCGGGTCGCCAGGGTAATTTAGGACGACAATATCACCGCGCTGTGGGTTGGAAAAATCGTAAGTAATTTTGTCCAAAACGCCAAACTCGCCGGTTGCCAGGGTCGGATCCATTGAAGCTCCATCAACAATATAAATCGTCGCAACAAAAAAGTGCAATAACGTTAAGATGATGATTAATATCAAAAGCCAGCGGGCAAAGTCAAAGATAAAGCCGCCACCATAAACAATCCTGCCGATAAAAGTACCTCTCTCCATATGATAAATCCAAAATCTAAAGCTCAAATGTCAAGTGAATCTCAAAATCTAAATTTATAAATCATTCTGATTTTGAAGTTCATTTGTAATTTGGATTTTTTACTTGTATCCCGGCTCTCTTATTGTCGCCAAATTCTGACCGACATAGCCAATAACTGGGTAAAGTGAAAGACAAAAATCATGTAAGCCCAACCCCTGTTTGTCGGTAATAAACCAATCAGGCACGAGGAATTCATCCTCGGCAAAGCGCCTGGCCCACAAAGCTTCACACTGGAAGATAATGGCATACGGCAAATATTCAACAAACTTCTGATGATTTTTTGCGTCATACGGAAGTGGCGCCGGGTCTGAGAGATATTTTTTGAATGCCAACCAGTTGGAAAGCGCTTGGCGACCAAGAACGGAGCGAATCGGCATCCGACTGCCAATGATGATAATAATAATTGAAGCTAACATCATTCCAACCCAGAGAAAAGCGGCATAAGGTAGTGTTGGGAAATATTTAAAACTCAAAAAGAAACAGGCGAGAGCAAAGAAAAAAAGGATAATCCCAATAAACTGGTACTTTCGGTGCATACCGGCCGGATTCTGTTTAAAATAGCCCAAACGCGTAGCTAAATCATAAATTCCCTTAGTAAATAAAGACATTTTGTGGCTGTAAAGATGATTGACGAATCGTTCGCTGACTTCCTGTTCGGAAATTTTGATGCTATCGCGAAAGATTTTTGATAGTAGCACTCTTTCAAAACTCAAAAGCACGCCGGAAAATGATCTTTTACCAAAAGCGAAACCGCGGTCTCGATCGATAATGAAGATAAACTTTCTAAGCGACAAATCGATAAGTGTTGCGGCAATCTCTCTTGGGCCGATATTTTGGTTGGCAAGAACCCCAACAACCGCCGGCGGTAAGGCCATCGGCGGTGAAGAGATCGCTCTTTCGGGGTTACTAATACTTTGTGACCGTTGATGAAGTGAAATTAACAATACTAGATAAATTAATGTCAAAAGCGGGATGATGATTGCCACCGTTAACCAAACATTACTACCAAATGATGACATTAAGAAAACTATCTCGTCCCAGAGAGGTAAATTGATTACACCTTTTGGGAGTTGAGCAACAATTGTAATTGTTGATGCCGCGCCAACGCCGGTAGCAAGGTAGGCAATTGTTGATGGGCTCGAAACACTGGCCTCGGCTGAATCAACACCGTGAATCGCCAAAATTTGCGGATTTGATTTGTCGGCAACCGCCGACGGAAGATTCAAATTGATCGTCAAATTGTCCAGATAAAAACCGTTGTTATCATAGACCACCATTCGTAGTTCGTCGAAATTCTTTTGCGGCGAAATTTTCGATTTGATAAGCGTGCCATTTTTATAAACACTGCCATCAGTGTGAAGGTCCAAATTAACTGTTGAACTAGTGATTGCCGTTGATACATCTTCGGTTGGTTGGTCGGCGGAAAAACGAGCGGTTGAAATCACCCTCCAGGCAACAAAAACAATCAGAAAAGCAGCCGAAAAAGCAAAAAATTTTCGCCAATTAATTTCCAAAAATGAAACCTTCTTTTTTTTTGCCTGCTCCAACTTCCCCTCCGTCCGCCTAAAGCGGAGAAATCTGAATTCTAAAAAATATCTTGGAATTTGCTAATTTTTTCATTTACAATTTATTTAGAAGTTGTTTCTACTGCTATTATACTACAAAGTCAGATCCGCCAAAAGTTTCTCCAATGCCAACCGTGGCTCGATTCTGCCGGTTTTGATATCAATATCGGCTTGCTGCAAACGCAAATAAATTCGTCGCAACTGCGGCAAATCAAAGTTATTCAATACTCGAATTGTTTTACCAACAACAAACGGATGAAGCTCGGCCTGGGCCGGAATTTGATTATGGATAGTGCCTCGGCTAATTAAATCTTGGACCAAAAGCATATTCCGAAATTGATAAACAATCATCGAGAGAATGTAATTTTCATTTTTGCCGCCAAGCAATAAATTGTGCAGATATTTTATCGCCAACTTTGCATTTCTAGCACCGAGCGCGTCAATAAAATCAAAGATATTTTGATCATTTTCCGATTCGACCATTTCGTCAATGTCAGCTTCGGAAATCTCGGGGTGATTTTGCGCCAACCGGAACAAATCGAGCTTTTCCAATTCGTTCATCAGCCGAAAGCTGTTATTACCGGCAGTGGCGATCAACTTTTTTGTCGCCGAAATTCTGATTGGAATATCTTTTTCCTTGGCTTTTTCTGTCAGCCACTTCTCTAATTCATAGCCTTTTCGAAGCGGAAAATCGACAACTGATTTGGATTTTAATAATTTTTTATAAAGTCCGAGATTTTTTTTGACTTCACCATCTTCGACTAAAATTATCTCCGTTGACACCGGAAATTTATTCAGATTAAGTTCGATATACTGGCGAATTTTCTCGTCGCCGTCACGTAAAAAATTGTTGATGATTAAAAGTCGTTTGTCGGCCAAAAACGGCACAGCGGTTGCGCTACGAATTAACTGATCAAACGAAATCGTCGCGCCATCAAATCTAGTGATGTTCATGTCGCCGAAATTGGCAATTGAAAAATCGGACTCAATTTTCTTGATTTCGTGATTTAGCGAATATGTATCCTGACCGTAGAAAAGTTTGATCACTTGACTTTTATTATATAATATAGTAATGTTTTTTTACACTAGTCTAAACGGAGGTCATTTATGACTGCGATCGGCGCCGAAGCAGCTGTGTCGATCATTCTTCAAGTACTTGAACAGAAACATGGAGGGAATTTCACGGCTCCAATCGGAACCGCGACACCCCGTCGACTTGGGAAGTTGCCATGTCTGACCAGATTAGCAATCGCAGAAATAGACGTTGAGAAATTGAAGGAAAGCGTTTCCGTCAGCATTCGACTCAGCCCAAAACCTTCATGGAAAGACATCGCCTGTTTCATGGGTCAAGAAATCCCAAACTGCCTTGTAAACGAATCCGACCGCTTCCTGTGTAGCGGTAACATGCATCACAGAGCTGCTAGGTGCCCTTTCAGGGAAGACGATCTTGACGGGTATTTGTAGTATCGCCACCCCAAAGCCAATGTGCTGAGGGGATTTTTTATTGCAAATTGCCTCTATCTACACAATGTCTGTGTCAAAAATCCGTCTAATTACTTCAGCATATTGTGCTTCGCTTCGTCCCAATTATCGCCGATTCCAACTTCAACTCCAATTGGCACCGAAAGTTTAACTTCATTTTCCATCACATCCTTCATCAATTTGGCAATGTTGGATGCTTCCACCGCCGGCGCTTCGATGATCAGTTCGTCATGGACAGTAAGAATTAATTTCGCTAATTTGGCTGATAGTTTTTTATGTATTTGGATAATTACCAATTTTAATATTTCCGCTGCCGTTCCTTGAACCGGCGTGTTTATTGCCATTCTCTGCGCCGATTCGTAGCGATTTCGGTTTGTTGATTTGATATCAGGCAAAGCTCGGCGAAATCCGAATAAAGTTTCGACATAACCGTGTTTTTTGGCAAAAGCGATTTGTTCCTCGCAATACCTTTTAATCCCCGAATGAATTTTGAAATATTGCAAAATGTATCTCGCCGCTTCCTCTTGTTTGATACCCAAAGTTTGTGATAATCCGTAAGGGCTAATACCATAAAGGACGCCGAAATTCACCGTTTTAGCCACTCGTCGCTGGTCACTGGTAACCTTTAAAACATCAGTATTGAAAATTTCCGCCGCTGTTTTGGCGTGAATATCAACTTCATCACGAAACGCTTTCATCATCACGGCGTCCCCTGACAAACAAGCAACAACTCGAAGTTCAATTTGCGAATAATCAGCCGAAATTAATTTATTACCGGTTTCGGCAATAAACGCCTGACGAATTTCTGGCCCGAATTCGCCGCGAATCGGTATATTTTGCAAATTTGGATTGGCCGATGTTAGCCTAGAAGTTCTAGTATCCTCGCCAAAATGAGTGTGAAGCCGAAAATTTTCATCGACAAGTTCTGGCAACGGTTCCAAATAAGTCGAGAGTAATTTTGACAGTTCGCGATATTCGAGAATTTTGTCAATAATTTTGTGCTCACTTCGCAATTTTGCCAATTCTGATGCGCCGGTGGAAATTCCCGATTTATTGCGTTTAATATCAGCAGTCGGCAATTTCAGTTTTTCAAATAGTATTTTTGATAATTGCGACGGCGACGCGACATTAAATTCTTCTCCAGCCAATTTTTGGATTTCTGCCTCGAGTTTTTTATTTTTTAGATTTAATTTTTTAGATAATTTGCTCAACAGATTTACATCAATTTTGATGCCAGTTTTCTCCATCGCCCGCAAAACCGGCTTCAAATTACGATCAATAACATCCCACTTTTTATGCGGGATAATGCAACCCAAACTTTCAGCTTTTTTTAGAATCTCTTTCATAATAGTTTTAATTGTTGATCTTTGTTTTGAACTTCGGTTTTCGAGCTTTCTTCAGCATCCGTCTGCCTGCCAGCCAGGCGGAAATTTTGAGTTTTGGGTTTATCCTCAAATCTTCTGAGTAATGATACAAATCCTAACTCTTCAAATAATTTCTTCAGCTTTTCTCGATCATACTCTCCCCAGCGACATTTTTCCAGATCAAAATCAATTGGAACGTCACGATGAATTGTCGCCAAGTGCTGACTCAAAAACGCTTGGTCTTTATATTTTTTAAGCAGTTCTAAAATTCTTGGTTTTATTTGATTTGTCATTGCGAGGCTTCCCGCCGTGGCAATCTGCTCATATAGTTTTTCCAATGTATCAAACTTTTGAATCAAATCCGTCGCCGTTTTCGCTCCGATTCCCGGCACGCCGGGAATGTTGTCCGACGCGTCACCGGCCAGAGCTTTCAGATCAATAAAATCCGCCGGATCCAAATTGTACTCTTTCTTGATCGTCGCGCTGTCAACAACTTGCATTTGCGATAAACCTTTTCGCAACGAGTAAACAAAAACATTGTCGTTGATCAATTGATAAATGTCTTTGTCACCGCTAACGATATATATTTGTATCTTGTTGCTTGTTTCTTGTGTCTTGCGCACAATCGTTCCAATTGCGTCGTCTGCCTCAAACCCCTGTTTTTCATAAATTGGAATATTCATCGTTTCAACAATCTCTTTGACTCGAGGAATTTGATCATAAAGTTCCTGATCAGCTTTGACCCGCGTCGCTTTGTATTCTTTATAATGCTCGTGGCGGAAGGTCGGACCGGCCAAATCAAACGATGCCGCAATGTACTGTGGTTTCAAATCCTCCAAAACTTTGATAATTGTCGTCGTAAAACCGTAAACCGCGTTTGTCGGCTCACCTTTTCGCGTCGTCATAGTTTTCGGCAAGGCATGATAGGCACGGTGGATTATTGCATTGCCATCAATTAGAATTAGTTTTGGTTTTGTCATCTCGAGCTTGTCGAGATCTACGGAGTGACCCTGTGGGGATCTTCTTTCGTTATTTTCCATAGTTTGATAGTATCACTCCTGCTTTGAAATTAAAAGTTGCCCGCCACATGGCGACCAAATTTTGTCGAATTATAAAAAACCGCCACCTTTGAAGTGGCGGGGAATCAATTGTTGCCGGAATTGTCAGGAGTAAATCAGCCCTGGCAAGGGTTGACCTGGATTTCCGTGTTCTCCTGACAAATTTTGCGATTGTCTTCGATAGCTGTCTCGAGAGCCTTGAGCAATGTGGGGCACTCAAACATTACGCCCTTACCAACTTCCTGCTCGACCGCGGCGCCGTAGGTGGCCACGGTGGCCAGAATCTGACCGACGCGAACTGTCCAACCTGCGTGAATCAATCGATGAATTTCTTCGAAGACTTGTGACCAACGAGTCAATTCGTCATTGGGCAGTTCGGGTGGCTCAGCAACTTTGGAAATATAGATGCCACCGGAAACTTGGAACCTGCTAACCATTCCGCAAACATCAGAGCAAGAACCAAAACCATCACCATACTCACCGGTAGTCGGGTCGAATACTCCAATTGAGTGAACTCTGCTTCCGTATGTGAACGTCATAAACACTAGTTGATACGGCTCAATCGCCAAGGTGGCAATCAAATGTTCAACAGCCCGACGAACATCGCTCGTGTCCATGTTGCACGACCTTTCGGGAGGGTGTCGACGATGCTTGGATTCTATCACGAAAGGCTACTAAAAGTCAACAAAATCAATCCGCCCTGGGCGGATTGATTTTCTAGCTTCTAACTTCTTGCTTCCTACTTCTTACCCTTCAGTAATCCTCCCCATTCAACCAAAGTGAAACCGACTCGTTGATATTTTGGCAGAATTTGTGGCGCAATGTTGATTTTTGATTGCAAACCTTCGAAATCAAGAAAGACTCGAATTGTTGTGTCAGGCTTCGGTGAAACCGCCAGTGGCGCCAGGGTGTTCATTTGGTCGGTCGTCAACCAAGTCAGCCGAGTGAACGGAGTTTGTGGCATCTTCGGCAACCAGAAGGCCTTGAAATCGGCAATCTCTTTGGAGTTCAGACCCATCGATAATAATTGCGATGTGATTGTTTCGGCAATTTTGGATGATTCAACCACCGTGCCATTTGTCACGGCCGGATAACTGCCCCAGCCTGTTCCCTCCCAGAAAAGCGAATCGTAGGTTTTGCCACCGAGTGACAGTAAACCGGATGGCGATGCCAGAACGCGCCAGCCAGAATTGTAAGCCGGATCGGATTTTGTAACATTAGCACCGACTTTCAGCGAAACTTCGGTCGATTTTTTCGGATATAAATAAATTACCGGCTTGCCACACTCGACTCCAGGCGCATACTTATCGTTCATAAACGCTTCCCAATTGCCGTAACCATCCTCTATCGCAATTATTCCGAGATTTGAGGCAAAATCCGCTTCCGAAGCTTTGCCGCTCATCCCGTCCATCAGATAAACTTGATAACCGAAACTCATCATCGGCGACGCCGCCGGAAAGGAATATATTTTTGTCGCGCCGGCGGTTCCAACTTGAACTTTGTTTTGTAATGATGTTGTATCGATAATTTTCGGCCAAGTTCCGCCGACCGCACCACAACCAGAAGTCGCAACCGGCGAAAATTTTGCCGATTGACCGACGGCATTTGTCCAGGTCGCAACAAGCGAACCGTCATCATTTCGAAAACTCGGGCTCGGCGAATAAATTATTCTGATTCCGTCGTTTCGCAAAATGTAGTAATACGAGACTTTGGCATTGCCAACCGACTTGGTAATTTCCGTCGTCTGCGCCAAATAGAGATCACCCCACTTTGTTTCTTCGACTTTCGTTCCAACGGTTGTATCGGCGACAAAAGTATCATTACGAGAATCGCTCGGCTTCTGAGTCAAAGTTGTTGAGCCTTTGGCAATAGATTTATCCAGCTGCAACGACGCAATGGTAAAAGAATTATCGACTTGAGAGTTTATTCGCGAATAATAATTGCCATCGCCACCAACCGGATCAGAATTTTGCGATAGCCAATAGTAAACGCCATTCAATTTCTTAAAGTGATGAAAATCGTCAAAGGTCCCAAGTTCTTCAACTTTGACAACCGCCAAGATTATATCGCCACCGTCAGAAGTTGTTGCGACTTTATAATAATCAGTGCCAAGATATCCGGGGAAACCGACACTCGGATCGGAATTACTCCCAGCCGCGGTTTTAAACAGACCAAGATCAGCCAATTTTACCCGCGGATTTAGCCAGGTAACACCACTGTCAACAATTTTAACTGATGTCGTTGTTGAAGGATGAGTTATACCATTATCTATATCTTGTACACTTCCATCAATAGTAGATGGCCAAAAATAATTTTTTATCGCGCTTCTGTAAGCGAAGACCATGACTCCGCCGCCAACGATAATCGCCGTGATCAAAATCCACAGCCAAAGCAAATTTTTTGGCTTTTTCGCCGGCAGTTTTATCGCCTCCGGCTTCTCTACATCGTCCTCCATAGTGCCTCCCCTCAAATTATTCGAATTTTTTATCTTTTATTTAGATAGATTTGGTTTATCTTGCTATTTCTATTGTATCACTTGTCAATTTAACAAATCCAGTGCCGGAATTGATATCGAAAATCGTTTTGATTTTTGCTGTTTTCGCCGCACCGGTCAACAACTGCGGTTTGATATTTTTTTCCACCGTCGGTAAAAAACTCAAAGTAATTTTATTCTTTGTGATCGTGCCGGCTAAAACCAAACCTTGTTGGGTGACATCGGAGAAAAATTGATCAAAAACAAAATTTCCCAGCGAATAGACAACCGGACGGCCGTCGATAATTTGAAAATCTTCAGTCACATGCGGATGCGAACCGATAATCATGTCGGCGCCGGCGGAGATCCAACTTTTGGCCAGTTGCTCCTGTGTTGCCGAATGGGCCGGCGCATACTCAACGCCCCAGTGAGGGAAGATAATAACAGTTCGACCGGCGGATTTTTCCGATTTAATTTTCGCCTCCAACGCCGCTTCGTCGAAGCTGTCCAGTGCCATAATTCCGATGATTGAAGTTGGAACCCCTCCGTCGATTCGCAGAACTGAGTTGTCGGTGGAGAATCCCTCCGGCTGTCCGAAATATTTGACACCCGATTTTGTCAACATCGACTGTGTCGTTACAAAACCGCTGGCGCCGGCATTGTTGGTGTGATTATTCGCCAGCGAAACTTCGCTAATGCCGAGATTTTTCAACGCCGATGGCACCTCAGGCTGAAAGTTGAAACTCATACCACCGGTTTGAATTCCTGGGACTGATACGGAGCTAACCGGCCCCTCAAGATTAATTAAACCGATATCGGAACCGCGAAAAACTCTGGTGCCAAAGTTGTCAAAAATCTGATCTAGCCCAGCGGTTTTGAAGGTTTGCCAAACATTGCGATCAAACATTGCGTCGCCGGCGATGATAAATGATGTCGACGGCTCGATCGCCACTGACGACTTATCGGAGTAATAACCCAAAACAACGCTGGTGGTTTCGGCGTCATCATTTTTACCGGCTTCTCCGGAATTGCTGTTATAGTAGAGATTAAAATTCTTCGTCTGATTTTTTTCGGCAAGCTTTTCCGCCAGATATAATGTTTGTGGCGAATCGGTTTCCGCCGCCCAAGTTTTATCAGCGTCAAGATTTTCCAAAGCCGAGATTGAAAATTGGTCGTGAACCTTGGCGATGGCGTTCGGCTGATAATGTGAGAAATCAACCGAGGCGATCAACATTCCTTCGTTGATATTCGCTGAAAGCCAATCAGCCAATTTGTTGATCTGTTCGCGCGGCGTTGTGTCGCGAATAATAATCGGTAAAATGTTCGCGCTAATATCGTCTCTGACATCGGGAAGAACGTTGGTGATACCGTGTTCGTTGGCAAAAGCTGACGCGTCCGAAGTCGCGATGCCGGAAGCCGCCAGCTTTGCAACTAAGCTTTTATCCGTTTGTACGTCGCCACCAGCTAGCGTCCAGTTGCGATCGGCGGTGATGATGTTAGCTGTTCCGGAATTGAAGTGATTAACCGAAACGACAATCGCGACTTCGGGACGATATATTGCTCCGATATTTTTCAACAGTTCGGCTCGTTTGTCGGCAAAATCATTAAAGTGCGGGACAATGACAACCGGAATTTTTTCGCCGGAAATTGTTCGTGATGATAAACTCTCCGGCGCCAGCGCTTTGCTCATAAAATAAAAATAATAGCTACCGGCAATCAGAATAATTGAAATCAAGATGATGACAAATTTTTTCATCTTTTTTTCCCGACTTCCAAAATTATTTTTACAGTAATAAAAATTAATAATATGGCGACTAAAAGCCAGCGAGCGGTTAAAATTTGAATTACATTGTTTGAACTATAGTACATTAAAGTGCCCCAAAAAGACGCCCAGACCAGATTCGCAAATACAGACTGAATTATAAACGGCACAAATGGCAATTTTAGTATTCCAAATGCTGTTGAGGTTAATGCGCCGAGATTCGGGTGGATATATGAGATCCAAATCCACCATGAACCATGTTTGCCAACTTGTCTTTTTGTTTTTTCCAAAGCCTCCGCCATCCCAAACCTTTCAAACAATCGATACCAGCCGGCGTGGCCAATCCAGTAATTTAAGACGTAAGTTAAGCAAAATGATCCGGCAGTCAGAAGAATAACAATGAAAATATTTAGTGAGCCTTGCCGAGAAAATGCTGCGGCCAGAAGAATAATTGATGATCCGGGAAAATACAGATTAATTACCGGTATCGATTCAATAATCGCTGAAAAAATCAACACCGGATAACCGTAAATAACAAAATAATGTTTCAACCCTTCAAGCAACATATCCGGCGTCGGAAAAAATATCGAAGCGATTACTAAAAATACCACAAGTGTCAATAACAATATCAGAGGAATCGCCAAAGATTTGATTATTTTTTTCATTTTCCTCTTACTCCGTCGTAAACTCCAGCTAGATAATATCCGAAAGCGGAAAAATCTTTCAGGCGAAAAACATTTCTCGGCAGGCGGATAATAAATTGGCCAATGTAAGCGGTCGGCTTAAAGTACCATCGGAAGTTTTTCCAAATCATTATAAACGGATTTCGTCCATAATAGTAAGCGGCGCTGGTGGATAATTTATTGCTCGATTTAAGGTGACAAACCAAAGGCAGGGCTAAAAGATGAACTTCGAAACCGAGCTTTTGCGCTCGGAGTGAAAAATCCGGATCATCAAAATACATAAAATAATTTTCGTCCAACAAACCGATTTTTTCAAAAACCTCCTTTGTGACCAGCATGCAGCAGCCACTGGCGGAGTCGGTTTTGCCGGATTTGATCTTTTGGCCGTTAAATTTTCTGCCAAAATATCTGTTTCTGGTAAAGCCGAGTATTTTGTTTATGATTCCGCCGGCATAATATATCTGATGATCTTTGTCCGCAGAGATTATTATCGGGGTGATAACCCCAGCTTTCGGATTTTCACTTTGATATTTTAGAAGCGATTGCAAGATATTTGGCAAAACGCTTGTGTCACCATTTAGCAGGATAATTCGGTTGGCGCCATTTTTTAAAGCCAGTCTAACTCCTAAATTGCTGCCGGCGCAAAAACCAAGATTTTTTCCCGATTCAATAATTTTGACCGATGGGAAACTTTTTGTTTCCGATTCCAACCAATCGATTCGCGAATCATTGTTAACCAAAATTAATTCAAAATCGGGTTTTTTAATTTTCTTTAGGGAATTTATAAAATCGCGAAACTGATCAATCGGATCGCTGTAAATCACCGTTACTATCGCAACTTTTTCTAGCATTTTTTCAACCCCTTGCTGCTCAACGCCAACTCCCAAATGCCGGAATTTTTTCGACCGGAGACAAAATCCCACCAGCCGAGAATTTTTGACCACAGCTCAATAAATGCCGCCGAAGTGACGATAAACGGCGTTTTAATAAACTGCTTCAGAAATAATGGAATGATTTTTTTGCCGTTCATCGTTGGCGGTGAGTAGTTTTTGTAGTATCGGCGCATTAAAAAATAGCCGAAGTGGATTCGCCGACGCTGAGAAATATAATCTGCAAGTCTTGTCGGCGGCTTAATGTAGAGTTTGGCTTTCGGCGCGTACGCCGTTTCAAAACCCCGGCGATTCGCTTCAGCTTCGATTAACGGCTCGTCAACCGGACAAAGCGTGTTAATTTGCCGAACAGCCTTTCTGTTAGCCAACATAAATGAGATGATTTTTGTCTTGTCCAAAGAAATTTGGTGATGCCAGTCCCAAAGCATTTTGCTGATTGACTCCGCCAGTTTCGGCTTTTTCGGCAGAATGCAAACACCTTGCGGCCCAACAATTCCGACGCCGATAGTCATTTTTTCCAACAGTTTGGCAATAGCGTTTTTCGATGGCAAACAATCGGCATTGGCAATAATAACCAAATCGGTTCTTGCCAGCGACAAAAATTTGTTGATCAGCACCATTTTTCCTCGCCGCTTTTTCTCGCTGATGAGAACGATTTTGCGATGCCGACGCCCAACTTCTCTGACGATCTCCTCCGTTCTATCACTGCAACAGTCGCTAAAAACAAAAATATTTACAATTTTAAAATTTCCCTTCTGTCCCAAAATCGCCAGAAGAACTTTTTCAATGTCCTTCTCTTCATTGTAAGCTGGAACGCCAACAGTGATTTTTACTGCCGATAATTTATTCACGTTTAAAGTCCTTGGTCAGAAAATATCGTTTGGCAAGATTAGTGCTAAAAACAATCAGACGAAGATTACTGTCGTTGCCGATGTTAATTTGCCGGCTGATCTCCTCTTTGTCACCACCAGGAACGGATAATTTTCGCGAATTTATCTTCTGAACATCAGCGTCGATAAATCCGGAGCCGATTATCTGCGAAATATCCCAAGCAACATCAATTTCTCGGTTCAAGAGCGGACTGCCGAAAATGAAAATTTGACCGGCGGCGATTTTGATCTCCGCCAAACTGGTTCTGGCGTCGGTGTCAAAATTGTAATGATAACCCAAATCGATATTGCCGCTTTTGATAACTTCCGAAACAAAGGCGCCGGTTTGAGTATAACTTGATTTTATTCCCAAAGCGTTGGCCAAAGACGATGGCGTGTCGCCCAGGGAATCAGAAATTTGCGAAACCACCTGGCCGTTGAGGAAATTCTGACCGAGAATCTTTTCCTGACCGGACCAGCCGATTGCATATGGCGAATTGTCGTATTTGATTTCGGCGCCGGAGACGCCGTAATAATAACCCAGACCATCGCCAATCCAAAACAGAGTTCCGCCGGCGGAAATCCAAGGCGTGATCAAATTTTTATTCGGGGAGTAAACCGTATCGGGCAAAACACCGCTCGCCATAATGAGAATTCCGCTTTTATCACTCATGGCATCAACCAATTGCTTCGAATCGACCTGCTGTATTTCACCGGCGATATTCTTCTCCTGATACTCCGCCAGCAGATGGTCATAAACTCCGAGCGTCGAACTAACCGAGGTGCCAAGAATCGGGTAATCCTTGTCAAAATAAAAATAAACTTTTCGCGTTTGCACCGCCGATTTCAAAGGGATTTCCGTTACAGTCAAGTCAATCGGATTGTTGGCTTTTTCATTAACAGAGATCGAATAATTCATTTGGTTAGCTGAAAATTGCGGGTTTCCGATGGTTAAAAAATCAGCCCGATTATTCGTAGACTGACGATAAAAATACCAACCGAAAGCCGCCACGACCAAAATGATTGTTATTATTGCAAATTTTTTCATTTGATTTTTGATTGCAATTTAGTTGTCGTTATCTTCGTCATAATTGTCGCGATAATAAAAGCGAGAAAAAGTCACCGCCCTATAAATTATACTAAATTGGCTGGTAATAAACCAAATTGCCGAGACAAGGAAAACATCAGCGTAAATTTTTGCGTTAATCAAACCGTTGATTGCCAACATCCGATAATACTGGTTGGCGATCGACTGGACCGGATAACCAAAATAAGCCAACGGCAAAAACAAAACTTTGATTGAAAGCGAGTGAATGCCAAAATAGAATAATAACGCCGCCAACGAGATGCTGAAAATGTTTGCAATTGACACGACTTCCGCCGCCGCCAGCGCCAGTAAAAACGGCAAAGCCCAAATCAGATAATTCGGATTGGTTCGTGAACTTAACAAAAAGATAAGGAAAATTATTATCAAAGAAACAAACTCCAAAAGATACGTCCGTAAGTCAGGAAGTTTTTTTATCGTTATCGGCAACAGAAGCAAACCGAATATCGGCACGGCGTAGAGTCCATATTGCATAATTAAGGCCAAGAGCGCTGAATTTCGCGATATAAATGGCACTAACGGTGGAATGTAATTAATAAAAGCTAAATTTAACGATCCCTCAAAGCCGATAGTATTGACACGAGCGAAAGTTGAGACAACTGAGCTCGGCTGATAAATCATAAATGCCGCCATCACGATAATCGGGGCAATAAAGGCTGAGGAAAAAATCAGTGCTTGATATACTCTTCTTGTTCGGCCCGAAGTTTGGACAAAAACCAAATAAAGATAAGCCAAAAACAAAAAACCGGGATAAAGTTTCATTGTCGTCGCCAAGCCAAGCAAAAGTCCGGCCCAGAGAAAGTGATTTTTTTTGAAAAATAAAATCGATGCCGCCAAAGCCAGAACGACAAAAATGTCCAGTTGAGCATGGATAGCGTTGATAAAAATCACCAACGGATTGAGATAAAAAACCAGCGCCAAAATCTTCATTTTGTAAGTCGAAAACTCAGTTCGATAAGTCAGGTACAGGATATACATCAAAGCGATTTCCGCTAAAAAAAGCGGAATTTTTGTGTAGTAGTTGAAAAACGGCGAGGTGATAATCGGATGGAAAAGTCCACTTTGAACCGAAAGTTTGTCAACAACAACGGAAAATTTACCCCAAAGATCGGGACCGGAAAAAATCGTCAGCGGTAAATAGATGATGCCAAGAATCAGTGCCAGCCCGGGCGGATAGGAAAAGGTTTTGTTGGTATAAACACCAACGCCGGATTTCAGATCGGCGGCAAATTGATACCAAACACGAATATCATTGTTCCAAGCGGAAATGCCGGCCAAAATCAAACGGATTAGCAAACCGAGCGCCATTAGCAACCAAAAGTTCCTAACTAAAAATTTGCCGATTTTTTTACTCATGATCTTTACTCGTGATGATTTTTACAAAGACCAAAAACGCCTCCCAAGCAATCTTCAAATTGAACTTTGATTTTGCGTTTGTCGGATTGATAAAATGAATCGGAATTTCAGTCACTTTCGCGCCGACAGCGATTGCGTTACGTTTGATTTGAACCAAAAAACTAAAACCTCTGGCATAATCATATTTAATGATTTTTTTCAAAAGTTCGGCGCGAATGGCGATAAAACCGGATGTCCAGTCAAGAATCCGTCGCGATACGAATTGTCTGATCAACCAATTTGAGCAAACGCTGGTAAATCTTCGCCAAGGCGAAAAAGATTTCACCTCGCCGCCTTTTGCATATCTTGAGCCGATGACTAAATCGAAGCCGGCGGAAATATCTTCCAGCATTTTCGGTATCATCTCCGGATCATGGGCGCCATCGCCATCCATCATCACTATCTGTTGGTAGCTCCCGTCAAGCGCTTTTTCAAATCCGGCGAAATAAGCCGCTCGAAAACCATGGCTTTTATCTCGGAAGATAAAATTAAGTCGACCAGACATATTTTTCTTGGAATCCTGTAAAAACTTTCTTGAATCATCAGTTGAATTATCATCGACAACTAAAATATCAAGATCCAACTTAGCCAATTTCGGAATAATTTTTTTTAAGCCCGAAAGTTCATTTATTGTTGGGATTATGACAATTGTTTTTGTATCATCCATCAATTTTTTGCTATAATATCAATATGAAAAAGAAACCTCTCTCCTTTGAATTTTATGCCATTGCCGGCTATTATTCAACCGCCAACAACGGTTTGGGCAATCATGGCCAAATTAATTCCTACTTTTTGGATGCATTTAAGAAAATCTCCCAAAATTTCGTTTGGATCGTGGCAGCCATTGTCTTATTAATTTTCATCATTTGGATTTATAAAATCATTAACAACAAAATTCAACTCAACCGCCAAGCCAGAGAGCTCGACAAGGCCTTTGCGATCAAAACCAACCAACCAAAAGTTCTAACTCAATAGTACAAGTTCAGAGACTAAATAATGTTCTATCGCGAAAACTCAGACCGGCTTTTTTCGTTTTGACCAATTTATTAACGTGAAACAAAACCTCTGTTTCAATTTGGGCAACAGATTTTTCACCGTTGATCGTTACAATTTTATACTTTTCTTTTGACAATTTGTCGTATGCCGACAAAACTTTTTTCAGTTTTTGTTCCTCTTCAAACAATTCAAATTCATTCCTGTCACAGCTGATTCTATTAATGCAAACCTTGGGCGAAACTCGAATAAAAAAAGTTGTATCGGGCAGAATAAATTGGTCGTTGATTTCCAGCAACCACTTTTTCTCCAAATCCAGTGAGCCAAATGCGATCGTCGAAAATAAATATCTGTCAGTAATAACAATTTTTCCCTTTTCAAGAGCCGGAATAATTTCACGCTCTAAGTGATGAGCGCGATCGGCAGTATATAACAATTGCAAACATTCCGGAGACGATTTCCAACTTTTCGTCAGCGCCGCTCGGATTAATCCACCGATCAAATTATTTGTCGGCTCTTTTGTCCCGACCGTATTCAAGCCGGAATTTTTCAAATTTGAAGTCAACAAATCAGTTTGAGTCGATGATCCTGAACCGTCAAGTCCCTCAAAAGCAATAAACAACCCCGGATAATTGTGTTTTTTCATTTTGTTCTAAATGTTATTGATTATGCGATATTAATTATAACTAGGACTTACGCGTTTGAAAAATACGGTAGCGGATCGTTCATGTTTCCTGGCTTACCTAGAACTTGTCAGATTCATTTCCGATCGGTTTGTAAATCTGGCGAAATTAATCCGACAAGATAGTAACGGTATCATTTTATCACAATAGTTGAAACGCGTAATTCCTAATAACAAAAAATCCCGTCCTCGAATGTCGAAAACGGGTGTGAAAGTTACGAACCTTCGTTTTGCTTAGCTAGATTAAGACTAATCTTCTCGCGGGCCTCATCGAAATATATTTGGACATCCTCGGTCCGCCATGTCCGCTGCTCCCATGTTCGGGTTTCGACACTTTTGAGAAAACCTTCGAAATCGGCGAAGTAGGAACCGTAAATGTGAAAGGAATCAACAATGTGATTGTACTGTCCGGGAATTACCATTCGCCCGGACTGTTCGGAAATCCGTTCGGCGATCGAACGCTGCAAATCAGTGAAAACAAACATGTTCATATATGCCGCTTTGAATGCATCGTTACTACGCATATACGCCGACACTACCAAGCGTTCGATGTCGGCAGTGTCCGGATCAGGTAAAATTCGAAACCACAATCGCTGCAAACAAGCCGGATGATCAATGCCGGCATCATCCCATGCTTTCCACAAAACGGCTTGCGCCCGACGCGAATGCGGAACTTTGCTCAAAGTGTCAACAACATACTGAAGTTGGTCAATTGGTTGACGCAAACCAGGGACGGTGTAGGCGGCCAAACGTTCGTGGTAAGTGTACTGCCACTTGCCTTCTTCGGGATTAATCCAACGATCATGAATCCCATCAACAACTTCTTGGCGGTAGATTTCCAAATCGTAGAAACCGCCGGGCATAGCGAGATGACCTCGTGGTTCGGCAAACGGGTCTTCGACCGAAATTGTCATGGAACAATCGCGGCTCAGCGGATCGCCGGGCCGATCATATTGTGTGGCAATTCGCACTCCATTTTCCCATGTCCAACGAACTGATTCCTCCCATGCCCCAGCCAAATTTGCCGCATTGATATGCCCAAACGGCAGCATCAGACCCATCGTCCATCACTCCTCGTTTTGGATACGAAAAAGGGCTTCTGCCCTCCACCATTTATAGTAGCAACTTTTTTCTTTACTTTCAAGCGCAAAAAAGGTACGATCAAATTGAAAATTGCAATATTTGAAATTATTTTAAAATATAGAATATAAAAATTATGTCTTTAAAAATTGGAATCGTCGGTCTGCCAAACGTTGGCAAATCAACACTGTTTAACGCTTTGGTTTCGGGTTCGAAAGCCGAAGCGGCAAATTATCCGTTCTGCACGATTGAGCCGAATATCGGCATTGTTGAAGTTCCGGACGAGAGATTGTCGCCATTGGCGAAAATCTCCAAATCAAAAAAGATCATTCCAACGGTCGTTGAATTTGTCGACATTGCCGGTTTGGTTCGCGGCGCCTCAAAGGGCGAAGGACTTGGTAATAAATTCCTTTCTCATATTCGCGAATGCGACGCCATTGCCATGGTCGTTCGGTTTTTTGAGGACGAAAATGTCACTCATGTCGGTGGCAAAATTGCGCCGCAAGAGGATATTGAGACGATCGAAACCGAGCTTCAGCTTGCCGACATCGCCACAGTTGAAAAACGCCAATATAATCTTGATCGCGACATGAAAAGTGGCTCAAAAGACGCCAAAGCCGAAAAAGAAGCGTTGGATAAAATCGCCAAAAAATTGTCTGACGGGAAAAATGCCAGAGAAGCCGATTTGGCTGACGATGAAATAAAGTTGATAAAACCATTGGCGCTAATGACAATGAAGTCAATCCTCTATATTGCTAATTGCTCGGAGGATCAGCTTCGCAACTTTGATGATAATAAATATATTCCAATTTCCGCCAAAATCGAAAGCGAATTAAATGATCTGGCAAATGGTGAAAAACGCGAATACCTCGAAACACTTGGTATCACAGATTCCGGCATCAATCGGCTGATAACGGAAGCTTACAAAGCCTTGAACTTGATTACCTATTTTACATCCGGCGAACCGGAAACTCGGGCCTGGACAGTTAGAAACGGGGCAAAGGCACCGGAAGCAGCTGGCGTAATTCACAGCGATTTTGAACGCGGTTTTATCGCCGCCGAAGTTGTTTCCTGGCAGGATCTCTACGCCCAGGGCGGCTGGAGTGGCGCCCGAACTCATGGACTGGTCCGAACCGAAGGCAAAAATTATATTTTCAAAGACGGCGATGTGACGCTGTTTCGTTTCAATGTCTAGCCAATGCCAGCAAATAATTACCATTTTATTTTTTTTGTAATTTTGTAGGGATCGAAAACCTTGTTTGAGAGAAAAAAGCGTCCCGATACAACGTCGAGACGCGAGTACTTAAGCGGATAATGACTGGGTCGTAGCCGGAAGTCCCGGCACTTGGTCGTGGGGCGCACACCAGCAGACTTCGTCTTTTTGAGAACCGGCAGGATGTTCAATACAGGAGTACTCAAGTGCTGCCCTAATCATTGCCGGATGATCTAAATCTAATACCGATAATCCCACTGATCTGGCGTTGATTTGCTCCGCCAAACTGCGGATTTTTGTCCGGACTAAATGATCCGCCGTAGCGGCATAAACCTGAGCGAGACACGATAGCATCTCGTTACAGTATCGAATCGCGGATCCTTCTCCATTGTTACCTAAATCCACGTGAACTTGATGGCCACAATGGAAAAAATCGCTAATACTAAAGTCCCCATGATTAAACATTGCAAGTGCCGCAGTAATCTCGGCACGCGCCGGACAACTATGCAAAGGCGTTTGCTCGCGAAGAAAGTAAGATGGGCGCGATGGAACCACTAGCTCGATTCCTGGCATCAGGATCGCCTCTCTCTGTGTATTTATCTGTTCCATTCAATTAAACCACCCGGACAAAAAAAAGTAAACTAAAAAGCACCTCAAAACTTCGGGGCGCGCTTGACTTGTGAAGAGTTGTTTGATAACCTAGGTTTACAAATAAAAATAATCCAATTCCCCTAACGGGGAGCCGATGCTCGAGCTAAATTGAGCGGTCCTTCTTCACTCAAGCTGTAAAGGACACCTTCGGCGCCATAAAGGAGTTAAATGAGAGAGTACGAACTTACTTACTTGGTTTCTGATGATGTTTTGGAAGCCGATTTAAAAAAGATCACCGACAAGGTTGCCGGTTTTATTACCAGTGGTGACGGGAAAATTACCAAGGAGGAATCTTGGGGCCGACGCAAACTGGCTTATCCGATTGAGAAACAAAATTTTGCGACTTATATCACCGTTTGGTTTGAAATAGAGGTCAGCAAATTGACCGAATTAGATCATGAACTTAGGGTTTTGCCCCAGGTCATTCGCCATTTGACAACTTTGAAAGTTGAGTGGGCAAAGGTTTTGAACGTTACCAAAGAAGATATTGTCGATGCTCAGGACGTTGGGGATGTTATCGGCGAGCGGAGTTTTGAGCTGATTGAGGGCGAAACCGAAGGCTCGAAGGATCTGATGGCAGTTAGGGAAGGCGCGAAGAATGACGAAGTAGGAAGTGTAGAGCATGGAGAAGAAAAAGTCGTCGAAGAAAAACCGGCACAAAAAGTTGAAAAGAAAATCATCAAGCCGAAGAAAGTTGAAAAACTATCGAAAGAAGATGAAGCCGACAGAATGAAAAAACTTGATGAGAAATTGGATCAGCTTTTGAGCGACGATTTGTAAAATGCAAACCGGAAGTAACCAGACAGATTTGTCATACAGATAGATGGTGATGATGCAGGTGGTATAATTGGCTTATTAGTTAGTAATTTTGTGCTTTTGTATATAATTCGTAATTTAGTAAGAGATGTGACTGAAAGGAGCAATATGTTTAGCCTAAACAAAGCAATGATAATTGGAAATGCGACCCGCGATCCGGAGATGCGTTATACTCCAAACGGTCAGGCGGTGACATCATTCTCTGTCGCCACCAATCGTCGCTGGGCGAATAAAGAGTCAGGTGAAATGCAAGAACAAGTTGAGTTCCACGATGTGGTTGCCTGGGGCAAAATGGCGGAGACCGCCAGTCAATATCTGAAAAAAGGCGCGCCGGTTTATATTGAAGGCCGACTCCAGACCAGATCATGGGAAGGTCAAGACGGTGCAAAGCGACAGAAAACCGAAATTGTTGCCGAAAATTTTATTCTGCTTGGCAGCCGTGGTGGTGGAAAACCGACGACATCAGAGGAAAATCCGGTTGAGGAAATTTCCAAGAAT
Organism: uncultured Candidatus Berkelbacteria bacterium; assembly: GCA_903851235.1. Classification (GTDB taxonomy): domain Bacteria; phylum Patescibacteriota; class UBA1384; order XYA2-FULL-43-10; family CAINNR01; genus CAINNR01. Next base: position 1,823 of record CAINNR010000037.1, on the reverse strand, counting down.
GATGAAAAATCATCTGCAGATGAAAAACCTGCCGACGATACGAAAAAAGAGGAAGAAATTGACATTGATGAGATACCATTTTAATCTGCCTTACGAATTTACAAACAAAACTTAAGAACGAAATTACGAATAATAATTTGAGATTTATTGGCCCAAGGTTACCTATCGGAAGATAAATCGGGAAAGATATTTTGACTGAAAGGAAAAATATGCAAGAAGGCTTTCACAATAAAAAGAAGTGCTATTTCTGTAAAACAAAAATTGCCGAAATTGACTACAAAGATGTCTCGACACTGTCGCGATATATTAATCGTTGGTCAAAAATCGATCCGGCTTCTCGCACCGGCGTTTGCGCCAAACATCAGCGACAGCTTGGCACGGCAATCAAACGAGCTCGACAAATTGCACTCTTACCATATGTCACAAGATAACAAGGAAATTTTTACTCTGATATGTCGCACTGATTTTCGCTGACTTTTTTTATCTGCGTAAGAATTACAACTTAATGTACACAATCACCGACCTAAAAGTTGGCACTAAAGTAATTATTGATGGCGATCCGTACGCCGTCACTTTTTCACAACATTCAAAACAGGGTCGCGGCGGTGCGGTGATGCGGACAAAATTAAAAAATTTGATCAGCGGAAACACAATTTCAAAAACCTTTCAAGGCGCCGATAAAATTGAGCCAGCCGAACTATCGCATAAATCGGCTCAATTTCTCTATTTGGACGACGAAAAAGCTTTTTTTATGGACAATACCAACTTCGAGCAGTTTGAGCTTCCGGTGGCGAATCTTTCTGACCAAGTTGGATTTCTGGTTGAAAACTCGCCGTTGGAAATTCAGTATTTCGATGACAAACCAATCAGTATTGAACTACCGATTAAAATGACCTTTGAAGTCACCGATGCACCTCCTGGTGTCCGCGGTAACAGCGCCGGTAGTGTGACGAAAATGGTGAAGATTAGCACCGGCGGCCAAATTGCCGTCCCCCTTTTCATTAAACCGGGCGACAAAATTGTTATCGACACCAGAACTAACGAATACATTGAGCGAAGCAACTAAAAACTCAACGCTCAAAACCAGACTTAAAACTTTTGAGCTTTAAAGTTATAGTTCTGACTTTTGCGTTTTAAATTTTGAGTTGATATACTTGACTCATGTTGATTGAGTTCTCACAATTGAAAAATTTACCGGTTTTTGAGCTGGACAATCAAACCCGCGTAGCGGAACTATCGGATTTTTTTGTTGATGAGGAAGAAATTAAAGTTGAAGCGGTAATAGTTAAAACCACTGGAATTTTCCACCAACAAAAGTTTATTTCGGCCAAAGAAATTGTTGATCTTTCCAAGGCCGCACTGATCGTTCAAAATGCTGAGAGTTTGGTCGATCCGAAGGAGATCGTTCGTTTGCAGAAGAAGATGAAAAAACGGGCAAAAATCATTGGTGAAAAGGTTTTCAGCAAAAAAGGCGAATTTTTGGGCACGGTTTACGATTATGTAATTGAGAATGTGTCCCTAACCATCAGCCGAATTTATTTAAAAAAGTTATTTGATCAGCGGATAATTCACTCATCGGCGATTGTAAAGATTGAACAACACAAAATTACGGTGAAGGACAACTTTGAAATGGTAAAGCCGGAGCCGATTCCAATGGGCGCAACCAAACTGGCATGAAAATCGGCTTAATTGTAAAAAGTTGTTGTTCAATTATAAGGTTTATTCGGTCTCAGAATAGATAACTGATGGTTTATTTACAGAAAATTATAAATATATAACCTTAAATGATCTCTGGGGCTTATTAAACAGCGACTTTTAGCAAC
>CAINNR010000036.1 GCA_903851235.1 uncultured Candidatus Berkelbacteria bacterium | reverse complement strand
TTTTATTTTTTTTACTTATAGACAATGCGATTTGACATTATTACATTATTTCCGGAAATGTTTACCGGCTCTTTATCTGAGAGCATTATTAAACGTGCAAAAGAAAAAGGCCTGATCGATATAAAATTACATCAGCTTCGGGATTTTTCAAACGATAAACACTATAATGTTGACGACACGCCATATGGCGGCGGAAAAGGGATGGTTATTAAAGTCGATGTCGTCGATAATGCCATCAACAATGTCAAAACTCAAAATCCAAATGTCAAAAAACAAAGAACGGTCTTGTTGTCGCCGCGAGGGAGAACTTATAATCAAGACCTGGCAAAAAGTATGACGAAATATGACAACATCATATTAGTTTGTGGCCATTACGAGGGATTTGATGAGCGAATTTCCGATTTAGTTGATGAAGAGATTTCGATCGGCGATTATGTCTTGACTGGTGGCGAAATTCCGGCGATGGTTATTGTTGACTCGGTTACTCGTTTACTACCGGGAGTTTTGGCTGAGGATTCAGCGGAATCGGAATCTTTTATGGAGAAAGATAGTGACGATAACTATCTTTTGGAGTATCCTCAATATACCAGACCGGTAGAACATAAAAATAAAAAAGTGCCGGATATATTATTATCTGGCAATCATGCTGAAATCGCCAAATGGCGAAAAGAGCAAATGAAAAGAAAAAGAAGCTGACGAAGAAATCAGCTCCAGGATGAGTGCGGTGGCCCGAAGACCACAACTTGACTGGCCAGAGGTAGCGGCCACGCAGGTACGTCCTACGGGTACGCCTCGTTGTACACCTTCTCGGGTACGCCCTTGTTGGCTACGTCCTACGGGTACGCCTTATCGGGTACGCATCGGTGTGGCCTTCATACGGCTTCTGCCAACCTACGTCGCTGCACGACTGGTGCCGGTTCGGTGGCGCGCTACCTCTAGCAATTAAAATCTATCAAAAGCTGAAAAAAATGTCAAGTAAATATAAATTACAATCGAAATTTTCTCCAACCGGAGATCAGCCGGAAGCGATTCGCAAACTAACCGCCGGCATTTTTGCCGATGAAAAGTATCAGACACTTTTGGGTGTCACCGGTTCAGGTAAAACATTTACCATCGCCAATGTTATTAAAAACGTCCAAAAACCGACTTTGGTCATCGCCCACAACAAAACCTTGGCGGCGCAGTTGGCCGACGAATTTCGGACTTTTTTCCCCAACAACGCCGTTCACTACTTTGTGTCATATTACGACTATTATCAGCCGGAAGCCTACATTCCATCAAGCGACACATATATCGAAAAGGATTCTTCGATCAACGATGAAATCGATCGGTTGCGTCACGCGGCAACTCAAGCGCTACTGACCAGATCGGATGTAATTATTGTCGCATCGGTTTCCTGTATTTACGGCATCGGTTCGCCGGAAAATTATCAGGCGCAAGTTGCAAAACTGGAAGTTGGGAAAAGTATCAAGCGCCAAGAATTATTAGAAAACCTAACGACTTTGCAATATGAAAGAAATGATTATGATTTGCGTCGTGGCACTTATCGTGTTAAGGGTGAAACAATTGAAATCTACCCGGCATATACTGATTTTACATATAAGATTAGGTTTTTTGGTGACACAGTTGAAAATATTGAAGCGATTGACGGAATATCCGGCAAAATCCGCGAGAAATTATCCGAATTGGAAATTTATCCGGCTAAACACTTTGTCACGCCAGATATTGATTTGGAGCAAGTTATCAGTCAAATAGAAAGTGATTTGGAAGCGCAAATCAAAAAATTTAAATTGGAGAATAAACTTATTGAAGCGCAGAGAATTGAGGAGCGAGTAAAATATGATATTGAGATGATTCGGGAAACCGGCTACTGCTCGGGAATTGAAAATTATTCGCGCTATTTTGATCGTCGCAAACCGGGCGAGCCGCCATCAACCTTGATTGATTTTTTTCCCGAAGATTTTCTTTTGGTCATCGACGAATCACACATGACAATTCCACAAATTCGCGGCATGTTTGCCGGCGATCGTAGTCGAAAAGAAACTTTGGTTAATTTCGGTTTTCGTTTGCCGGCGGCGATCGACAACCGACCATTAAAATATGAGGAATTTCAGAAGAAGGTCGACCAAGTGATATTTTCATCGGCAACACCGGATGAATACGAAATTGGCTTGTCAAAGGGAAATATTGTCGAGCAATTAATTCGGCCAACCGGAATTGTTGACCCGGAAATTGAAATTAGGCCGACAAAAAATCAAGTAGAGGACATCATTTCTGAAATTGAAAAAAATGTTAGCCGCGGCGAGCGGACAATTGTTACAACCTTGACCAAAAGGATGGCTGAAGACCTGACCGAATATTTGCAGGAAAAGGGCATTTTAGTTGCCTATTTACACTCCGATATTGTAACACTCGAGCGGACGGAAATTTTACGCAATTTGCGCCAAGGTAAATACGACGCTCTGGTTGGAATCAACTTACTGCGTGAAGGAATCGATTTGCCGGAAGTTTCACTGATCACAATTTTGGATGCCGACAAAGAGGGGTTTTTGCGTGGCAAAACCGCTTTAATCCAAACCATCGGCCGGGCGGCACGCCATATAAACGGTCGGGTGATTATGTATGCCGATCGGGAAACACAGGCGATGCGAACAGCGATTAACGAAACTCGGCGTAGAAGAGTCAAACAAGTGGCATATAATTTGGAGCATAACATTACGCCGAAGATGATTGTCAGGAAAATTGCCGGCGATAAAATTGTCGAAACGGAAAATCAGGATATTCTTAAAATGCCAAAAACCGAGCGAACAAGATTGATTAAACAGCTAAAAATTGAAATGCAAGACGCAGCCATTAAATTACAGTTTGAGCGAGCGGCGGAGTTACGCGACGAAATTGTCGCCCTGGAGCAGAGATAAAAAAAGCACAGGACTGGGTCCCGTGCGTGGGTTATATCTGCGCTGAGTTTGCGGCTCGAATCATTAGAGCCATCCGAGCAGTTCTTTTTTCAGATGAGTTGTTGACTAAATTTGGGTCATGGGCTTTTTCTTCCCGTTCGATCAATTCCTTGCAACATTCGATTGTCTCAATTGCCACTAGCGGATTGCTATATGACAAAATGAGCAAGTTGGTAATGTTACCATAGGCTTCCGGACCGAAGAAATCAAGAAGTACATCAAGTCTCTGCCAAAGATCTTCATCCAGACGTTCCTTCCACGCTTGCTCGATATATTCTCTCGGCATTGCCATTGCAGGTCACCTCCGATGTGATGCTTGCTTGTAGAAAAATATTAGCAATAAATTACTTACCAGTCAATGTTTTTGAATAAAAAACAATTCGGTTGACTTTCATCAGCAAATCAGCTAGAATTAATTACTGGACAAAATGAATCAAAAAGAATTAGAAAAAATTATCCAAACGGTCCAAAAAAACATTCGCTGCCCGCATTGTGGTAAGCGGTATGCCTTTGAAAACATTCATTTAAAAAGTGTTTCCGGCAGCGTATATTTTTTGCAACTGGAGTGTGGAAGTCACATACCGCTTCTGGCCTCGGTGGCGGTGAACGGGTTAAAAATTGAGAAAATATCATCTTCCGGCGCAATTTCCACCAATGAGGTAATTAGCGCTTATCAAATAATTTCAAAAGCAAAAACTCTAAAGGAAATATTTTCGTAACTAGTAACAAATAACCTAAAATAATTATGGTTGACGCATACGAACTTCCGGCCCAGTCACGCAGTGACGAGAAGCCAAAAACAATAAGAAATGAGAAAAAAATTCCAGCAGTTGTTTACGGGAACGGTTTTAAAAATACCTCGATTTCTGTTGATGGTTTGGTTTTCAACAAAGTTTTTGCCGAAGCTGGTGAATCAGCACTCATCAACTTAAAAATTGATTCCGATCCGGCGGTTAAAGTTTTGGTTCACGATTTACAGGTTAGTTCAGTTACTGGTGAAATTATCCATGCCGATTTTTACAAAGTCAACATGAAAGAGAAGATTCGAACGGCAATTCCGATTAAAGAAATTGGTCAGGCGCCGGCGGTCATTGATCTTGAGGGCGCGCTGATTAACAATCGCGATGAAGTCGAAGTTGAATGTTTGCCAGGCGACTTGATTCCGGAAATTGAGGTTGATATTTCGGTTTTGAAAACTTTCGACGATGTCATCCATGTTTCTGACCTTAAGGTGCCGGCCGGAATTGAAATTTTGGATGAGCCGGAGGAAGTCGTATTTCTTATCCAGCCGCCACGAAGCGATGAAGAACTTGCCGAACTCGAAGAGGAAGTTAAAGAGGATGTCGAAGCGGTTGAAGGTGTCGCAGATAAACCGACTGAGGGTGAAGAAGAGACTCCAGACGAATCATCAGATAATGATAAACAAACTGACGTCAAATCTGAATAAAAGATTTTAAGATAATATGCAAAAATCATCCAATTGGATGATTTTTGCATAGAAATGCAGATTATTTGGACTATTGTGATTACAATTTAGTAATTTCTTCCAAAAGTAGCATCGCAGCTTGGTATTTTCCTCTAGTTAGCTCGCGCGATTCCTTGAAATGTAATCGACGCCATTTATTTTGTAATTTGGCTTTTACTGATTTCGCCGCTTCAACCGGTGTTAATTTTTCAACCACCATTGAAGCGTAAAACAAACCGGGTAACATATCAAAATTACAAATCGCATCAGCGTCGGCGATGATTTTTTCCTCTAAAGTTTTTTGATCTAACTCAGTTGATTGACGATGATTCCGAATGCAATCTAAAACCAGTTTGGTTTTTTCAGGGTCAAAATTATTTTCAGTCAAAAACTTTTTGGCAATTTTTGCTGACGTGATATGGTGATCTTTCCGGCCAATAACAATTGAACCGATGTCATGCAGCCAAGCGGCAATTAAAATGACTTCCAAATTGCCTCCAAGTTTTGAGGATAATTTTTTTGAATGTTTAACCATCGGCAAAAAATGCTCAACATATGGTCCCGATCCGTATTTGCTTGTTGGTTTAAAGCACTCACTTTCGACAAATTGTCTGGCTTTTTCAATTATCGTCATTTCTCTAATAAATAAAAATCGGCGTCCAAATCCTCAAACTTTTCTCGAAACCAACGTCTTGCATCATTGACGCCTTGGTTGTAAATCGTCGGGCCGATTTTTTTCAGGATAAAATCCAAAACAATTTCCGCCCGCAAGTCGCCAATTTCATCACCGATTTCTATTAGAAAGAAGTTTTTAATGTCAGCAATTAAAACTTTTTTATCTTCTGGTTTTATCTCGATTTGATTTTTCATCTCCTTTTGATTATCTCAAATAAATAGTCACCTAGCTAGAGGTGACCATCGGTTCTGAGAGCGGCTATAATTTTACTGGTGATATCGGAAAGTTTGAATTTTTCAGGTTCGGCGGTCCACTTGCTTGCATTGATTTCGGCACTTGGTTTTGTGTTGCCAGTTGCTGTTGCCAAATAAACAACGGCACAAAGTTCGGTTTTGGAGTGCGGAGTCGTGCCAATGAATTCAGCGAAGTAACGCAAATCGGAAATTACTAGTTTGGGCAGCTCTTCCGACATCTCACGTCGTAGACACTCTTCATCTGACTCACCGGGTTCAATCTTACCTCCCGGCAGAATCCAACTATCCTTTTTACGAACAATTAATAAGCGACCGTCTGAAATAATGATCGCATTTACGGCTCTTCTCATTGGTATTTCCTTTCATGTTGCAGTGGCTATAAATATATCAAAAAATCTGCTAAAATCATAGCACAATGAAATTTTTTATCGAGGCAATTGGTTGTCAACAAAATGGATATGATGCGTCGCGACTAGCGATTTTTTTGAAATCTGCCGGGTTGTTTGAATCCTCAGCAGAAGAATCGGACATAATTTTTATTTTAGCCTGCTCGGTCAGACAAACTGCTGTTGATCGAATTTTTGGTCGAATCAGAAACTGGAACGCAAAATCTCCCAGTGGGAAAAAGACATCGCATCAAATCATTGTGACTTCATGTTTGACGCCAGACGATCAAAAGAAAATTATCGAACGAGGAGTCAGCTATTGGGAATTCGGCGATATTGAATCATTGGAAAAAATTATTGGAGAGAAGTTTAATAATCGAACAATTGAGCAATCGAGTGACTCGGTATATATTCCAATTATGATCGGCTGTAATAACTTTTGCTCATATTGTATCGTTCCGTATACACGCGGTCGAGAAAGGTCACGGCCGGCTGATGAAGTCATTCTGGAGGCATCAGAATTGATAAAATCCGGCAAAAAACAGATCATTCTTTTGGGACAAAATGTGAATTCTTATGAGTTTGGTTTTACAAAACTCTTAAAAGACCTAGACGATTTGCCGGGGGATTTCGTAATTTCTTTTATATCTAATCACCCTAAAGATATGACGGCTGATGTAATTGAAGCGATTGTAACTTTGTCGAAAGTTAAAAAAGAGATTCATTTACCGTTGCAATCCGGTTCGGATCGTATATTAAAGCTAATGAATCGACCTTATTCTTCAAAACAATATTTAGAACTAATTGAAAATTGTAAATCGAAAATCGAAAACTTGTTAGTCACAACTGATATCATAGTTGGTTTCCCTGGAGAAACCGAGGAGGATTTTCAACAAACTGTTGATATCTGCAAGAAAGTTGAGTTTTCTCTGGCTTATGTCAACAAATACTCGCCGCGAAAGGGGACGGTGGCCTATAGTCTTGGAGATCCGATTTCTTGGGTCGAAAAGCAACAAAGGTGGAAAATTTTAAATCATCTTGTAAATAAAAAATTGTAAATATTTAGTCTAAGATTGAAGAATCCACATAGCAGTAATATATCTATTATCAAATATTGACAAGTGGTTTTTTTCCTGTTACTGTCAGCATAAGCCTGATTGTCACGAAGCGCGCAAACCCTCCCGCGCTGCTTCCAATGTCCTTGTGATGATCGAGCTCAGGGTCCTCCCCCTGCGTACGGTCCTGTCGTCGCTGACAGGACCTTTTTTAATTTAATTCTTGTTTTTTCGGACGAACGAAAGTTCTAAAATTATCGCAATCACACCGCCGAAAATAATCCAGAGAAAAATTGCCGTTAGCGCGGCAGCGACTTGGTTGTTGGCGGCGTAACTTGAATATAGCGACGAAAACAAAATAAACATCACACCGACCAAAAGTCCGACCAACCCTCCAATCAAAATTCCTTTCATTTTATCTCCTTAATTTTATCAATAATATTTTTTATCTCGAGTTGTTTTTTGTCGTTTTCGCCGTATTTACGAATGCAGTAGATTTCATTCTTAGCAATAATTTTTAATCAAATAGTCTGCTGCTTTATTAATTTCAATCGAAATTGTGTGAGCAGAGTCTTGATTATCAAGATTGGCATCAGGATGAAATTGAACTCCAACTCTGCGTCTTGCTTTATCTACAAGATGTGTTCTTGCCCTACCGGTCACGGCTTCAAAATCGGCTAGAGTGATTGATAGATATTTAAGCGCCTCGTCGCGAGTCCAATGTATTTGTGGTTCACTTGATCGATTTTCAGGGAAACCTGTTGGCTTTTCACCACTTTTTGTATGCGTACCAGCATTTTTTCCTTTTCCAATTTCTCTTTCATCGAAAATTTTTGTTATTCGTGGGCGTAAATCATTTTGTCGCCATAAATTTCCCGGCCAAAAATCTTTTTCGAGGTATTCACCGCCACGAGAGTCATAAAAATAAAAACTAAAATCGACCGGATGACTAAGCTCGATTTCCACTCCGTTTATGCCATTTTTTCTATCTTGATTGCCGGCAAAAATATTTAGCTTGTCAATAGAAAGATCAGGTATTTCGTCAGTTAGGGTTGTTTCATCTCCTTCCCAGTCGGTTGGTTGCCGCCCAAAATTCACTTTGCCATCCATTACGACTGGCAAAATATAGGGCTTGCCATTCTCGTCAACTCCAATTTTGGCATTGGCTCTCTCTGAAATATCAAATTGATCAAGTCGATTAATTGGTTGTTCAAGATACATTTTAACCTGTTCCTCGGTAAGTTCACCTACATGCAGTCCCAAATCGAGACCATCATATTCATAGGAACTTTCTCCGTTTCTTGGGTACGCGGTCATGTCAGAAATTCTTTCTTGGGTAGTAAATAAAGCTGATTCCAGTGCGGCGCCCGTTAAGCCGAAGGCCGTTAGCAAATTGAATGCATTGTTGGTTTTTCCCTCGAGTGGGCAGCTGGTTGATAGTCGCTGAACGTGTTTTGTTGATACCAATGATTTTCGGCTATAGAGTATATTCTGTCTCAACTCCAAATTGACACCGGTTGCTTCTTTTACAAGATCGGAAATTGCATCAAGTCCTTGAAGTTCAGTCGGGAGTGAAGGGAGAATGAAGTCTTTATAAAATTCGGTTATTATTTTTCCCTCTACAGGTCGAACAACAACTGTAACTAGTTCATGATTTGCTTTTAGTGAGGAGAAGACAATCGCACCATCTTCTGCTCGAAATTCTACTTGAGGATAGTTAATTGCCCCAGTTGTTAATGCACCGGTGACTTGGGCTCTTGAAATCAGAGTTGCTGCTTTCTCATAATCCATTTTTTTCCATGATTCATGGTTGCGGATTGTATCACGAAATCTATCTGTCATTCTTTTTAATCTATAATTTCCCTCTTCACGAGGTGGGCTGAACATTTTGTACAAACTTCTTAGTTTCTCGGCATCTGATAGTGCAAACTCTGACTGGTCTACACCTTGCTCAGCTCCTAAACCTACCGGCATATTTCCTCCACTATTTTAGTTGTATCCATTTGCCCCATGTCGCCTTCGCCGTATTTTCGGACCGCGACTTTTTTAGCTTCAATTTCTTTGTCGCCGACAATCAACATAAACGGAATCTTCTGCATTTCGGCGTCACGAATCTTTCGACCGATGCTTTCCGATCTTGCATCGACTTCAGATCTGATGTCGGCGTTTTTTAATTCATCTGAGATTTTTTTAGCGTACTTATTATGCTTGTCGGAAATCGGCAATATCAAAGTTTGAATCGGTGACAGCCAAGTTGGAAAATCTCCGGCAAAGTGTTCAAGCAAAATTCCAATAAATCTTTCAATTGCGCCGAAGACTACCCGATGAATCATTACCGGCTGTTCTTCATTACCACTGTCATCAATATACCTTAAACCGAAACGTTCCGGCATTGAGAAATCTAACTGAATTGTCGCTGTCTGCCAGGTTCTGCCGATTGCGTCCTCGATATGAAAATCAATTTTTGGCCCGTAAAAAGCGCCGTCACCTTCGTTGACTTTATAGTTGATTTTTCGCTTTTCCAATACTGATTTTAAGGCTGATTCCGCCTTTTGCCAATTTTCATCCGAGCCGATTGAGCCTTTAAGCGGTCTGGTCGAAAGTTCCAAATGATATTTCAGCCCCAGCCGGTTGTACATTTTATCAATCAGGTTGATGATATTTCCAATCTCATCTTCAATTTGGTTTGACAAACAGAAAATATGAGCATCATCCTGATGGAATGATCGGACACGCATCAAACCGTGTAAAACACCGGCAAGTTCGTGGCGATGAACCAGCCCAACCTCTGCCAGTTTCAGTGGAAATTCGCGATAAGAGTGAATTTTTTCTTTGTACAATAGTAGAGCGCCTGGGCAGTTCATTGGTTTTACGGCGAAATCGCGGTCATCAATCTTTGTGAAATACATGTTGTCTTTATAGTGATCCCAATGGCCGGATTTTTCCCACAGTTCGCGGGCCAAAATGATCGGGGTTTTAATTTCTTGGTAGCCGGCGTCAACGTGCTCTTTGCGCCACCAATCCAAAAGCAAATTCCAAAGAATCATGCCCTTTGGATGCCAAAACGGAAATCCGGGCGCCTCAGGGTGGAAGGAAAACAGATCCAAATCGGCCCCGAGTTTTCGATGGTCGCGCTTTTCCGCTTCTTGTATGATAACTTCAAACTTCTTCATACTATCTTGGTTTTCAAATGCCAGAGCGTAAATTCTCTGTAGCATTTTATTTTTCTCCGAACCTTTCCAGTAGGCGCCGGCGATTTTATCCAATTTCCAACCGGCATTTCGTAAATCGGCGGTCGAATCAACATGCGGTCCACAGCACAAATCAACAAAATTGCCAGTTTGATAAATGGAGATTTTTTCATCACCTAACTCTTTAATCAGTTCATGTTTATAATGTTGATTGCGGAGTTGTTCGATTGCTTTATTAGCAGAAACCTCAATCTTCTCGAATTTCAAATCTGATTTGATAATACTCCTCATCTTTTTTTCCAAAATCGGTAAATCCTCGGGAATCAATGTTCGTGGCAAGTCAAAATCATAATAAAAACCGTTGTCTATCGCCGGTCCGATTCCCAATTTTGCTTCCGGAAACATCTCTTGCACCGCCGCCGCCAAAACATGTGAAAGCGAATGCCGAATTGTCTCAAGGTCAAATTTTTTCTCTGTCATATTCTCTCCTTATAATTCTTTATAATTTTTTTTTAAACGATGTTTGTACTTTTGCTTTTTCGTATCCAATTTTTTGATAAAAGATGTGCGCCCCTCCTCTTTCAGTCCGAGTATTTAGCTTCAGGGTTTTGCTGTCCATTTTTTTTGCCCAGTCTTCAGCTGCATTCATAAGCGATCTCCCAATGCCTTTTCCGCGAATAGCTTCGTCAACAACTAATCCGCCAACTCTGGCCTGGATTCCAGATAATATTTCTAACCGTACAAAAACATTTATCCATCCAATAATTTTGTCATCCATCTCTGCTACAAAAGTTTCTTGTTGATTACCTTGATGCTCTAGCCTGTGGGAAATATCTGTTTCAGAGACAAAATCTCCAAGCTGACCTGATAAAATCGAGATCTGTTTTGCATCTAAGGTGGTAGTAGGTCGTATCGTTGCATCGTTCATTTTATTTCCTTCCAATAAATTGCTATAACTTTTCGTTTGCCGTCGAATTGCCAATTGTGCCTTGCGGGGAAGCCTTTTCTCACGTTGTTGCTGATTGCTCTGCTGCCACCAATATAAAAACCGATATGCGAATGTTCTTCGATTCCGAACAGTTGTTTTTCCCAGACCAGAATTGAGCCAATTCGTGGTCTTCGAACTTTTTGCCAACCGGATTTTTCCAAATCGGAAATTGTTGACGCCACAGTGCCGTGAATTCTTTCAATCAATCCGAACATGGTTAAAATTCCGGAAACGAAAAAGGCGCAAGAAAGCTCACCATTTCGCATGGCGTCGAATTTCTTTTTGCCATCGACAACCCAAAAATTTCGAAAAGTTTTTGAGCCAATGGAGTTCTTGACTGCCGCCAGATAGGTTTTGTAAATATTTCTGCTTATCATATTATTTTAACAAAAAAGATCCTAATAATTCGAGAGGCCTTCAATAATTTAAGGCCGGTTCCATCTCGATTGGATCTTAATTATTCGCTTCGCTGCGAATTGCGCCAAACTTCGTCGGTTGGTAGCCGAGTCAACAATTTGGATTAGTTAAATAATATCATTAATTGGATTGATTAACAATGGCTATTTTGATTCTCAATTTTTCTTGTTGATTTGCTACGATATTTAGTATATATTTTATTTTGGAGGTGGTAACCATACCAATTCCAAGACGTTTTGCCGATTATTTTGTTGATGTCAGTTTGGCTGACGGTAGAATGTCATTTGTGATTGAAATTGACAGTTGGTCTGTTAAATTGGCCAGGTTGTGGGCAAAAAGATATTCCAGAGAAATAATTGCAAGCTGGAATGATGGCAGCATGGAAAAAGAGCTAGCAGACGCCGGATTCCGGGATGTCGTTTCATCAATATTTGTTGATCCGAAAACCGGACTTTTGACTCGAATTGAATATACTAGTGGTTTGAAAGCCGAGCTAACTAGGGGCGAAAGTGGATCATATTACTTCGGACCAGATCAACTACTTTCGACGCAGGAATTTGCTTGTTTATTCCATATCATTGTTTACTGGTCATTCAATCTTAGGTCGGTTATCGAAAGACAGCCAAGCTCAACTTCCGGCAATTAGTCGGGAGTTTTTGTATATTAAGCCTTTTTTTGGATAAATAAAGAGCCCAGCGTGGTTGCTAGGACTCGGGTGTGCGATAGCGGTCGAGGGCCTGCTCGATGTGGTTTAGATATCCATCAAATAATTGTTTAGCAAAGTCGTGCTCGGGTTTGTACCAATCGAATTGGACGCCTGAGTCGATAAGCCAGTTCCTTGCTTGTTCGGATTCGTCTTGCCGGTTGTCGCAACCAACCGAGATTCTGCAATATGGAGTCGCTGCAACTACTCTAGCGATCTTGCGGCCGATGATTTTGCTTGAGCACGAAACGCAGGGCTGAACTGTAACATATAGCGTTGATCCAACCAACTGATTGGGATCACCGGCAAAAAACATTGCGTTATCTTCTGCGTGTACGGCCGTGCAACTTTGCCCCAAATCCTTCTTGCAGCCGGTGTCGATACAGTTTGGTGTTCCGCTTGGGCCACCGTTGTATCCGACGCTAATAACACGGTCGCTTGTTATGCAACATCCGACCCAGAAATAGCAGCAGGGGGAACGAGCCGCCCAATTGAAGGCTGTCAACATTGCTGCGTCGTCTCGGCTAAACCGACCCATGTGAGACAACTCCTCTCCGTCAACTGATTATAACAAAAAAATCTCTTTATGGAGAAAGAGATTTTTTACTTGCCCAATAAATAGTGGCTAGATTGGAAATTTGGCGCACATTTCGCGAACCTCTTTTTTGAGCTCGGCCATTTTTTTATCATCACCGATGTGATCGGCAACAATGTTCATCATTTCGGCGATTCGTTGCATTTCCGCCGGTCCCATACCGCGAGTCGTAATCGCGGCTGTACCGATTCGAACGCCGGAAGTTACAGTCGCTGGTTTGTCATCACCGGGAACCGAGTTCTTGTTAACAGTGATACCGGCTTTTTCCAGCGCGCACTCGAACTCAAGACCGGAGATTTTTTTATTGCGTAAATCAATTAAAGCCAGGTGATTATCCGAACCGCCGGTAACCAAGTCGAAGTCAAAACAGTCGAGTGTATCGGCTAAAACCCGCATATTACCAATTACATGTGCTATATACTCTTTAAAGTTCGGCTCAAGTGCTTCCCTAAAACAAACGGCTTTGGCGGCAATAATATGTTCCAACGGTCCGCCCTGAACACCGGGAAATATTGCTTTGTCAATTTTCTCTGCCAGTTTTTCATCATTTGTTAGTATTACTCCGCCACGAGGCCCACGCAAAGTTTTGTGGGTTGTGGTGGTGATAATGTCGGCAATTCCGATTGGCGATTGATGAAATCCGGTTGCTACCAACCCGGCAATATGGGCGATGTCGGCGATTAAGTAGGCGCCAAGTTCGTCGGCGATTCTTCGAAACGACAGGAAGTCAATCTGCCTTGGATAAGCGGAAAATCCGCACATTATTACTTTCGGTTTGACCTCTCTTGCAATTTTTAAGACTTCTTCATAATCAATCAAGCCGCTTTTCTCATTGACTCCATAGGAGTGCGCGTCAAAAAATATGCCGGAAAATGAGACTTTTGATCCGTGCGATAAATGCCCGCCGGAATTAAGTGATTGCCCAAGAATTCTGTCACCCGGTTTTGCCACGGCTAAATATGCCGCCATATTGGCTTGTGAACCGGAGTGAGGTTGAACATTGGCGAAGCGGGCGCCAAAAAGTTTTTTTACTCGTTCAATTGCATAAGTTTCCGATTTATCAATTTCGCGACAACCGCCATAATATCTCTTTTGCGGATAACCTTCAGCGTATTTATTGGTTAAAACCGAGCCTTGGGCTTCCAAAATTGCCTCCGAAACGTAATTTTCCGAGGCGATCAATTCCAAATTATAAAATTGACGGTCTTTTTCCGCTGCGATAGAATCAAAAATTTCTTTGTCGGAGTTTTTTAAATTCATAAACTATTTTTTATGATAAGACTCAAGCTCTTGTTTCAGTTCGTTGTAAAATACTTCAACAAATTCAGAACGTTTTTTTGAAATTTTTTTAGAAATTGGGAAATTTAAGTACTGCCATTTTTTCATCGGCTCTCGTCTGATTTGATCCAAAAGACTGTGATCGGCCCAAACGATTTTTTCGTCCGGCAATTCTTCGTCGCTATAAATCGGCAACCCAACCTCGCCATGGTAATAGGTGATTCTTGCTATTCCGATGGCACCAAGAGCATCGATACGATCAGCATCCTGAATGATTTTTGTCACGATGTGATCGGTTTTTTCACCGTTGTGGCCCCATGCGAAATTATCATGCAATCTTATTGCTTCGATTACCTCCGGAATTTTTTTGTTCGGAAAGCCAACTTCCGGCAACCACTTTTTAGCAACTTCCATTCCATAGAGATGATGATTTTTGTCGTCACCTTCGTGCCCTTTATATCCAATATCGTGCAGAAGCGCAGCGGCTTCCAATATTTCTTTATCGCAATCGATTTCTTTTTCAATAGTCATGGCATTGTCGCGGACTCGATCCAAATGATAAAAATCGTGACAAGCTGATTGGCCTGTCAGATATGTTTTGATTTTCATTTCCAATTTTTGTTGCCAAGATTTTATCATCTTTTTGGTGCGCGATACTGGACTTGAACCAGTGACCTCTACAATGTCAATGTAGCGCTCTAACCAACTGAGCTAATCGCGCATCTTTGTGATTATAACTGCCGGCCATTAATTGGTTGGCCTTAGACTGAAGTTATGGGCGCAAATGCAGTATTATTGTAGCAAAGTTTAAAATTAAATGCTAGCATATACTCTAGATTAAAAACACTGATTGGAGGTGGCCCAAGTGCGTGAAGTCGATGGATTTGTTTTTATCGGTCAATCGCCGGATCCGCCGAATGATATTTTTTTAATCGGTCCGAGTATTGATAATGAAAAACAAAAATGGTGGAATTTCTGTTGTAATGGGTTAACCCCGTTTGAAGCTCAGAAAGAAGCGGAAGAGGTTGCTAGAGATCTTTGCGGAACAGGTAGTCTGACCAACTTTCGTCTTGCTCGTATTAAAATGACAATTGCTGAAAACTCTGCTGAGTGCTTGGAAATTGTCAGGCAAAACGGGCCGTGGGTTGTAATTTCCGATATTGACGGTCGGCAAGAGCTTCGGGGTGAATATCGCGAAGGTTGTTTCCCGAGGGCGATTCCCGGCGGTGATTTGCAGATGAATGGATTAGTTCCTCTAAACGATCCGAATTTTGCTATTTATGTTCGATCCGAATGTCAACGCCAGTTTCAAACAGTGTCCAGGATTTCGACTTTTGTTTTGGAAATAATCAAATCACTAACGTAATCTACCACTCAAGTCCCTCCATTACTGGAGGGCTTTTTTTATTGACACCAGAGTCATATTTTGATAGAATCCGGTCAGGCTGAATCAATCTGAGCACAGGGAGAGAGTACGATGCTGAAGATCGGGAGTGAGCAATATGCCGTTTTGGACGGAATTTTGCATAAGCTCAGTGTGGTCATGCTCACCAATCGGATTGCGATTCTGCTTTTAGACGGCGATCACTTGGTTTCATCCAACGAGCTTTGTCGGGGACTTGGCCATTGCGGAGTGGTGGTAAACGCCCCTGTTTCCGGTTTGGCGGCGGAAGTGCTTCGGTTTGGTAAAGATTGTAGTGTTCGCGGTCTTTTGAAACATTTTGGTGAAAATCAGCTCGAAAGATCTTATTTGTCTGCTGAAAAACCAGGTGAAGAAGACAGAATAGGATTTGTTTGTTGCCCGCTTCGGATTCCATTCCCAATTCTTGCGGGCGAAAGCACTGATCCGGATCCCTTTGGTGTGATTTATATTTTCGGTCGGAACTTTAACGAACAACCGAACGATGACGATATCAAGCTTCTCGCCCGTTTTGCTGACAGAATCGCCGCATTCCTCTGGGGCAGTGGTGTAACTGATCATCTTGCCGCGAATGAATAGTTGGGAGTAATCAAAAGACCTATCACAATTGCCAAATTCCCTCCATTGCTGGAGGGCTTTTTTATTGACACCAGAGTCATGTTTTGATAGAATCCGATCAGGTTGGACCAATACCGGCATGGGAGCGAGACCAATGCTAACTGTTTCCACTAATGTACAATTTCATCTGAAGCATCTTTTCGCAAGGATTAAGGCGGTATTGTTCACGGGGCGCATAGCAATTTTGCTTAAAGACGGAGATCATTTCGTCACGGCGCCGGAACTTTGTGATGGTTTGGTCGGTGACAGCGTTTTTCACAACATTCCAATTTCCGGTTTAGCAGCGGAAGTGCTTGGGCTTGAAGAAAGTCCCAATATCCATGGCTTACTTCGACAGGAAATATCACGGGAAACAGCAAACGAATTAGAAAAAATCTATTTAAATGGCGTCCATGGAGCCCTTTGTTGCCAACTTCGACTTCCGCCGCAAGATCAGTTCAGTAAAACTTACCCACAAGTTCCGGTCGGGGTAATTTATACCTTCGGCCGCGAATATGATCATCAATTCAACGATGACGACATTCGTTTGTTGGATATTCTTGCCAATGATGCTGTGGAAATATTTTGGGGTTGCGACGACGAACAAATCAGAGATCTATTGTTGGCCAATTGTCTGGCTAATAAGTAGTCAAGAAATCTTGCATCAATTACCAAATCCCCTCCATTGCTGGAGGGTTTTTAAAACTTACAAAATATGTTCAGATTTTTCTGGCAAAAGTTTTAATAAAATGCTAGCATATACTAGTGCTGATAATCCCGAGGAAAGTTGGTGGCCAGATGGAGGAGTTCAGAGATAGGGAAGTTGATCGTTGGCGACTTCCGTACATCGGTGTGACCGGTTTTATGTTGCCTGGTGAAGTTCACCAGCTGGTTCATTTGTTGGCTGATCGTTATGAGGATCAAGACGGCACTTTGAAACCCGGTCGATTACTGATGATTGGCGTCTTGGCAAGTGACACAACACTACGTGGTGAGCAGAACAATTGGCCGAATCGATATCCGGCGGTCAAGAGAATCTACGACATTTTCCGAACCGCTTCCGATATCGCTGATACAATGACTTTTCGTGTTATTCACTACAACACTCAAGATCAAACTACTCTGGCGGACCAACTGATCGAACTTTATGAAACAGCTGGTGGCCATATTGTCTCCGGCATCCAAATTAATATGGCTTGGCCGCCGATTGACCAAATCAAGAGATTTCGGGAAGAAGTCACTTCGACCCACCGAACAATATTGCATCTTGGCAAAGCGGCAATGCTTGGTCAGTTGCCGGATAAGATTGCCTACAAAGTGGCTGGTTATGGAGATTTGATCACCGACATTTTGATTGATCCAAGCGGTGGAGTTGGTTTCGAAGTCAACCCCGAGATGTATTACAAGACTATGGATGCAATTGTGGCCAAAACAGATGGTAAAATCGGCGTCGGTTTTGCCGGCGGATTATCAAAAAATTCCTCAGAACAATTACGGAGTTTGTACAGCACGTATTCCGGTATTGCCAGAATTAGTATTGATGCTCAGGGCCGCTTGCGCGATCCCGAAGATCATTTAGATATTATAGAGGCTTTTGACTATATTGAAATGGCAATTGAAGCAATTCAATTCAGTCGTGGACTTCGCTAATACTTCTCAACCCCTCCATTATTGGAGGGCTTTTATTTTTGACAAATAGTATATATCTTGATAAGATCGGCAAAGTTGCAACAACACGGGCGAGGAGAGCGAGTGACCATGAGAGTTAAACGAATTGAGGAATGGCTACCAGGCTGTTTAAAACATTGGCTGGTTATTATGGAGGCAGAAACTGTTGTAATTCTGGTTTTCAACACTGACAATGATAAGTTGCGATTGTTCTCCGGGATGATTCGTGGTGACGCAGTTGTTAGTGAACAGATGTTGCCGATCGAAGGAGTTGTTCCCGATCTTCTGCATCAAGGAGATTTGACCAAGGCAATCATTGCGCCAGCGGTTTCAGATTTTGAAAAACAGTACGCCAAATCTGATTTTGCTTGTTGTCTTCTTTGCCCGCGGATTGATAACGGTGATGGCCCCTGTACTTATAGCGACCCGATCGGTGTTGCTTATGTTTTTGAGAAGATTAACGGACAACAGTTTTGTGATGGTAACCTGTGTGATTTGGAAATGCTGGCCATTAATACCGCTACTGCTTTGAAAGATCATCTTGATGCACATAATTTGTCTCTACCCTAAGCCTGTCTCAACAACCAAAACTCTCCAATGTGGAGGGTTTTTTATATTGACACTCAAAATATATTTTGGTAGAATCCGGTCAGGCTGGATCAATACGAACACGGGAGCGAGACCGATGGAATTCCTGCCCGCAAATGATAAATTGCGAAGATGTGCTTCACGTATTTCTGATCTCATGCATACTGATTCAGTAGCAATATTGTTTTTTTCCGATGACAAGTTGAGTCTACGGTTATTGCGTGAGTTTTGTTGCGGTCCCGGGTTCGATCACGACATGGTTTTGCCGATTGAGGGTTTGGCGGTCCATGCCCTGAGTTTGGATAAGCCGGGTGCTGCAATTGGCGACAGACCGGTTTCAGATTTTGAAAGGCAGTTATCCGCTGGACACAATTTCACTTGTTGCGTGCTATACCACTTGATCACCGACGGTGAAAACCCATTAAGGCATGGAGAGCCAATTGGTGTAGTCTACCTCTTTGGGAAACACCACGAAGCAAGTTTTAATGAAGAGGATCTTCGCATTTTGAAAATGTTTGCTGACCAAGCCTCTGACCTTTTGACCAGATATCTTGAGACCCCGACTGTCATTAAGGCTCTCAAGAAAATGTGGGAAGAAATTAAGGAGAAAGAGCGACAAGTTAAGGAATTGAACAACGAAATAACCGAACTTAGACAACAGATTTCACAAATACTTGCCGAGCAGTAACCAAAAACCCTCCAGCGTGGAGGGTTTTTTTTATAGCCAATTTACCAATCAAACATCATTTTTTAGCGCTGGGTTTGATGGAAATTTTTTTTGCCGTTTTCGGCTCAATTTTTGGAACCGTGATGGTCAAAACGCCGTTCTTCATTTCCGCTTCGGCTTTTTCCGCTTTGACATCAGCCGGCAAGGAAAAACTTCGTTCAAAGACGCCGGTGTGCGATTCTTTGTAATGGTAGCCTTCGCCATCTTCAACTTTTTCTTCCGCTTTCTCGCCGGAAATTGTCATTACATTGTCCAAAATTTCAACATCAACTTTTTTTTCATCAATTCCCGGAAGTTCGGCAGAGACGACAATTGCCGTTTTTGTCTCTTTGATATCAATTTTTGGCATTGCCCCAATATTTTTCGGGCTGATAACGCTGTCTTCGAACAAGCGATCCATTGCGTCGTGCAGGGAGACTGCTTCGCGAAATGGTCGCCATGGTGAAAGGTCACTTGGCATGGTTGCCTCCTTTTTCTCTCCGAAGTTATCGGAGTGATTAATTATTTTTCGATTATTAAAAACCTGATTGATCTCTTCACTGAAAGCAAAAATCTGATCAAACGCGGTTTCGAAAACATCACACATTGAAATTACCAGAGGTAGTGATGGAAGATATTTATCTTGCTCGAGTGAAATAATCGATTGTCGCGTAACCCCTAATCGCCCCGCAAGATCTTCCTGTGAGAAATGATGTTTTTTCCGCAATTCTTTAATTTTTTCGCCAATTTTAATCTCTAACTCTTTGGTCATAATACTTTAAATGTAAAGCAAGCTTTACATTTTGTCAACCCCCACCCTTTATGTTAGGGATTTTTTGAGTATAAATAGATATTTGTCTCTCGTCCGAGATTTTTGGTCTCAATGATTTTTGTTGGTTGATGTTTTACAAATTTGAATGCCAGCGTTACAATTTTAGCCCTGTCGTTTGAATTATCAAATATCTTGCCCTCAATCTTATCCAGTACGGAATTGAGTAAATATAAATAAATTACATCGGCATTTTGCACAGCCTTTGTAGCATTTTTAAAATCATGGTGAAAAATTAAAATACTTTTATGTCGTCGCGTCCGGATTTTTGCCAAAAGATAGGGGAACGGGGAGATTTCGTAACCGACAGCTTTGGCACCAAAATCACGAGCGGCAACAATCAAAGCGTCTCCACGGCCGCAACCCAAGTCGAGAAAATTGTCGCCTTTCTTTAAACCGGCAAGTTTGAGCGCATCATGGATCGCCGAGTCGGAGGAATTTACATATGGCACATAAAAAATTGAGGAAAATAGATGAGATGAAACCCAGAAAATAAAGCCGAGTAAAAAGATTAAAAAGAGAATATCAAATATTATCATGCCCAAATTGTATCATCATCAGAGTCATATTGACAAATTTCAACAAATTGATATAATAGTATAGCCTTAAGTAGTTAGGATGACCCCGTAAGGGAAGGAAAGTCCGGGCACCAAAGAGCAAAACGCTCGTGAAAATGAGCAAGGTGTGAGCTTTGAGAAAAGCGTAACAGAAAATATACCGCTAACCGTGCGAAGCACGGAATTCTTAATTAATAATTGAAAATTCCGCGCTTTGCACGGCAGTAAGGTTGAAATCGTGTGGTAAGAGCGCACGCGTTCAAGTGGCGACACTTGTCTGTGGCAAGCCTCGTTTGGTGCAAGTGGAGCGGACCCAATATCATCAATTCCTGCTCGGAAGATGACCTCGGGCCTTCACGCGTAGATAGATGTCATCTAAACAGAACCCGGCTTATTAACTGCTTAAGGCTTTTTTAATCCAAAACTTACTTTATTTGTTTGACTTTAGGTAATATTTTATTTATATTATCGATTAGCAGGTCATTTTCATACAGGAGGTGCCAAAATGGCACGCAGAGTTGTAATGATCGGATTTAAGGAGCGGGTCAGGGCTATTCAAACGGCCGGGTACGAGGTTGTCGAGCTGGATGCCATTGACCGGTTGTCCTCACTTGAAAGGCTTGATGGTGAGGTTATCGTTATCCTTGTCGAAGACACCAGAGCCGGCTGTGCGCTGCTGGCCGAGGGCAGAGAAGACCCCGTCATCATTGGTGTCAAGAACGCCGCCGAGTCCTTCAAGGCATGGTCGGCTGGCGCTTCCTCTTGCATAATCAAACAGAGGATAACCAACGACGAAGATGTTAGGGAGGTGTCGACCGATGACGAGGTCGTCGTGTGGATTAGCAAGATCTTCGAGTCGATGGAGTCGGCTCCGGAGCCAGTCTGATGACGAAAGTCGTGAAACATCGGGGCAGATTAGTTTCTACCCCTTTTTTAATCAGTAAAAAAAGGGCCGCACAATGCGGGCCCAAAGGTCAAAGTAACTACTTTCGGTGTTTTTCGACAGACCTTTTTACCCAGTCCACTATTTGACCGAACGGTATTGCGTTGTAATCGGGTAGCTGGCCGTTTAGCCAGAACAAACTGGAAGCTACCAGTGTTGGCGGTGGCAAATATGCCATCCAGTATCCTCTTTCGGTATCTTTATACCAATGATTGATCTCTGCCGCCAGAATCCTAAGCGGCGGCGCAATATCGATTGGTAGGGAAGTCTCCATATCCATAATTTGGCGGGCGTCATTTAGCCTTGCCATCAGCATTTCGATTACATTGATGGAAGCCCAACTGCCGTTAATCGTCAGATGAATGGTTTCATCCAAATTATCCGGAATTATTGCCAGCAGGAATTGACCGACAGATAAAGATCTTGAATATTCTCCGATTTCTTTTACTGCCATGTAGTGACTGTTGTAACCAACCTGATTCTTTTCTCGATCAATACAAAACGGCACCGGTGGACACATCGCTGAACACTTCCTTCCATGTTGTGGCGGATGAATTCACTATAACAGATTTGTCAAATATTCCCAGACTCTGGATTTCTGAGGCCGAATTTGATATCATTGTGTTAATACTCCCGGGTCGTCTAATGGTAGGACAGCTGGTTTTGGTCCAGTCAATTGGAGTTCGAATCTCTACCCGGGAACCAAGAAAATTTGTCGCTCTAGTAGCGGCTTTTTTAGTATCTGTTCCCAACTGTAAAAAAAAGTTGTAATCCCAATTTATAAAGACATTACCAGTCAAGGCTCTATACTAAATAGTGTGGTAGTTTCAGCTTCATTTTGAGCTGAAAACAAAAATAGGTAGACTGAATGTAGGAAATATCACTTAACTACAAGGAGTCTACCTATGCAAAATTGTT
>CAINNR010000035.1 GCA_903851235.1 uncultured Candidatus Berkelbacteria bacterium | reverse complement strand
ACCGAAGGAGTCAACACAAAACTTAAAACTATTAAACGCTTATCATATGGTTTTAGAAATATTGATAATTACATTAGAAAGGCAATGCTTGCTTTCATTCCAATTAGTCTACTTTTATCACATTACTTGACATAGAGCCGCAAAAGGCTTGACAAATGTAAATAGGTATGCTAAGATGTAAATAAGAATCTTAATTGTTTGATCTCTTTACATCAATCTAAGGCAACCAGAGCTATATTTTTTGCTTTTATGGACCTAGAAGAAACAAAAGAACAACTACTTAAAGTTGAGAGAGAAATTGCTAACTGCCAACTTTGTCCTCTTTATAAGACACGACGAAATATCGTCCCCGGTGAAGGAAATCCTCTAGCCCAAATATTGTTTATCGGCGAGGCTCCGGGCGCAAGAGAAGACGAAGAAGGTCGACCGTTTTGCGGTCCAGCCGGCAAATTTCTTGATCAACTACTTGATTCTATCGGTTTACAGCGAGCGGATGTTTATATCGCAAATACTTTGAAATGCCGCCCGCCTGCAAATCGTGATCCATTACCGGAAGAAAAATCGGCTTGCCGAAAGTACCTAGAGCAACAGATACGGATTATTAATCCGAAAATCGTCGTTACGCTAGGACGGCACAGCACAGAAACTTATCTTCCCGATCTCGGTGGTATTACAAAGTTGCGAGCGAAATTGTACCACCGGGCAAATGGAATCTACTTTTTCCCGCTTTATCATCCGGCAGCTGCCCTTCACAATGGCAGTATGCGGCAAACATTACTTGATGATTTTGCCAAATTGCCGGCGGCGATAGAGAAGGTGAAAGTGGAACTATCTAAAGAAAAAATTGAAAGAGAAAAAGTTATTATTAAGCAAGAAAAATTATTTTAAAGAACTAATAAGACTAATTGGTCCAATTAGACAAATTTGACCGATTGGAATTTTGGAGAAAGAACTATGATTACACGAGAAAGAACGCAACGCGGACCGAAAAAGACCGACCTATCGAAGACATTTGGTAATTTAACCCCGAATGCCGGTGTTGTCAGTCAGCCGCAACCGAACGCTAACCCGTTTAAAAAACCGGCGCTTCGAATTATCCCAATGGGTGGTTTGGAAGAAGTTGGTAAAAATATGACCGCCATTGAATATGGCAACGACATCATGATCATTGATGCCGGTTTAATGTTTCCGAATGAAGACATGCCGGGAATCGACTATGTTATTCCCGATGTTTCCTATCTGGCCGACAACAAAAGCAAGATTCGCGGTTTGGTTATCACTCACGGTCACTTGGACCACACCGGCGCGATTCCTTATTTATATGACAAGCTTGGAAGCCCACAAATTTATTCGGCGCCAATGACCGTTGGACTAATTAAAAAAAGACTCGAAGAGTTTAGTATGGAAAACCGGGTCAAAATCACAACCGTTACTCCGGGTGAAGAAATTTTACAACTCGGATGTTTTCGAATTGAAACTTTCAGGCTAAATCACAATATCCCCGACAGTTTCGGGCTTTCAATTACGACTCCGGAAGGAATTTTGGTTTATGCCACCGACTGGAAATTCGATCATACACCGGCAGACGGCAAGCCGACCGACTTTTCAAAGTTGGCGCAACTCGGTGGCCAGGGCGTTTTAGCCCTTTTTTCCGATTCAACCAATGCTGAAAAACCCGGTCATACAATATCAGAAAAAGAGGTGGAGGATTCACTGTTCAAATTGGTCGAAAACGCTCGCGGCCGAATTATCATGGCGACATTTGCTTCGCTTATCTCTCGTATTCAACAGATTTTAAATGTTTCTAAAAGATTAAATCGCAAAGTCGCTTTTTCCGGCCGATCAATGATTGCCAACGTTGAAGTTGCGGCTTCAATCAAAGCGCTGATTATCCCGCCGGAGACGATGATTGATGTTGCCGACATCGGCAAATATCCTGATAACCGCGTCACGGTTGTTTGTACCGGTTCTCAAGGTGAGGAACGCTCGGCGCTAACCAGAATTGCTGCTGGCGAACATCGACAGATTAAAATTAAAAAAGGCGACACGGTCATTCTTTCATCCTCGCCGATTCCCGGCAACGAACGATCGGTTTCTGAAGTTATGGACAACCTGTATCGCGAAGGCGCAAGGGTTATCTATCAGAAAATGTTTGACGTTCACACCTCCGGTCACGCTTATCAAGAAGATTTGAAATTGATGATCGGTTTAATCAAACCGAAATTCTTTGTTCCGATTCATGGCGAACGTCACAAATTGATGGTTCACGCCGGACTAGCACAGGATGTTGGAATTCCAGAGGAGAATATCTTGGTTTCCGACAACGGCCAGATTATCGAATTTGAGGGTGGAAAAGGTGGCGTTACAAATAAGCGTGTCCCGGCTTCATATGTTATGGTTGATGGACTCGGTGTCGGCGATGTTGGCAATATTGTTCTTCGCGACCGAAAAGCCATGGCCGAAGACGGCATCTTCGTTGTCATTGTCACCGTTAGTCATGAAAGCGGACAAATCGTCACTTCACCTGATATTATTTCTCGTGGCTTCATTTATATGCGAGAAAATGAGGACCTGGTTCACAAGGCCAGGGCGGAAATTAAACGACTTTTTGCCAAACATGCGGTTGATAAACGATCACGTGGTGATTGGGGACTAATTAAAACTAAAATCCGCGAAGAACTTGGCGATTTTCTTTACAAAGAAACCGAACGCCGACCGATGGTAATTCCGGTGGTGATAGAAGTTTAAAAAAGTCATAAGTCTTAAACTAATAAGCAAAAAAAATAGCGGTCGTGGGCGAAAGCCTGCGACCGCTTTGGGTTCTTTAATCAGTTTCAATCAGCTTTTGGTCGGAATTAGTCCGGCGCAAGGGAATACCGGTCTCCCTTCAATTCTGGGATACTTTATTTCCGTGAATTCAACATACCAATTGTCATCGTCGTTAAACCAGATTCGATCAATGGTTAAACGATCTTTTGGGAATACAATTGACTGCTCTTCGTCATCGAATCTCATGAATTTCCGATATTCCCCGACGACACCGCCAACAGCCGAGTCAATCGAAATACAAGTGACAGCATCCGTTACGGTTACTTTGTCTCCGCGTTTGAATGGAGGAATTTTGCCAAGAATTCGGGCGCGCAGAACACCTTTCAGATACCGGCCTAGTTGGAAAGGGTTAGACCCGGCTGAATCGACTCCTTTGAGAATGCTGTAGTCAATCGGAATGCTGGCCTGCCCCCCGCGACTGCAATTCCGGTCAAACTCGTCCAACAGCTTCATGATATCCCAATCATATGCCCACGTGACCTTGGGTTTTGGCACTGTACTACCCCCTCGTTTTTTGTCGACTAATTACTCGGGGAGTATATCAAAATGATCTTAGACTGTCAATTCCAACCATGGTATATTTTTGATTTTTGCTTGTGGTATAATAGTGTCAAACACTTTAGATGTTATTCTTATTGTTTTATCATCCCGAAGACAAATAAAAAGTGAGGGCAAATTGGGCAGGCGACGCAAGTATCCAAAACATAAACAGAAAAAACCGCTATGGTGGCAGAAGGAAGACGAGTGGGGCAATTTTGTCTTTGATTGGACACTCGGTCTTGGCACTGATACTTGGCGGGAGATTTTTGCTGTTTTTTTAATGATCTTTGCGATTGTTTCCTTTTTAGGGATCTTCGGTGCCGCCGGCCAGCTGGGTGAACAGTTGAAAATACTAGATTACAAACTTTTCGGCACAATCGTTGGCTATCTTGTTCCGGTCACACTATTTTATCTCGGCACAATCATCCTCTTTCCGCCCAAAGGTGGCGTTAAAATGGCCCGCTTTGTCGGGATTGTCCTCTTTTTTCTATTTTTTCCGGCACTAATTCACTTATTTATTCCGGCGGTTGATGCCAAAAATGCCGCGATCAATGGTCAAGGTGGTGGAATTTTTGGTTACTTAATTTCAGCGCCGCTACGAGCGTCAGTCGGAATTTTCCCAGCCTTTGTAATTTTAATCGCCGTTACTTTGGTTTCGGTGATGATTACCTTCAATTTATCATTTGCAAAAATCTTCGGACTTAAAACCGAAAGACGCGAAGAGGAAGAAGCGCCTGTTCCCACTGGTGTTAAAGTTCATCGGCAGGGGCAGGAGGAGGAGCTGGAGCCACGTCGAGCCAGTTTTATGGAAAGAGTTCGTCGCGGTCTTGGGACCTTATCGCGTCGACCGAAAATTGAGGAGGTGCCGAGAGCTCCAGTAATCGAATCGGCACCGCGTCCGGCGGTCAAAACTAATGCCGGCCGAGTTTGGCAGTTCCCGACCTATGATCTGCTTTTGGAGTCAAACGATGTTGCCAAGTCCGGTGATATCGGCAAAAATGTCGAAACGATCAAAAAATGTTTTCAGAGTTTTGGTATTGAAGTCAAAATGCAGGATGTCAATGTCGGTCCAACGGTAACCCAGTACACACTGCGGCCGAACGAGGGAGTAAAATTAAATCAAATTACGACTCGTGGCAATGATATTGCCTTGGCCTTGGCGGCAAAAAGTTTGCGTGTTGAGGCCCCGATTCCCGGCAAATCGGCTATTGGTATCGAAGTTCCAAATTTGCTTGCCGCAAAAGTGACGCTAAAAGAGGTGATGGCGTCGCCGCAATTTAAAGCCGAAAAGAGCAAATTGGCGATCGCGCTTGGTCGTGATGTTGCTGGCGCTCCGGTTGCCATCGATCTGGAAAAAATGCCGCACATGATGATCGCCGGCGCCACCGGTTCGGGAAAATCAATTTGCATCAATTCAATTATTACAACTTTTCTTTTTCACAATTCGCCGGAGGACATGAAATTAATCCTCATTGATCCGAAACGAGTCGAGCTAACCAATTACAACGGAATTCCACACCTGTACACGCCGGTAGTAACCGAGGTTGATAAAACCGTCTCGGCCTTAAAGTGGACGGTTTACGAAATGGAGCGACGCTACAAAATGTTTGCCGAAATCGGCAAAAGAAATATTGTCGCCTATAATGAATCGCCGGGGCTGGAAGGGAAGTTGCCATATATTGTTATTATCATTGACGAATTGGCTGATTTGATGGCGGTTTCTGCCAACGAGGTTGAGGCTTCAATTGTCCGAATTGCTCAAATGGCTCGCGCTACCGGCATCCACTTAATTGTCGCGACTCAGCGACCGTCGGTTGATGTTCTAACTGGTTTGATTAAAGCCAATATTACCTCACGAATCGCTTTTGCTACCGCATCACAAATTGATTCGCGGACGATTCTTGACATGTCTGGCGCAGAGAAACTGCTGGGTAATGGCGATATGCTTTTTATCGGTAATGGTTTAGCCAAACCGCGTCGTATTCAGGGCTGTTTTGTTTCCGATAAGGAGATTAATGAACTGGTTGATTTTTTGAAAAAGCAGGGCCAAGCCGAATATGACGAATCAATTGTTTCATTCCGGCCAGCAAAGGCTATGGGCGGTCGCAATGCCGGCGGTTCAATTGATGACGATTTATACGAAGAAGCGTTAACAGTTGTGACAAATTCCGGTCAGGCTTCAGCCTCGCTCTTGCAACGTCGGTTGCGGGTCGGTTATGCTAGGGCTGCAAGACTTCTGGATATTATGGAACAGGAGGGAGTTATCGGTCCATCGAACGGCGCCAAGCCACGAGATATTTTAATCAACACCGATCAATCAATTGCTGGCGATGACGACCAATTTAGACAAGACTACTAGTGAGGAAAATGGCGAAATCAGAATGTCAAGTGCCTAAAGTTTTGGGCTTTATTTAGAAATTATAAATTTAATTTTTATCTTTGATAAAAATGACAGCTGCTGGATTTAATCTTCATAAAATTAGAACAGTTCATACTTTGGGAGAAAAATTACGTCGCGCTCGAAAAAGAAAGGGTGTTGATTTAATTGAGGCTGAACTTTCGACCAAAGTTCGTGCGAAATATCTTGAGGCTTTGGAAAACGAAGATTTTGATCTTTTGCCAAACGACATTTACACCAAAGGATTTCTGGCGACTTATGCCGAATATCTTGGGTTAGAGCCGGAAAAAATCGCTGGTCTTTGGCAACAACAAAAATTGGGTAAAAACTCTTTTCACCAGGATGAATTTCGCACCGACAGCATAATAAAAGAGAGAACTTTTGTTATTACGCCGAAAGTAATTGCAATTTTTGCCGGCGCAGTTTTTTGTCTGTCGGCCGTCGTTTATATTATCCTCCAAGTTGTAAGCTTCGCTTCGGTTCCCAAATTGGCGATTGATAGTCCGAGCAAGGATATGGTTGTCGAGTCCGACCAAATCTTGGTTGCGGGTAAAACCGATGCCGGCGTCAATTTAGCGGTTAACAAACAGCCGATTACCGTTAACTTCGATGGCCGATTTCAGCAACAAATCGCTTTGCAAACCGGTCTGAATACAATCATCATAACCGCGACCAATAAAGCAAACAAAGAGGAGAGTAAGGTTTTTGTTGTCGAGCGAAAAACAAAAACAGCGGAAAAATAGCTCAAAAATCAAAACCAAAACCCGTCTCGCCTTGCGCGATCCGAGATAGGAAGTTAAAATTGTAATCAAAAAGTTAAAAGTTTTGGGAATAATTAACTGGAGAAAATTATGGTGAAGAAGAGTCCGGAGGAGATTGAGGAAAAGGCAAAAGAAAAACAAAAGATTGAAAAACAAAATATTCGAACGGCAAAAAATGCCGCGCTTGATGTTGCCTTGGCCTCAATTGAAAAACAGTTCGGCAAAGGTTCGATTATGAAGTATGGCTCCGATAACAAAATGGACGTTTCAGTGATTTCAACCGGCTCATTTGCGCTAGATTTGGCGCTTGGAGTTGGCGGCTTGCCACGCGGTCGAGTAATTGAAATCTATGGTCCGGAATCGTCGGGCAAAACCACTTTGGCAATTCATGTTATTTCCGAAGCCCAAAAAACCGGCGGCTTGGCGGCTTTTATCGACGCCGAACATGCATTCGATCCGGAGTATGCCAAACGAATCGGTGTTAATCTTGATGACCTGCTGATCTCCCAGCCGGATACCGGCGAACAAGCGTTAGAAATCTGTGAAACCCTGGTTCGTTCAAATGCCGTTGATGTTATCGTTATCGATTCGGTTGCTGCGCTTGTGCCGCGAGCGGAAATTGAGGGCGAAATGGGTGACTCAATGATGGGCGTTCAGGCCCGGTTAATGAGTCAGGCTTTGAGGAAGTTGACCGGCGTTATTTCGAAATCAAAGACAATGGTGATTTTTATTAATCAAATCAGAATGAAGATTGGTGTGATGTTCGGCAATCCGGAAACGACAACCGGTGGCAATGCCTTAAAATTTTATGCCTCGGTTCGCTTGGAAATTCGTCGTAAAGCAACACTGAAACGGGGTGAGGAGAATGTTGGCAATCATGTCGGGGTTAAAGTGGTGAAAAATAAAGTTGCGCCACCGTTTAAAACCGCCGAATTTGATATTATGTTTGGTCAGGGGATTGATCATGAAGGCGAAATTATTGATCTTGGCGTTGCCGAAGGCATTATCGAAAAAGCCGGCGCTTGGATTTCCTATAACGGCGAAAAAATTGGTCAAGGTAAAGAGGGCGCTCGCGCATTTTTAAAGGAACATCCGAAAATCACCGAGGAAATTAAAACCAAAATTAGCGAAAAATCCCAGGAGGTTTAACTTGATCTAAAATGAAAAAAAGTTAAAGCTGTTGGAATATAAGTTTTATTTCTTAAAAATTGCCTAATTGAGACATTGAGGCATGTTAATAAACCGAAGTTATTGACTTGGAGTTCTTTTTTGATACACTGAAGACGTGCTCGTATACCTATGAAGGGAAGTGTGTGCCCAATGACCATGGCACCGGTGCCGTTGTCCATAATTTTGTTTGATGTTTTTGTCGGAATACTTGTCGGTTGGTATTATGGGAACAAAACTCAGCCTGGCCGTTGGTATTATTGGCCTGCCTTGGTTGTTGCAGTGTCTGTAATGTTTGACATGAAAATTGGTGATGGGGCCAGATTGATTGCCGACCTTGCCCGCGACGTTTTAATATTGTCGGTAATGATTGCCGTCTACGGGATGTTCAAAGATTCAGAAGATCAGGGAAAGAAATAAGCTTTGCTTACAATTTCTCTCCACTGGCCTCTTTGGCCGGTGGTTTTTTGTTATAATTGACTTATGGGAAAGCTCAAACCACTTGAATATGCCTTTTATCTCTTAAAATCGCGTGATCGAAGCATCGGCGAAATGGAGGGGAAACTTCGTCGAAAAGAATTTTCCGATGAAGAAATTTCCCAGACGCTGAAATTTCTGACCCAAAAGAATTTTTTGGATGATGAAAAGTTTGCGGCAAATTTTGTTCGATTTAAAAAAACCATTAAGCCGGTTGGCAAGTATTATCTGCAAAATAAATTGCTGGAAAAGAAAATTCCAAAAGAAATTATTGAGAAAACTTTGGTCGAGAATGCCGATTTGCCGTCGGAAATTGAAGAGTTGGCGGATCGCTGGCTGAGGAAAAATATAAAAATCCCGCCAGAAAAAATCTACGGAAAATTGTCGCGTCATTTATTATCCCGTGGATTTGAGTGGGAAAAAGTTCGCGACGTTGTCACCGAGAAATTAAAAAAGGCTACCTAGTCGGTAGCCGGTTGATTACGGGATGGGAATGTTTCTGTCCATGGTGGCAAACTTACAACCACAGTCTGGGCAGTAGTAGACTTCAATCCACTGAGCAGTTGCTGAAGTAAAACCACTTACACAGTCAGGAAGATCAGCTTGTCGAAGTTTCGGTTTGTTGATGTCGCTAATGTATCCATTTTCGAATCTTCCCTCACAGATAACATTGACCCCAAGGCATTTTGGGCAATTGCAACCAGCAGTTAGCTTTTTCTCGAAGCCGCATTTTGTACAGATTGCGATGAAATAGGGTCTTGTGCTTTGATGAAAGTCGTCTACTTCGCAATCTATGACGACGATTTCACCATCAATGGTTGGTCGCTTCGGAGCAAATTCGTGAAAGCAGGGGGCTCTTTTCGTAAGATTGCACTTTGTGCATTTATCGATTTCAAATCCGATGATGAATCTATCTGAAACAAATTCGTGTCTACACACTTGTTGAATAGCGTCAACTTTGGCTTTTGTCACTTTATCGATCTCCGCTTTTGCTTCTTCGGCCTTGGTACGAATCTCGTCTACTTTGTTTCCCATCTCCACATCACCCTTTCTTGGTGGTGCTTTTTATAATACAGCATTTTGTAGAAACTTCAAGGTAAATTATGATACAATAGAAAAGAATTATGAGCTATGAATTGCGAATTATGGTTCGATCCCATTATTCTTAATTCATAATTTATGATTTAATCTTTGGAGGGTACTATTGTGAAGAAAACTACAAAACCGTTTATTGTTTGGTTTAAGGATGTTGGCAAGGATGACACAGCAACTGTCGGTGGCAAGGGCGCGAATTTGGGCGAATTAACCCGCGGCGGATTTCCGGTGCCGAATGGTTTCATTGTCACTGCTGATGCCTATCATCACTTTTTGTTGAAAACCGGAATCGGTCCGGCGATTGCCAAGGCAACAAAAGGTTTGGACCCAGAGGATTCAAAAAAACTCAACGCCTTGTCGAAAGTCATAAAGCGCCACATTCTCTCGGCTAAAATGCCAGTGGAAATTGCTTTGGAAGTTGAGAAAAATTACAAACAATTGGGCGATGTCGAAGTTGCCGTTCGTTCGTCAGCGACAGCCGAAGATGGCGCTGAGGACTCCTTTGCCGGTCAGCAAGCAACATTTTTAAACACCAGAGGTCCGGCCGAGGTCGTTTTGGCATTGCAAAAATGCTACGCCTCGCTTTTTGAGGCTCGGGCGATCTATTATCGGGCAATCAATAATTATGATCAAATGAAAGTTGGCTTGGCGGTGCCGGTGCAAATTATGGTTCAATCGGAAAAATCCGGCATTATGTTTACTGTTGACCCGGTGACCGGCGACAGATCAAAATTGATAATCGAGGCCGGCTACGGTTTGGGAGAAGCAATAGTTTCCGGTTCAGTGACACCGGATCGCTATCTTGTTGATAAAGCAACGGAAACGATCAGCGCCAAAGAAGTGAATAGTCAGGAGTGGAAGATTATCCGAGCGCCGGGTGGTGGTGATAAACATGTTGCAGTTCCGATCGCTGACAGAAAAGATCAGAAAATTACCGACGCCCAAATTTTGGAGCTGGCGAAGCTGGGAAATAAAATTGAGTCTCACTATAATTCGCCGCAGGATACCGAGTTTGCAATTGCCGGTAATAAAATTTTTATGGTTCAATCAAGGCCGATCACGACATTAGGCAAGAAACAAGAAACAAGCGAAGGATCTGTTGCAGAAAATCAAGCCGAAGTATTGCTCAAAGGCGCCGCGGCGTCGATGGGGATGGCGTCCGGTCCGGTGAAAATTATTCATAGTCGCGAGGAGAATGATAAAATTCAGTCGGGGGATATTCTCGTGACCGAAATGACAACGCCGGATTTTGTACCGGCGATGAAACGAGCAAAGGGAATTATCACCGATACCGGTGGACGAACTTGTCATGCGGCGATTGTCTCTCGCGAGCTGGGGATTCCTTGCGTTGTTGGTACCGGAACGGCGACATCAAAATTAAAAACTGGTCAAATCGTTACCGTTGATGGCGTTAAAGGTCAAGTCTATAAAGGTGCGGTTGAAATTCCAAATTCCAAAGTCCAAAGTCCAAATGATGGAAAAAATTTATCAAATATTGGAAGTCAGATAGCCGAGGAAATTCCGATAACCGGGACGAAAGTTTACGTTAATTTGGCTGAGCCGGAGGTGGCAGAAGAAGTTGCCAAACTGCCGGTTGATGGTGTCGGTCTGCTTCGAGCAGAGTTTATTATTGCCGGAATTGGCGAACATCCACAAGCAATGATTGCCGATGGTCGTGGCGAGGAGTTTACAAAAAAATTGGCGCAGGGTATTGGCCAAATCGCCGCCGCTTTTGCTCCTCGCCCGGTGGTTTATCGCGCGACGGATTTTAAAACCAACGAATATCGCGGACTTAAAGGTGGTGAAAAATATGAAGGTCAAGAAGACAATCCAATGCTTGGAATGCGCGGTGCGCTTCGCTACATAACAAATCCTGATGTTTTTAACCTCGAACTTGAAGCGATAAAGATTGTCCGCAACAAAATGGATTTAAACAATCTTCATGTTATGATTCCTTTTGTTCGGACTGTTGATGAGATGCGAAAGTGCAAAGATTTATTAGAAAGTGCCGGATTGTTCCGCGGACCAGATTTTAAATTGTGGATGATGGTTGAAGTGCCGTCTAATGTCATTTTATTGGAAAAATTTTTGGCGATCGGTATTGACGGCGTTTCACTTGGGACAAATGATTTAACTCAGTTAACCTTGGGTGTCGATCGCGACAACCAAAATTTGGCCAAGTCATTCGATGAGCGCGACGAGGCAATTTCATTGTCGGTCGAATTTGTGATTAAAACCTGTCGCAAACATGGCGTCACGGTTTCGGTCTGCGGTCAAGCGCCATCAATTTATCCGGAATTTACCGAGCTAATGGTTCGAAACGGCGCAACTTCGGTTTCAGTCACGCCGGATGTAGCAATTTCGACGCGTAAAATTATTGCTTCGGTTGAAAGAAGACTCTTGATGCAAAATATTATCGACAGATAAACATGAAGATTAAACATTTGGGACAATCGGCATTCATTATCAAAAGCCAAACAACTCTGGTCACTGACCCGTTTAACCCAATGATCGGGCGAATGCCAGCGGATTTAACCGCGGCGGTTGTCACTGTTTCCCATTCACATAGCGACCACAATTACACTAAAGGTGTCGGCGGTTCGCCGCAAATAATTAATCAACTGGGAAATTTTTCCATTGGTGGATTTGAAATTAGCGGTGTTAAAACTTTTCACGACGACGTTGGTGGGAAGAAGCGCGGGGAAAATATCGTCTACACAATCCGCACTGAGGGGATAACGCTTTGCCATCTTGGAGACCTGGGTCACATTCTAGCGGCAGATCAAATCAAAGAGATTGGTGCTGTTGATATCTTAATGATTCCAGTCGGCGGATTTTTCACCATTGACGCCAACATGGCGGTGGAAATTGTCAATCAGTTATCGCCAAAAATTGTAATGCCCATGCACTATAAATTGAAAAAAAGTTTTATTCCTTTGCCGATTGCCGGAGTCGATAAATTTATTGAAGCGCTTGGCTGGCCGGTCAAAGAGGTTCTGGAGTTGGAAGTTGATAAATCAAATTTAGATTCATTTTCTCATCGGGTCGTGATTTTCAAAAAATGAAACAAACAGCAAAAAAACCTTGGTTTGGGCCTAAAAGATGGGGTTGGGGTTGGCGGCCAATTTCTTGGCAGGGTTGGTTGGTAGTTCTAGCTTATATCGCCGTGATCTTGTTGATCGCAAGAGATGCCAAGAATCTCGGCCAGATAAAATTCTTTGCTGCACTTGTTGGCGCGACAATAGTTTTGATTGTTGTGGGTTACTTATTTGGCGGCAAATCCGGTTCGGAATCGCTCTAGTTTTTGACCTTTAAGAAAAAATCGGCTATATTTTTGTTGTTGGGTTTTATTCTCCTGTTCTACCCTTGGAACAATAAAAGGAGTCCAACCGGCAAAATTTAAGGGCCCCCAACTATTCAATCTCGGTCGAATTGGATAGTCTTATCAACAAAAGCTTCATGGAGAACTATGAACAAAGAAGAGTTCAAAAAGGCCAGTGAGGAAGTATGGCAGAAGAAATTTCTGGAAGAACCAGACTATTGGGTGAAGCCACGAAGACATAGATGGGATGAATGGGGTTCGCCGGTTGGACTTTCGATCTGGACTGGATTGTCCCTGATTTCCATTGGGATCTTCATCTACTTGCTTCATATCTCGGGGATTATCTAATTCACCGGTTTATCGAGGCAGAGAACTAAAATCGGCTCGCTCGGGCCGATTTTAGTTTAAAATTATTAATTGGCTATTCACTATTAACCGTGGTATATTTAAATTTGAAATGAAAATGAAATTTTTCTCAAGGCAAGTCCTGTTTATTGTTGTCGTTATTGTGCTGGTAATTTATTTGCTGGTGCTTTTTTGCCGTCCGAAAAATTTGACTCGAAGCGATAGCATCACGCTAGCAAAAAATTTAACTTCATCCGAGCAAAAATCAACTGTTGGTTTGCCTCTGCGATTGAAAATTCCAGTAATTAGAGTCGATGCCGTTGTTGAAGACGTTGGGTTGACCTCGGCTGGTGCCATGGAATCGCCAAGTGGCCCGGCGACTACTGCTTGGTTTAAACTTGGGGTTCGGCCGGGGGAATTTGGCAGTGCCGTCATTGCCGGACATTTTGGGACTTGGAAAACTGGTCAGGGCTCAGTTTTCGACAATTTGCATAATATCAAAATCGGTGATCAAATTACTGTTATCGATGACAAAGGTGTAACCATCAACTTTATTGTCCGCGAAATCAAAAGTTTCGCCTCGGATGCCGATTCATCAAGCATTTTTTATTCGGCTGATGGAAAATCTCATTTAAATCTCATTACCTGTGAAGGCGAGTGGAATAAAATCACTAAAAGTTATCCCGACCGGCTGGTGATTTTCGCCGACAGAGAATAAAAAATGCACCAATTTGGTGATAATTTTTTTACAGAATGCTTGGGGCTATGACCTTTAACCACTCTAAACCGTTCGGGTTTTATCTATCGTTTCGAACTTCTTTTTTTAACTCGAAATATTGTGTTTTAATTGGTACCTGGAGATTCTTGATATAAGATATTGGTTTGCCGATGCTCTTAAATCCTAGTTTTTTATAAAGTTTATTAGCACCTACATTTTCAATATTGGGATCGACAAAAACAACTATAGTCTCAGTGTTTTTGAAGATATAATCAATTAAGGTTTTTAGAATCTCCGTACCAAAACCCTGTCCCCAAAACGGTTTGGCTATTTTAATCTCCAAACTTGCCGATTTTCGGCCGTTTGCATAAGGAAATTCCCCATCTCTCTGCCAGCCGGTTTCAGCAATTAGTTGGCCAGACGATTTTTCTTCAACTACCAGACGGATACGCTTCGGATTTTCGTTGTCTAACCAAAGATTAATCTCCTCATCTGGCACTTTCAATCCTTTTGGAAAGCCGACATATTTCATTACTTCGCCATCAAGCCAGAGATTTTTTATAAAATTGAAATCTTCATCTTTGGGCAGGCGGATTATTGTTCTCTCTGTTTCTATTTTCATTTTTTCCTTTTGGTGGGACGCCATGGGATTAGAACTTCTCAATTTTGCCGTAAAATGATCTCTTGCAATTCCGACATGTTACTTATTAAATGATCTGGTTTTGCCGTTTTAAGTCTAGCTTCTGAATAATAACCACCTGTTATCGCCACGGTTTCAATCCCGAGCGTTTTTCCTATTTCAGTTTCTTCTGGTGAATCACCGATAATAAGAATGTCTTTCGGCTTATACCCGCGCTTGTTGACAAAAATTTCTAATTTTTCTTTTTTGTTGCGACCTATAAATGAATAATTACTCGATGCATTTGCCAACACCTCTGAGATGTAATCATTAATTCCGAGTCTGACAAGCTGATTGTTAATCCCTGTTATCGTATGATTGCTGAGGATTATCGAGATTACCGAATGATATTTAAGCCAGGTCAATAATTTTTGTACTCCCCGCCTAGTACGACATTTAGCAGCTCTCGGTTCATAAAATGAATGAAAAACTTCTCCAACCCTCTGAATATTTTCCTCCATTTCTTTTCGGTCACAACCGTGTTGAGAATAAAAATCTATTGCCGGTATAATAATCGTATCTTTGTATGTCTGCAAATTTATTGGCTGACCGCCAAAATACTTTATAACTGTATTGTCTGCCTCAAAACAAGCTTGTGTATCTGAAAGTAAGGTGCCATTCCAATCAAATACAATCAGTTTTTTCATATTTTTTACCTAAATTGATTGTTTAAATTCTGCCTAATATCCTATCTTGGCGGACTGGATGCACTTCCCTTCGAACACCTTTTAGCCTGGCTTGACCAGTTAAGGCAGGCTTTCGAAGAGAACGAAAGTCCTGATTACTCTATATAATCTCTAAGGATTTAATCTTTAGCACTTTTGCGATTCCTTGAAGCTTATCGATCGAAAGATTAACCTCGCCCCTTTCAATCTGAGCATAATAACTAACATTGATGTCTGCTTTTTCAGCCACATCTGCCTGGGTAAGCCGAGCCTTCTCTCTAGCCTTCCGAATTTTTTCGCCCCATTTTTTCCGAGTTGTTTCGTTATTGTTGCTCATTATGTCCATATACTAACAAAAAACTATCGAAATATCCATAAGCAGTTTAAATAAAGTAATCAAAAATTGCAAAATATCAATGTAATCACAGGTATGCTATGGACAATTGGATAATTTACAGCTTGAATTTGACGCAAAGAAACACCACGAATTACAAAAACTGGATCCTTTAGTGAGAAAATGTTTTGCCAAATTCCTATCAGGAGCATACATAACACCGATAAAATATCATCGTTTTTAGTTTAGGATAATTTATTTAATTCCCATTCCAAATGCTTTTGTTTCTTCAAATCACAATGTTGCTGAACAATTCCCCAATAACTCGAGTAATTTTCTCTGTTTAATTTGTTCAGTGTTTTCTGCCAGTTGCGCTCCGATAGTCTACGGCCATTAGGATAAATTTCGACGCCCAGAAAATGAATGCCTTTTTGTGTTCTAATAACTACATCATTCTTGGGATTTATTTCCAGTTTCAGAAAATCCTTTAAAAACTTAACTGCCAGCTCTCGTTTTGTCTTCAAAATCCCAAGATCGGATTCGACAAATATAAAGTCATCTCCGTATCTCAAATAGTTTTTGATTTTTAGCGTGTGCTTAACATAAAAATCGAATTCGTTTAAATAAACATTCGCCAGAATCTGGCTGGTCAAATTACCGATTGGTAGGCCTTTTGGGCTGGGCCAATCGAGAGAGAGAGAGAGAGAGAGAGAGAGAGATAGCCTGCGGCCAGCCTGATCACCTCTGAAAGGAGGGAAAGAGCATTTTTGTCGTCTACCCTCCGCTTCAAAATATTATAAAGAACATCGCGATCGACGTTGTCAAAAAATTTCTTGATATCCGCTCGCCAAACAAACAATCGAGGACTTTTATGCAGAAATTCTTGCGCTCGTAAAATACAGTCGAGCAGACCTTTGTTTTTTCGACACGACCAAGCGTCAAAAATGAAGGTCTTGTCGTAAATATTCACCAGATAGTCGTAGAGAAGGCGATGGACAACTCGGTCGCGGATCGTAGCCACGCAGATTTCCCGTCTTTTGTTTTCGAAAACAGTGAATATTCGATATTCGCCATGCTTGTAAGTCCCGTTTTTAATTTCTTTGTGCAACTTAGATAAATTGTTTTCTAAATGAAAAGTAAATTCTTCTAAATCAGGCGTTTTATTCTTGCCACGAACGAAAGCATACCAGGAACTCCAAACCTTTGGTAAACTGGTATCAAATGGATAATTCATCGCTCCCGATCATTAATTTAACTTACGAAATTTACAAAATGACTGTTGAGATTACAGGTCATCTTGAGAAGCACTGGCGTTACGGGCTAGGGGCCAGCTTAGAGCATAGCGTATTGGATCTACTTCAGGAGCTCATCATGGCCAAGAATGCTCCCAAGCCACTCAAATCATCCTTTTTGATTTCCGCCAGCAGTCATCTTGAAATTTCAACTTTAAAATTTCGTCTTCTTCTGGAGCTTAGACTTGCCAACGAAACAAAAATCT
The DNA here is from genome assembly GCA_903851235.1 of uncultured Candidatus Berkelbacteria bacterium. Taxonomy (GTDB): domain Bacteria; phylum Patescibacteriota; class UBA1384; order XYA2-FULL-43-10; family CAINNR01; genus CAINNR01. The sequence goes on along the minus strand of CAINNR010000035.1, from coordinate 32,903 downwards.
TTCAAGTGCAATCAAAACTTGCAGAAGTCGGCCGCATGCTGGGCGGTTGGTCAAAATCCTTACGCAATATCTAATACCCCTCACCGAGGGACGCGGAGCCAGATTGTCGTTGGTATCGTCCGGCCTGTTGTCGTTGAAGTTCAGCTGTCGATTGTCCGAATTCCAATTGGCATAGGGCAGATTCTCGCGCCCCTTATGATCCTGCTCTTCCGAAAATACTCGGGAACGTATTCCCAAGGATTGCATTGGTTTGCTTTTTACATCCACCTTGGGCAGATAAACAGGACTCAACGTGAGAAGAATGTGTTTTGTCGGATTGCTTTACGCTGAATAAATCAAGATGATTCCAGGCCGTAATTTAATGCTTTCCGAAGAACGGCAGCCCGCCTCGAAGCGGGTGACCCCACCTAGCAGTAAACCGCCTATAGGGTGAACTTTTCGCCGCGTAATTTTTTTAGCCCAAAGGGGTAAACCCCTTTGGAATCCCCAGAAATAAAGTTAAAGAACAAAAGGAAATTTAAAGATCAAGTTTTAATAGCTTTTCTCACCGAGGGACGCGGAGCCAGATAGCCGTTGGCATCGTCCGGCCTGCAGCCGTGGAAGTACAGCCGCCGATAGTCCGAACTCCAAAAGGCATAGGGCAGAATCTCGCGCCCCGGAAGATGGGTAGAAGTGAACCATGTGGCTGTCTGGGCATCGAGTAAATCAGTAACTGGGCTACCCGTGGGCATCGCTCTGTTATCTTTCACATATTTTTGATATAAATCATCCGCAAAAAGAGCCAGCCACTCTTGTGGTAACATCGCATCTTCGCCTTGATAGTGCGGATCTTTGTCGGAAAAATAGGTTTCGAGATACGCTCGTGGAGTTAACCCGCCCTTAATTTCTTTACGCCCGGTCGAATCAATTTCGTCAGAATCGCCGCTTTTTAGAAGATTTTGTCTTTCCTTAACAAAAGACACCAGACAGCCATTCAAAATCCCAAAAGATTCCGGGCTGGCTTTCATCTGTGCCATTGTCTGGCCACCTGTGATCGCATCATTTCCTGCTGCATCCTTGGACATAGTAGCGAGATATTGAATTTTAGATTCATCAGTGAGCAATCCACCCTTGCTGGAGCCTCCAGCCCAAGTCTCGGAGAGATATGTCGCTGTTCCACCTTGAGTCATGACTTGCTCATTCAACTTGTCAATCAGGGGCTTCAGCTCTAGGGGTGCTATGACCATTTTAGTAAAACCTTGTTGCTCTTTAGTTTTTAAAAGCTCAATGAATTCGGGATTATCAGAAAGATAGGCCATTAGCTCTTCTTTCGATGGGAGAGTAAATCCTGCGAGGTCTAGCTTCTCGTAGACGGCTTTCCAGTCTCCTAGTTGTCTTTCTATTTCTTCGGTAGTCAGTATTTCTAAGCTCCAGAAATCCTCGCCGTTTTCAGCAATTTCGCCAAGTTCAACGATGCGATGAAGGCCACCGCCAGAGGCGACGTCGGTTTCTATTACCGGCTTGCCGTGATATTCAGGTCTTGGATCAGAGCTGTCAACGATACCTTTAAAACAAACTCGATCTGCTGATAAATTGAAAACACTGCCGGGGTAAAGTTGAACTGTCCGGGTATTTTTATCTATAACTGGAATATTCGCTTCATGAATCAGAACTTTTGAGCCATCCTCCAGGGTCAATTCAGTTGTGCTGTAAAGTTCTGTTTCAGGAGTTGGCTCGGGCACAGTCTCTTCGGTTTCACCCTCTTCTGACTTTGGCTCGGGGTGCTTTAAATGTAGTGGCCGCGGGACTCGAGGCGAGAGATAGCCGATTTCTCGTGGAGTCAACGGCTTTCCTTCTCGTAAATTTGCGGCTCCATCTAAAAGATGAAAATGATCGAAGAGAGCGGTGAGCTTTGCTTGATCTTCGCTATTTCTTTGAATTGAAATATGATTTTGCAATTTGGATGCTATCCACTCTGAAAAACTTTCAACATGGAATGACGCTGTATCCTTTTCCATCCGATGAAAAAAATCTTCAACCCAATGCCGCACATCTTCAAGAGTAATCAACGTCTCTACCAGCGTCAAAGGTTCATGACCAGAGGGGCTTATCTGAACCAGATTATTGCTATTCAGTGAATAGTGCAACAAATGATCAGGTTTCTCGACTTTGTAATGATTTGAAAAAGCATCTTGAACAGCACGCACTGCAAAAGCAAGTCGGTATAGAGTGCCATGCTCTCTTGCTGTTTGGTCGGGATTAAGTTTTAACTGCTCGACAATTTCCCTTCCATCTAGCAGCTTTTCTCCAGCTCTAGTTTGATCTGTGTCGTAACTTGGGGCAACCTCATTTTCCGGTAAGGCGATGTGCCCATTCTCGTCGATCGCCGCCGCCAGCATAAACTCGTATAGTTGAGGATCTTCTGAAGTCATCGGTGGATAGTCGACATCGATAAAACTGAATTCTCTTGCCAAAGCCGGGTCAATATCATTACACGCGGGATATCTGGGTGATGCAGGATTAGTTGTACCAATAAGTCTAAAATCGGGCGGAACTGTTTCTCCATGATATTTTTCACCAGGACGAAGCTGTTTTAACTCTTTAAAGATTCCAAACGGTCGTGAAGAGAGGCGAAGAAATTCATCAAGACGCACAAATGGACCATCTGGGTTGGACACTTTGTGTTGTGAGTCCGAAAATCCGGAAATTGCCCTCATAGCCACACCATATGACATAAAACTCCCTTGCTCGTCTAATTCTTGAGTGCCAATAATGTCTTTCTCGCCAGTGGATTCGAGACAAGGCAATTTTGTCGGAGTTTTTCCGGTTAAATCGAGAGTGGCAGCATCAGCTAGTTGTGATTTGCCTGTGCCACCTTCTCCAGTTAGGATTGGCCACCGGCTATTTTCCAGCTGTCGCTCTATATCTGCCTGTAGATTTTCAAAATATGGGAGCCAACAGAACCCTTGGTCAATTTGTTCCTTATATTTTTTTAAAGTCTCATAATGAAGCGAAGCGGCAATATCTGTGTTTTCGGGGATTGGCGGCAAATCTTCCAGTGAAGTAATTTTCTGACGTTCATCTCTTATATGGATCAATTCTCTTGCCAATCGTCGAACCTTGCCACGGGCGGCTGATAGATTATCCGGGCGACTAAAAGCATTAGTGAAAAGTGCTTTGGACAATTCTTTGTATTCTTCTTTTTTTGAATCGATTGCCGCATTTAATTTTTGATAATGACTTCCGAGTTCGGACAACCTGAAAAGTTTGGCATCTACGCGAGCTTCGGCAAAACGCTGGCAAAAAAGATCGGCTGTGGCTTCATCTTCCCAGAGAGTTTTAATTTCAGCGATCAAATATGGATCGAGTTGTGCAACCGTTTCACCAGATTTTTCGGCTTGTTGAATTTCTTGCAGAGTATTCCATCGGGCCATCAGTTTTTCATAAAGAAGATTAGACTTTTCAGCTGTTGAAAGACCTTGGAATTCATCAGAGAGATCCTCGGTTTCAGTGTCGGGGGCTAGAGCAATTATGCGACCTTCAACATAGCGTCTCATCAGGCGCTCTCTTTGGGGTTGTTCGGCTCTTATCTTCTCCGAGCCATTCTCATCGAGCTCTGGCTGAGGAGCGTATTGTTTTTCTTCAGTTTCCATATATTTATCTTAATTTAATAACTTAAACTTATCAAGAATTGAAGCAACTATTTTATCGACCGACTTTTTACTTTTTTCAGGAAAAAGTCGCGTTGCTTCTAAAATGACGTTTTTGGCGACAACCGCCGGTAAATGGTTGATGTCTTTGACCACCTCTCCTCGGCTTGTTTCGGTGGCGAAAATTGTAGGAACTGCGGCAGCTGTTTCAGTTAATCCAAGTCCGACAACAACGGCATTCAGCTGGCCAAGTTGTCCGGCGAGGTTTTGAACCGCAGGTGGGTTGTCCGGGTACCCGTCAGAACAGGAAATGACAATTCGAAGACGGTCATCGATTTTGTGCTGTTCCTCTGTTTCTTCTCGTTCAGCTTTGATTTGTCCAAGAACGTGCGACAAAGCTGCCACATCGCCATTTCCACTACCCTGATTGCCCAGACTTCGCCAAAGCTTAACTTTATCGGAAGCAGTGAAAGTGTTTGAAAGAGGGCGGTCTTCATCAATTTCGTCGGAATTTCTAAACGAAATGCCTTGGGATCGAACCGATAACCCATGATCAGATCTTAAATTGGCTCGCTGAATATTTTGATCAAACCGATTCAATGCTGAAAAGATCAGATATTCCGCCCGTCGTTGAATTTTCCACTTGGCTTCGCCGTCGACTGTTTGCGACATTGAACCTGATTTATCGCCAATGAGATATAAGTCAAAACCTCCAAAAACTTGTTCATCCGTTTGTCTCTCAAATGGTTTTTGCCGACTGCGCGGATCAATTTCTCCGGCTTTTGTGCCGATTCTATGAGCCACTATATCATCAATTTCCTCTCCGCCTTCTCTCTTGCGTAGCGGGCCGGTATAATCCGGAGTTGCTGTCCGTCTGGCTTCGACAATCAAAGAAAAAAGCTGAGACAAGAGATCAACGACTCGCTGGCCATTTGGCAGACGAGTATCTTCGGCTTCGGCAATTTCTTTGACAATTTGACGGGCTTCCGATAATTCTACCCCCGCTGCCTCAGCTAATTGTCTTTCCTCGTCAGAATAACTCAGTTTCTCAGTTAATTCGCTTAATTTTTCTTCCAGTTCAGCAAGATACTCATCGGACGGGCCGACAGCTTCCTGCTCGCCATAATCTCCAGGAACAGCCTCACTGCTTTCTTCTTGTTCGTCTAACTGAGGATCACCCGACGGGGTCGCGTCAATCCGAACCCACTCTGACTGTGTTTCGTCCCAAACTTCACTCCAAGCATGGCCAGTGCCGCTGGTAATTCGCGAATTGCCCTCATCATCTTTTCCTTTGACCATATGGCCGACAACATGGCGAACGGGAATACCGAGCGTCGAACACAAGGAGGCAAAATATGTGTTGGCGACTTTGCAGTCGGCCACTCTTTTTTCATCAATCATCGCAATATAGTCCGATGCCTGCAATTCCTCCATGTAAGATTGATAAGTCTGATCAAAATGACCTGTTTCCGGATATTTCAGTCGGCGTATTGTCCAGCCGGCAGCCGCGCGAGCCTTAGCGAGATTGCCTTTTTTAGTGGCGACAATTTCGCGAAGCCGTGTAAGAGTTTCTTCCCCAAGTTGCGAAACGAATTGTGGCACCTTATCTGGAATCGGCATTGGTCGCTTGGAGCTCCCCTCAAAAATTTCAAAACTTACAGGGCCGCCATTTTGAGAAAAAACAATATGGTCGCCGTTTTGATCTATTTTGATTTCGCAGGCTAGATTCTCGGTTGACAAAGCATAATTATACGGGAGAGGCAACCGTGTCCATTGTCCGGCTGGCAGATTGGCGGAGATTCCTTTTTGTGTTTTTAGGTCTTCTATATCGGGGACAATTGGTCGTACCTCGGAATATTGGTATTCACTCTGGCGCCAAATATTAGCCTGATGATCCCATGAATCAAAAGACTGTTGGCGGAAATATCCGCCGTAAGCTGGAGCTATTGTCCATACAGCAGGAAGCGGTTCGCCTTCTTTCGGTTTACTCGTTTCATAATCTTGCGGTTTACTTTCATCTTGTGCCGGGGGCGGAGTTGTCGGCTGATCAACCGGCTCACGTTCCTCGTCTTTTTTCCTTCGATCGCGCCGATCAAGCGCTCTACGCCCGAGCAGATCACCCTCCAAGCGAGTCTGGATTCGATTGGCCTTAACGGCAAACGGAACGTTGCCATCGAGCAAGAGATTAAGATCGCCCGCATCCCTAAGCTCAGTAATCTTTTTCTGGGTTTCTCCAAACTGAGGAGAATATCCACGGCCATCCATTTCGGAAAGGATTGCTTTATAAAGGTCAGCAACTCGGGGGGACAATCCCTGAGCTTGTGGCATCAAGCGATCAGATAGAGATTGCTTGAATAGTTCAGATTCTTCCGGTGATGTAGCCGATCGTTGAATTGTTCCAGCGGATTCAAAAAGTCTATAAAAAGACGAGAAATCTGAAGAATGGCTCCTGTCTCGCCATTCCCTAAGTGCCTTAACTTCCTCTAAGGCTCTCGCCGATTCTTCATAATTTTCGCTATCTAATCGCGCGTCCCGATTCTGACTGAGTACGCTATCCAGTCGACTCTCGGCATCAACAATATCCCGATTAACAGGCTCTCGACTAATCGGCTGCGAAAATTCAAATTCAATTCCCTTGGTTTCTCGGGTCATATAAACATCTTACCATGATAAAAGGGTAAATTTAAGTTGGCTATAATATTTGATTTGCTTGAGGTCTTTCCCGCCCAGTCTTCCCATCTTATAGAATAAATAGTCAGTCTGCGTCAAGGTCGTTCAGGTCTAAGCGTGCTCCACGCTTGACCCAGCCAGCCTATTTATTCTTAGCCTCTCACCAGACGGGCGGGAAGGTCGACCTGCTTGTCTTAAATTAATTAGTTAGGAGGTTAAGATGAACACTCAAGTTGATAATCGTACCCAGCAAGCTATTTTAAATGATCAATTCAGAAAAAATAGTATTAAGGATATTCGCTTCACCTGCGGAGCGCAAGGTGTAGAAGATCTGGAGGGGTTAATGAGAGCAGTGAGATCGTTTGATAATTTTAACGAAAGCAATGATCCTTACAGAGAGCGAGATTTCGGTAGGATTGAGTGGAAAGGAGATAAGGTTTTCTGGAAAATCGATTACTACAATAACACGTTAAGTTGTTATGAAGATCCGCTTTTAGGATCATGCAGGCGAGTGATGACAATAATGCTGGCTGAGGAGTACTAACTATAGAGCCCCTAGGGTCATGTGACTTTAGGGGCTTTTTTAGTGCGAAATCATAATTTATCACATGATATCGTTGTGGTATGCGTCAGTTCTGAAGCTATTGGCTACATGGCTATTGACATCAATAGCATACGGATATACACTTGATAGTGAGATAAGTCTTCTTACAGCGAAAGTCGGCTCCATGCCGTGATCTCGAGCAATCGAGACTAGCTATAGAGGGCTTATTTTCGTTATATCGAAGGGATTCTTCCTGCTGTAATAATTTTTCGGATATTTATCAAAATCGTAAATATCGACCAGATAACTGATTTTGTCCTCGACAAGTTTGTAAAATCTTTGCTCGCCTTTGGTGAAAGCTCGCTGGACTGCCCAATTCATATAATCAACAATTTGCAGACAAGGTTCACCAACAGGAGATTGCGGCAAGACTTTGATTTGTCCATTAATTTTGATACCCCATTTCTTTTCGAAAGTAAGGGTTGCTTTCTCGATTGCATCCTCGAGAGGTTTCTGTCTGGTTTTGTTTCCTCTGGTAGCAAAATAAATTGTCGATTTGTCGGCTTTATGTAGTTTGTTCTCAAAAAGTTTCGCGATTAAATCATCATAGAAAAGATTTTCTTTACCCATATGTCTACCGATGAATACTTTTTCCAGTTTTCTAGCAATGAAAAACTCGGCTTTAAAATTTAAAGATGCAATTTTTCGATATACTTTTTCTCTGATCTCCGGAATATCATCCTTGGCATGAAAACAAATTTTTGTTTTTTGTAAAGATGGGATATCCGAATAGTATGGGTCATTAGCTACTTCATTGTTTAGCTCTAATATTTCCTTACGCAGAGTATCAGGTTCTTCCGTTTTTATGAATCCAAGTAATAATATTTTAGAGCAACCCTCTGTCCCTACGATATTTTTCCCGAAACGATTAAAGAATGTCGGATCTCCGGCTTCATCAACAAAAAAATAATCAGTTTTATCCTTTGGAGCCTTTGTAATTTTTTTAGTCTGCTCTTCGTCAGCCATGTGTTTTGCAATTATGTTAGTTACTCTACGCTACAATATTATCATAAATAGGATGACTTGATTAGGTTGATTAATCTTCCCAAATCTCAGCGTAAAAGTCTGGAAGGCAGCTGCGGGCTCAAATCTTCCATAAATTTATATAAAGAATTTGAGGTGACACCCGCAGATGCTGCAAAATCCCAATGAGTTTCTGACAAAAAAAGTAATTGCATAATGCTTTTACCTCTTCCAAAGATCGTCAGTGATACCGAATTCTTTCACTTTGTCGGTTGTGGTGAAATTGATTGTAAGATCCGGCTCGTCCATCTGATACATTTTTCTTTTCACGTATGCCGCTAAAGTTATCGATAGATTTTCGCTAGGGCTAACTATCAAAACATTTGGAAACGGCTGGTTTGTTTCCGCTTCCCACTCACTGTTTTGGTAAAACGAAAGATATTTTTTAATTCGTATTCTTAATCGTTCTAGCGGAATGTTGGGCAATATTTCCAGAAAAGATTGTTTGGTTTTTTTGGATTTTGTTAGTTCAATATAGGCATGTGGGGAAAGATCGGATAGCAATGTTGCAAACTCATAGTTTGGATAATCGTTTCGAACAAACATCAGATAGTTATCATTTTTTGTATTTAAGTTTTGTAAATCAAGATAAATCTTGGCAACCAGCTGGCATTGATTCACAAAATTGGTCGATCTATCATCCTCGCGGTAGAGTTTTTGCAGTAATGACTTATTGGCTACATCTTCCGCTACTAGAATTGGGATACTGTTTTTTGCCAAGTAATATATTTTAGCTTTAACATTATGAATTATGGTTTTATGTTCAACTGTTTTTATCAATTTTTTCTCATTTAGATCATTTAACCATATTAGTATTCTTTTGTGATTTTTATGATTCATAAATTGTTGTATTTGGCTTCTGTCTAGGAATCGGAAACGGTAAAGGAGGGATAAGATTTGTTGCTGTTGTGGTGTTATGGGTATTGTTTGCAACTTTGTTTTTGTTGCTTTGATATTTTCTTTATTGCCAATCCCATCCTTACTCCTTCTCTGTATAGGATAGGTAACAAAATTATTAGGTTTTTGATCTTGAATTTGGCTGTTTTGTGTCTCAGATGTTTTGTTTGAATGAGACAATTTTTTGCTCGATTGTCTCAGGTCTACAACTGAAGTTTTAATCGGATTGGCATAGTTTTTTCTTGACAGTTCAACGACGGCCTTGGTGGTTTTATCGTTCCCGGCAATTGCGAAATTATCCGCTTGAGCCAAGAAAGTGTCCTGTGCTTGCCCCACCGAAACTTTCATATAGAAGTCGTAAAGCGGCAGGTTGCCGATCTCGTGCTTTATGACTTCAGGCGAAAAGATCGGCAAGATAAATTGTTCGTCCTCGGGATTCGCAGTCTTAAAACAAATGACAGTTCCGACATTAGCCAGAATTACTTTAACGATATCCCGATTTTCAATTTGAGAGATGGACTGATGAGCAAGAATGGTTGCCAAGCGATACTTTCTGGCTTCAGAGACTAGCTCTGCAAAAGTGGCTGTGGCGAAGTTTTGAAACTCATCAACATAAAGGAAGAAGTCTCGACGTAACTCTTCGGGGATTAACGCCCGTTTCAGGGCTGCTAACTGAATTTTGGCGATAATTAAGGAGCCAAAGAAGCTTGACTCATCTTCGCCAATTTTTCCTTTGGACAAATCGCAAAGAAGAATCTTGCCTTCGTCCATTATCTGATCGAAATTAATAGTGCTTTTCTCCTGGGTCAGAATATTGTAGTTGATCGGCGAGCTTAAAATACCTCCCACCTTATTGGTAATCGGAGAGATAACAGTGTTTCGTTGCATGCTGCCCAACTTCTCAAATTCGTTTAGCCAGTAATCTTTCAACACTCTATTGTCCAAGCTCTTCACGATTTCCTTGCGGTAGCCTTTTTTAGTCAGAAGATCGAGAATCGTCTGCAACGTTGGCGAAGGAGTGTCTAGGGCGGTTAGAATGGCATTGCGGAGCACATATTCCATTCTCGGACCAAAGTATTTTGAATCATAGAACTTTTGGAATATGGAAATGATACTACTGGCCACTAGCGACTTTTGTTTCTGCAGTAAACTAAAACCGATTGAATCACTTTCGGGCAAGTCAAAAAGATTTAGAGCTATCGGATATTCATGGTCATCAGGAGAGAACCAGACAACATCTTTGATTCGCTCTTTTGGGATGACTTGCAAGAGTTTTTCTACCAGTTGCCCATGAGGGTCAAGTACGGCTACACCTTTACCGTTAACAATGTCGTTGTAAACCATGGTTGAGAGCAAAGTGGTTTTACCGGAGCCGGTCGCACCCAGAATGTAAGTATGCCTGCGACGCTCTTCCAAGGTTTGACCGATAGGAGTTTCGCTCCCACCGTAGCTGTTTTTAGCAAAGATATTATCAAGCTTGGTGGTAGTTTGCTTAAAAGACAAGGGAGCCGGGAGAGGTTGGCTTTTGGTTTTAACCATATCTTCAGTTTTAGTGGTATCGGTATATGGGAAATGATAGATATCCGTTAACTCGGAAGCCGAGAGAATGGGATTGCTGGCAAGCGATAATTGCCTGGTTGCAAAAGACAATCTTGGTGATGGCAGGAGCGAAATAAAACTTCTGGCTTTTAGCGCCAGCGATTGGTAGGCGCTACCAAGTGAACCGAAGGAGGCTAGGAAACCGGAGATTCTTGATTGACATTGCTTCAAATCTTCAGAATAAAGCAAGAGTCGCAGTGAACTTTCAAATAGTGGCTGGTCGATTTTTTCTTTAACGTCGGCTTGGAGCTGCTGCTCATAGGGATTTTGTATTTCATCCTTGACCACCAGAACCTTTTGTTCCTGCTTGAACAAGGGCACATCATCGCCTTTGGTATCCCATGTGGTGATAACCAGACTAACGATAAGCTTGGCAATAATCTCAAGCGTTCTCAGAAGAAATTTAAAGATTGCCCATGGTATCAAAAGAATCTTTTGCCAACGGTCAGCAAAGAGCACATCGGCTAGAGTTTGGTTCAAATAGATCCGCTGCTGTATCTTGCCAATATGTTTGATCGAGCTTCGGTGGCTGTATTTTTTGAGTGGCGTCACGACTGCTTGAAAAACAATCAGCTCATCAGCATTTAATTTAGTCATGTTGCCGGTTAAGTAAGCGATTGGGTCATGCTCGTTTAATGTTTTGTGCGCTTGCAGCGGTAAGACAAAATCACTAGCTTGTTTGAGCTCAACTACTTTGAAGTTCCGAGATCGATCTTTTTTCTTGGCACAAAGATCAGCCGGCAGATGGTCGGAGATGTCTTTAATCTTGAGCCCAGGAAGATACGACAGGAGATTCTTTCGAATGATAGGAGCGTCTACACTATCAACCGCCAGAATATAGCGAATACCTTGTTCGCGGGAAGCTACAATTTCCAATGAATATTGCTTCTTATAGCCGAGTAAGCGATGAACAAATCGTTGTTGGCTGGCCAGTGAGTGAAGTAAAGAAAACAGCTTTTCGGTGGCGTAAGCAGTTTTACTGGTCATCGAGGGAAAAGTCAGCTCCAGAAAAACCAGAGATTGTTTTTTGGAAATAAGGAATCTTCCGTATTTGCGTACCAAAGATACTAACACTACAAGAAGATAAATTGAAGCTACCCAGATCAGAAAATGAACTATTGAGAAAGTCGAGAGAAACTGAAATATCGCCAGCTTCCAACTGATCGATCCGGGGAATGTGACGGCTATGAAAATAAATGTCTTTTGTAACAGAGTCAGCGGAGTGTGATTTTGTAGGGCAGTCAACAAATCAACGGCGAACTTGCTGTCATTGGGAGAGGGTGTGTAGGAGGCCAAGAAATCTCCTTGCATCGTAGCTGATGAAGGTAAGATTAAATTTCGAGGGATTTGAGGGTCAATTGGTTGAGCCAATATGTGCTCCTTGCCCTCCATTCCTTAATCTAAGCCCAATCTATCAGATGTGCTCGAGAAATGCAATTCCTGGGATTTACCAGAGTTCGAATGATGATAAAACGCCATAAAAACAATCTACTTTTTTCAACGTTATTATTGACTCTACTGGTCTATATATTTGTGTTCGAATGAGCGATAAATACCTCTTGACATTGTGATTATATCGATAGTATACTATGTATATATTCACAATATTGAGGTATATGGAGGCTTCTTCTTTACAATTGATTAGGCAGAAAAACAGGTTGTTTTCTGTGGAGGAAATCAATCCCTCGGTTGAGATTAAAGTTGAGAGACCAAGGCCGGAAGCCTTAATTGTTAAGCAGAGCAAAACCTTTGAGAACGTCTTAAATAATATCTTCCCTGACAAACAGGAGGAAACCCGGATCCAAAAGGCACGCCTAATTATGGGAGATGATGTCAAACATTTATCGGATGAAGATTTGGAGGTTTTCCTGACCGAGTTTCAATATCTGATTGATTGCTGGTTAGATGAATATGAAAGACGAGTTTTCGATAATAAGACATTGAGAGAATTAATTTAACAAGGAGGGATAAATGGACTTTCCATTACCAGGCAAAGATGGACAGCAGTCAGAAAAAGCGGTGGTTTACATTCGGGTATCGACCGAAGAACAAGTCGAAAACTACTCGCTCGGGACTCAAGAGGAAATTTGCCGAAAAGAAGCCGAGAAACGCAAGCTTGAAGTTGTTAAGGTTTTTCGCGAAGAAGGCCGTTCCGCTAAGACGATTTCCGGACGACCGGCACTGATTGAAATGCTCGAGTATTGCCGAAAGCACAAAAGAGAAATCGGCGTTGTCATAGTTTATCGGCTAGACCGAGTTTCGCGTCAAACAGCAGATTATTTAGTGATTAGAAAAAAACTGTTGGAATGCGAGATAAAGCTAATCTCGGCTACGGAGCCGACCGGCAACAGCCCAACAGAAAAGTTTGTAGAAACGATGTTGGCCGGTTTCGCGCAGATGGATAACGATATCCGAAGCGAACGCGCCAAAAATGGCTTGAGAGCCAGATTCAAAGCCGGTCTCACCAGCTATGTAACAATGGGATATGATAATCAGAGCGGTTATACAACAAAAAATCCCGAAACATTTGATAAGCTTCAAGCTTCTTGGCATTTATTTTCCACGGGTACAAAAACGCTACGAGATATTGCCAGCATTCTAACCGAGCAAGGAATCGCCCAAAGACACAAGGGTGGGCGTATGCTCCCCCAGCAGGTCAATAGAATGTTTCGCAATAAATTCTATGCCGGTTACGTTATCTCTAAAAAATACGGGCAGGAAGTCCGAGGCCAGCATCCGCCGATGGTAACCGAGGAATTATTCTACAAAGTTCAGGCGATTTTAGACGGCAGGAATCACAATGTCTCGAGAGCGTTGGCTAAGCGTCATCGGGATAACCCTAATTTCCCTCTGCGTCGTATCGTCAAGTGCGAAATTTGTGGTACCTCTTATACTGGAGGGAAAAGTAAGGGCAAGCGCGAATACTACGGCTACTACTTTTGTAGGCACAGATGCAAAGACTCGAATGTTGCCTCGGAAAAATTGATTCAAGATACTGCCGACTATTTAGGTAGAATATGTTTAACGGATAATACCGCCAAATTGTTCAACGCATTTCTAAGAAGGACTTATTTTCAAAGGGCTAAAACATTACAAAAGAGGCGGGAAGTGGCCGATACCGAGCTTAAAAAGCAGTACAATCTTCGCCAAGCACTAATTGAAAAAAACCTATCGGGAATTTACTCCGACGAGATCTTCAAAGAGCAAAATGGAATGTTGGAAAAAAAGATTGAGAGTATCCAGATCACGAAAAACGACGAGTTGCTTGATAAATATGATTTGGGGCCGATCACAAAATTTGTTGAAACAAAGCTTACTGATCTGCCAAGGACTTTTGAATTATCTATAAAAAAAGACCCCGAACCGGATCTCGGACAGATTAGAATGCTCTTGTGTTCGATATTCCCCTCTGGAATGCCTTATGGCCGAAATGGCTATTCGAACACCGTATTTAGCCCATTTTTCAGAGCAATTTTGGACTTGCAATCCAATCCTGTCTCATTTGGCGGAGAGGAAGGGATTCGAACCCTTGAGAACCTTGCGGCTCTACGAGCTTTCCAAGCCCGCGCACTAGACCAACTATGCGACCTCTCCAGGTAAATATAATTTAGCACATTCGAGCTCAAAAATCTATCTTTTTTATGGCAGCGTTTTGAGTCTATCGAGGGGTAAACACTTTGCAAACAAAAAACCGCCCAACGTTGTGACGTGGGGCGGCGAGATTTGTTCAGAACCCGAATCGTGTTTGTGGCGGTCCGGCTTCTGGGTTCTTTTTCCGTCGACCGCTAACTTTTGGTGTGGGTATAGGTGGTGGCGCAGCCTTTGCCGTCATCGGTTTTGATTGCCGAACGCGTTTGGCTTTGACGACGGAGCTTTCTTTGCGGCCATTGATGCGTCGCTCAGTCCTAATACATGTTGCGGTACAGTTCACGTCATCCGGGTAAGCGAAGACCTTGAGAATTCTAGATGCATAACTACAAGCTGTCCTCTTCGCCTGCATTCGGACTTCGTCGTTCAGTTCAGCCCCCACTGAAATGACATGTTGTTCAATTACTCTCCTGCCGTTTTTTTTCGGGTTTTCTGGAAAATCAGGATGGTAAACTTCAACGATAAATGCATAGGTGACCACAGATTCCCTTGCCACTTCCGACACCTCCATATGGCATGGATTTGACTTCTGTTTGTTATATTATAATCAAAAAATAACTATTTTGTCAAGTTGCCGAGTAATTTTTCATCAGTTATAATAAAATTAAATATTAAACGAAAGGAATTTCATGGAAACGAAAAAAAATTTGCTTAAAGCGATGGCTGGTGAATCTTTGGCAAGAAATAAATATACCTATTTTGCCAAACAAGCGGAAAAAGAGGGGTTAATCTGGATCGCCAAGGTTTTCGAAGAAACGGCAGAAAATGAGCGGGCGCATGCGGAGGAGGAATTTGAACAAATCGATGCAGACACCGAAATGACCAATACCTACGGTATTAACCCGCTGAGTAAAACTTTGGAAAATCTGCGACACGCCGCCGAAGGAGAAAAATTTGAATTTACGGAAATGTATCCCGGTTTTAAAAAAGTTGCCGCCGCCGAAGGCGATGAAAAAGCGGCGACATTATTTCAGGAAATTAGCGAGGTTGAGGAGAAACATGAAGAACGTTATACAAAACTTGCCGATTTGTTGGAAGCCGGAAAACTTTATAAAACAGAAGAAGAAATTGAGTGGAAGTGCTTAAATTGCGGTTACATCCACAAAGGAACAACGGCACCGGAAAGTTGCCCGCTGTGCAAAAAACCACAGGGTTGGTATATGGGAATCGGCGTAGTGCGATAGTCTCAAGTAAATAATAAAAATAACGCTCCGATGCTATTCGGAGCGTTTGTGTTCTAGAAGCTCTTATCCAACCAGTCTGTGAATGTGCCATGTTCGTGAAAGGTCATCAATCGTTCTGGCCCGCGCCAGAAGACCTCAGTTTCGATGATTTCATTAACTTTTATTGCTGTTTCGATAAAGAGATCATCCAGTTTTGCTGTCAGTGACTGATAAATCGCAGCAAAGGGCGAGGGTTTTCCTACCAAATCTTTTACCATTGATGGGACTTTACAGACATTAACAGCGTCGGGAAGTCTGGTAGAAAAATCTCCCCAAGGTTGATCATGTCCGTAGCCAAAGAATTCCAAATCAATCATGTCCGGTTTTAGTATCGGCTGAAAGCGTCGAGTACTAACTTCAATGCCGGCACTGGCGCAAGCGTTGTAAACTTTTTCAAAAAGAAAAACTGAAGTTTCGTCACTGACTCGAATAACCGGTTCCCAAATCGGCCCCAAGCTGATTGAAATCACAATATCGTTGAGTAAATCTGGTGACAAAACTCTTGCCAATCCAACGATCAATCTGTTGGCCGCTTCAGTATCATGATTCAGCATGATATTTGGCATTCGTGGTGCACCTCTTTCTGTGATGTCAGCACTAGCGCAAATTTTAGCAAAATGTGATAAATTAATCAAGGGAGATATTGTTAAATAACATAAAAATTATGGGGAAACCAATTATTTGCAGTGCTTGTTTATTGGGAATTTGTTGCCGATATGACGGCAAGTCCAAACCGAATGAAAAAGTTTTGGCTTTAGCAAAAATGGAAATTTTGATTCCGGTTTGTCCAGAACAACTTGGTGGCTTGAAAACTCCGCGACCTTGTTCGGAATTTCTGCTGGCAAAGTTTTGGAGAAAGATGACATCGATGTTAGCAGTGAATTTGAAAAAGGTGCGAGGGAAACATTAAAAATCGCCAAATTGTATCAGGCAGAGAAAGCAATTTTGAAGCAAAGAAGCCCGTCGTGCGGTTACGGTCAGATTTACGATGGCACTTTTTCCGGCAAAATTATCGAGGGCGATGGTATTACGACAAAACTTTTGAAGAAAAATGGAATCAAAATAATTTCAGACGAGGAGCTGTAAAAAATATTAAATATTTAATATGAAACTTTATCATTATGCCAGACTGGAAAATTTAGAAGAGATAAAAAATGGATCGTGGAAATCTGGAGGTACCCCTGGTATTGCCGCCAGCGCTCGTTTGGGGAAGGAGGGTAAAAAAGCTCGAAAACTAGGTGTTGGTTTTGCTTTTTTTCAGCCGTTGCCCGATGATTGGTTTAAAAATCCGGAATTTTCTTGTCCATGGAGCTGGCTTGTCGGTCGGGCCTTATTGGAGATAGAGCACGACAATGAAAATAATCCGGCGTATGTTGTCGACAGGGCCCATACTTTGAGATTTCAAGTGATGTCAAAGAACTTATCTGCCGACGAATTTCGCCAGAGACAAAGGGAAGCTGAAAATGCATATGCAGAGAGTCGTATTGACGCCGAGTACTATTTGGAACATAGTGATGAACTTAAATATGTTTTACCGGAGGTGATTTTTCACGATTCAATTCCTCTTGAAAGAATAAATATTTTAGAATACCAGCCGATGATTAAGGAATATTTGGATGTTGCAAAGCCTTCACCGGCCAGAGAGAGTTATCTTCGTGATTTGCAATCAATTCCAGAACTTCGTGATTGGTATAGACAATATAAATTAAACAAAGACGGAGACGAAGCTACACGTGAAGGTGGATTGTCTAAAGTTTAAACAACAAAGTTGAATTTATTAAGTGGAAAGAAAATGTCACTTAATTAGATCAAATATCTCTTGTGTCGAATTATTAAAATTTTTTTCTGAGCCAAAAATACTCCACTTTTCGACAATATCAACGTCAGAGATATCGCCGACAATTTTGTTTTCGCATTTACCATTTTCGGTTGGAATCATGACTTTCCCATGTGATGAGATAATAAAATAAGCCTTGTTGCGATAACCGATAGGAACAAAATTGATATTAAATAACGCTGAAAAATCTTTGGTAATTTTATCTTTCATTAGTAAAAAATCCCGCCTCGAAATCTTTAGTTCTTGTCGATTTTTTTCAGCGTTGGAGTTTTTCAGTGGTAAAAATTGAAAAATTCTCCAAACATCAAATTGATATTTTTTTAACAACTCGCCGATGTTTACAATATCATCAATATTTTCTTTTGTTACGGTCGATAGAACGCGAATCTTCGGTTTAAACTTTTTGCTTTTATAAAAATTCAAAACTTTCAAAACATTCTTCAAATTCATTTCGTTTCGCCAGCTTTTATTCGAGAAATCTATCGGTAATCCAATGACTTGAACATTTTGGCTGATAACTTTTTCATTTTCAAAAAAATGGTCGCAATTTGTGTCCATAAAAATTCCGAGTCCGGCATTTTTAAACTTTGATAAAATCGGTCCAAAATCTTTTCTGAGCGTCGGCTCACCACCGGTCAAATGAATATTTTCTGCCCCGCCATCGGTGATGATCCTTATCATCTTACCGATTGCTGACAATTTCATGTCGGGATTGTTTTTATTTGGGCCGAAACAGTGTTTGCAATTGTTATTGCACTTTGAAGTGATCTGAAAGTGAACTGTTTTTGGCAATTTCTTTTTCTTCATAAAAAGATTATACCATTATTTTATCCACCAAAATTTTTGTGCTATAGTGAAGTCGCAATGGACAAAACAATCCAACAACTACTCGATCTTTCCGATCGGATTTACGGTCTGCAAGACGCTCGCTTATACGATCTTGGTGATCTTTTCTATTATCATCAAAAGTGGCTTTTGCGTTATATTGATGATAAAAAAAATCAGCGACTGGACAAATCAGTCGAAAAACTGCTGGTTTCTTTGGCTTGGTATTTTGCCATTATTAGCAGTTTTGGAATTGATCTGCAAAAAATGCTGGAAATTCGCTACTCTTACAAATGTCCGTTTTGTCTCGGAATTCCCTGCGATTGTCAGAAAAATAAAAAACGTCAGAGTCAAAAAACCGGTCGACCGGTTTCCGGAAATCCGAAAGATCTCATTAACTGGCAAAAGGTTATCGGCAAAATTTACCCGAACGAATCGACCGAATTTAGAAATTTGGAAATTTTACGCCATCAAGATATTTTTCACCAATCATTTCGTCGCTTCCGCCAAGCTTCTGGCAAAAAAAATATGCATGAAATTGAAATTGCTTGCGTCGATTATTTCGTTGAACTCTTGAAAGTCGCAAATAATTTGGAGATTGATTTGGCGACAGAGTTTTCGAAGTTTTTCTCCAATGGTTGCTTTGTTTGCCACAAATCGCCATGCGAATGTTTTTACAGCGAGTAACGTCAATAAGTAATTAAATCCGTTTACTTTTTTACCGAAAAACCAATTTCGGTTATTTTTTAATTGTGACAAATGAAATTAATAAAAAAATTCAAAGAGCAAAAAAACCGGTGATTATCTTGATCTGTGGTATGCCAGCAACCGGAAAGTCAACTCTGGCGATTAAGTTAGCGGCAGAACTTGATTTCAAAGTTTGTATTGGTGTAGATGAAATCAAAGAGGTTGTGAAAAAATATGACAATAATCCCTTTTTATCAAAGTCGAGTCATGACGCTTGGCAATTGATTGGCAAGAGAACTGAAAAAAATATTTTGTCCGGATTCCAAAAATATTGTCAGGGATTAAAATCTGGAGTTATGTCAATTTTCGAAAAATCAGAAAAAAATGGCGAAAATATTATTATCGAAGGTATTCAACTTTTACCAAAGTTATATTGTCACGATTTGCAAAATTTCAATCTGTTTTATTTTATTATCAAATCGGAGTATAAAAATATTTACAAAGAGAAAATTAGACATAAAATTCTTGAAAGGCATGGGAAACAAGTTGATGTTTGGAGTGAGAAATTTCGAGAATTTATCTTGATTGAAGAAGAGGTTTTAAAACAGGCAGAAAGGTTCAAATGTCATGTTCTACCGGAAAAAAATTTTTATGAGCAAATTGAAATCATCAAAAATATAATTGTGCGTTATGAAATTATTTGATTTAGATTATTTTCAAGTTAAAAACGGTGAGATTTTTATCGTTAGGGGGAATTGGCACCCACGTGGAAAATTTTTGGCTTGTCCAGTTTACTGGCCATGTGAATTTGGTGACAGAATTTCTTTGGATGGAAAAAAATATCGAAAAGAAGTAATTGAAGTTGCCGACGATCAGAAATTTAATTTTCCGTTTGCAATAAAAAACAAAGAAATTCCGAGAAATGTTTTTCTTGTGCCGGAATTGGAGATTACGAAAGTTTTTCGGCCGGGGAAAATAATAAAGAAATTTAAGAAAGAGTTTACAAATACGATTTGGCGAGATATTTTTGAAGCGATCAAAAGTGTTGGAGTCAATGAAAAAGATATTGGAATATTTGGTTCATATTTGGTCGGGTTATACAAAAAAACGGATGGAAAGTTAGCAAAAGATATTGATTTTCTGGTTTATGGCGAAGAAAATTGTCTAATTCTTCAGAAAAACTTTGATTTGATTATAAAAAAAACTGGATTAAAAAATATTAGTCAAAATCACATCAATTACGAAAGTCAAAAATTGGGTGGGGTTTTTATACAGAAAAATAATTCTTTTGAGCTGACATTGGCAAATAAATGGTCGTCGGTTCAGGTCGGCGACGGAATTTTAACCACGATAAGATTTGTCAAAATGGAGCATGAAACTGGTGTCAACCCGGTTATAAGAAACCCAATGATCGGTGGGAAAAAGATTCGAGGAATTGTAATAGATGATTTTAGTTGTAATTTTGTTCCGAGATTTTTTAAAATTTTTGACGGTAAAAAAGTCTGGAAAATTCTGACATATTTTTGGGTTTATCATCAAGCAGTTCGAGTTGGCGAAGTTGTCGAGGTTTGTGGCAATATTCATTTGGATGGTAACCTAATAACAGTTGATAAATATTATCAGGGAATAAAAATTTTAAAAAGGAGCAAAAATGCGCTTCCATCTTATCAATAATGGGATATGTACTCGTTTGAAATTGGTCGGCGAGGAGCTTTCAGAACTACTAATTAAAAATGATTGGCAGAAAACCGATCTTTTGTCATCGAAAATAATTTTTATCAATTCCTGTAGTTTTTTGAAAAAGAAAGAAGATGAATTTTTATTATTGATAAAAAAAATTCTGTCTGAAAAAAATCAAAGTCAGAAAATTGCCATTTTTGGTTGTTTGCCATCAACATCAGCAGACAAAATCAAAGTAATTTCTTCCGAGATTAAACAATTTAGCCGCGATTTGTCGGAAATTGCAAAATATTTTAATTTAAATAGCTCCGATGTCAAGGTAAATTTTACTAATAATGACAAATTAACTTTTCGGGAAAAAATAATTTTGACCTTGAATACTTTATTTTTGAAAGATGAATCAATTAAATACAGGTTGAAAAAAGATGAAATTTTCCATTTAAAAATTTCTGATGGCTGTAAGGGAAATTGTTCGTATTGCTCTGAAAAGTTCACGACAAAGCATCGGAGTAGAAAAACCGCGGAAATTATTATCGATTTTGAAAAAGGATTAAAATCAGGTTATAAATTATTTGCCTTAAATTCCGACGACACCTCGGCATTTGGAGTCGATAATGGTGAAAGCATTTACGATCTATTGAGCAAAATGACTCGCTATGGTGGTGACTACAAAATCGCCGTCCCAGAATTTAATCCTCGCGGATTATTTGAAAATCGAGTGATAGAATTACTATCACTCGAAAAAATAATTTACATCACAATTCCGATTCAATCCGGGTCAAATCGAATTCTAAAATTAATGCAACGGCCGTATGAAATCAACTCGATAATTCGAAAAATTAGAGAATTAAAAAACTTAAATCCAAAATTAAAAATAAATACACATATAATAGTAGGATTTCCGGGGGAAACCGATGCTGATTTTAATCAAACACTGAAAATAATCAGTACTGGGTTATTTGATCGAGTTAAAATTTTTGCCTATTCTGACAGGCCAAGAACCGAAGCTAGCAAAATGAAATATAAAATTTCTTCAAATGTAATTAACAAAAGAGAAAAAATTTTGAAAAGAAGAATTTTGTTGGCAAACCTGTGCAGTAAGTCATTGGCAAATTTCTTGCTCAACACTAAAACAATGAATTAGTTTTTTCTTTCAAGAATTATTTTTAATCCGTCAAAAAGTAGCCAGTATGTTATATTTGTTGTCCCGGATTTTGCCGATTGATAAGATTAAATCGGTAGTGAGAACGTTAACAATCGAGGAGTGATGGCGATGTCAGATATTCGGCTGGTGGCGGTGTCAGATGAAGACAGTGTGAGAATTGCCAAGATAAAATCAATTGGTCGACCGTTGAAGGACAGTCTTGTTGTCGACATAATGTCATGTCTTTGTGTCAAAGGATTTGGTCGAGAGCAATGTCCAAGTATTGATCAATGGGCGGCGTATGCGGTATTTACCGGAGTAGTCAGAACTATCACTGGTAACAGATATGTGATTGAGAAAGATGATTTTAGAACTCCATATCGAGAATTCGAGCTTGATTACGCGCTGTTTCTAGAGCTCGAAGTGGCAATTAAGGTTGGGAAATTGAAATTAGATCCCAAATTTCTGACTGCGATGCGTAAATTAGCACTGCCAAGTATACACCTCGGTGATGGATACTGTTCCGGTTCCTACATCCAAAGTTACTTTCGTGATGTTTGGCCTTGGCTTAAAATCAATCCCGCGACAAACAAATCTGTCGGTTATGTCGGTGAAGGCTGGCAGAAGAAATGCAGAAAAGTTTTTTCAAACTTACCGGAAGGAACTCAAGAGTCGATTAGACTTTGCTCACCAAAGATTAAATTACAAACAGCGATTATTATCAGATATGTCAAAAGTAGATACTTGTGGTAGCAATCCGTTGGGGTGGAGATATTCCATCCCAATTTTAATATGTTATATTAAAGTTATCATGAACGAAGTTGAAGAGATAAAAAATAAAATTGATATCGTTGATTTTATCAGCGGCTATTTAACCCTGAAGAAAGCCGGCGTCAATTACAAAGGACTTTGCCCGTTTCACAACGAAAAAACGCCATCGTTTATGGTTTCGGCCGAACGGCAAAGTTTTCATTGTTTTGGGTGTTCAAAGGGAGGCGATGTTTTTACTTTTGTCGAAGAGATCGAGGGGATGGATTTCTATGATGCACTAAAACTTTTGGCCGGAAAGGCCGGAGTTGAATTGAAACAGCGGGGAAATTTATCATATGGCGGGAAAAATATTGAGCCGACGGAAAAATCGCGGGTTTTTGAAATCAACTCGCTAGCGGCGAAATTATTCCATAAAATTTTGATTGATCACCCGAAAGCTGAACATGCACGTCAATATCTTAAAAATCGTGGCATTTCCGATCAGACTATACGCGACTGGAAAATTGGTTACGCGCCAAAATCATGGGACTTATTAATCAAATTCTTATCAGCCAAAGGTTTTTCGGAGAAAGAGCTGTTCAAAGCCGGCCTGTTAGTTTTGGGTGAAAAGGGCAAATATTGGGATCGTTTTCGCGGACGAATAATGTTTCCGATTTCTAACATTTCCGGTCAAATTGTCGCATTCACCGGTCGAGTTTTGAAGGATGACCCGAAGGCGGCGAAGTACGTCAACTCGGCTGAATCGCCGATTTATATCAAGGGCAAAACAATTTATGCTTTGGATAGGGCCAGAATCGATATTCGGGCGCAAAACTCGGCGCTTTTGGTTGAGGGTCAAATGGACGCGTTGGCGGCCCATCAAGCCGGATTTAAAAATGTCGTTGCCGTTTCTGGCACTGCGTTGACTGCTGACCAATTAAAAATACTTGCCAGGTACAGTCTGAACATCATCTTCTCTTTCGATTCGGACACCGCTGGCAAAACCGCGCTCAAACGTGCGACAATTATGGCGCTGGAAAATGATATCAATGCCAAAGTTTTATCACTGCCGGGATTTAAGGATCCGGACGAAGCGATAAAATCAGATCGGAAAAATTTTGAAAATGCGATCAAGTCAGCCAAACCGGCGCTTGAGTATTGGATCGACTCGTTGATTTTGGAGTTCGGTTCGGCCGATGTTTCGGCGAAAAAAACAATTTCAAAAGAAATTTTGCCGGTGATAAAAATCATCTCAAATGAGATTGAAAAAGAGTATTATACAAAGTATTTAGCGAAAAAATTGGCCTTATCGGAATCGGCAATTGCTGGACAGTTGAACAAAACCAAGGGATCTGAAGAGAGAGAGGAGTTGGCAGAGAAGAAAGCCGGTCTAAATTATGAACAGCGGGTCGCCGGACTTATTTGGCTGGAGAAAAAGTTGGCGGACAAAATACCAAAAAACTTTTTTGAATTAAATTTTGTCGACCCTGTGGTTAAAGAGTTATTTTTGGCAATCAAAAAAAATTCCGATCTGGAAAAACTTCCGCTGGAAGTAAAATCAAAACTGGATTTATACTCATTACAAGTTTCCTCAGAGCTGGACTTGGAAACTGAGGGGATTGTCGACAAAGAGTTTGATTCGCTGATCAGCAGTTATTTTGAGAAAAAAAAGGAACGGGCAAAAACCGATTTTGCCGAGCGAATCGCTGCCGCCGAAGCCGCCGGCGATCGGGAAGAGATCAAACAGTTGATGTGCGAGCTACAATCTGCTATTATAGATAAAGACAAATAACCAAGAAACAAGAAACAAACTAATTTCAAATTATCAAATTACAAATATATTTGTATCTTGTGTCTTGAAATTTACTCCAAAGGAGTCATGTGGCGAAGAAAGTTGTCAAATATATAAAAGAGGAACCGTTGCCGTTTTCAACGGATATTAATAAGCTGCTCGAAAAGGGTAAAGCTCACGGTTTTGTCATGATTAACGAACTTTTGCAGGTTTTTCCCAACGCTGAGGACGACGTTAATACACTCGATGAAGTTTTTGATTATCTAATTGAGCATGGAATTGAAATTCAGGAAGACCAGGAAGTTTCGATTTTGAATAATATTATCGACAAGCATCGTGGCGGTGATGATATTATGGAAGGGCTCGAATCAATTTCCGACGATTCGGTTCGAATGTATTTGCGAGAAATTGGCCGGATTTCACTTCTGTCGACCGAGGAAGAAATTCGCTTGGCGAAAAGAATCGAAAAAGGTGACCAGTTGGCTAAGCGTCGGCTGGCGGAAGCCAATCTTCGGTTGGTGGTTTCCATCGCCAAAAAATATATCGGTCGGGGATTATCACTTTTGGACGCCATTCAAGAAGGTAACACCGGTTTAATGCGAGCGGTGGAAAAGTTCGATTACAAAAAAGGCTACAAATTTTCGACTTATGCGACTTGGTGGATTCGTCAAGCGATTACTCGGGCCATCGCCGATCAGGCGCGTACCATCCGAATTCCGGTTCATATGATTGAAACCATCAACAAACTTATTCGTGTTCAGCGACAGCTAGTTCAGGATCTTGGTCGCGAACCTCTGCCGGAGGAGATTGCCCATGAAATGGGAATCGAAGTTGATAAAGTTGAGCACATCATAAAAATCTCTCAGGAAACCGTTTCGCTCGAATCGCCGGTTGGTGAGGAATCAGATTCAAAACTTGGCGACTTCATCGAAGATGATAAAAATTTATCGCCGGAGGAAAATGCAATTTATCAACTTTTAAAGGGTGATGTTAACCATTTTCTCGAAGTCTTGTCACCACGCGAACAGAAAGTTTTAAAGATGCGATTCGGCTTGGAGACCGGCCGAACTCACACATTGGAAGAAGTCGGCAAAGAGTTTGGCGTTACTCGTGAACGAATTCGTCAAATTGAGGCCAAGTCTTTGCAGAAATTGAAAAAATCTGAATCTTCGGAAAATTTGCACAACTATCTAAAATAAATAAAAGATAATATCTAAAATCTAAAAGATATCTATTAAAAAAAGACGCACCGCAAGGTGCGTTTTGGGTTATATGTTATTCCGGATGTTGATTCGTGTCAGTTGATACCAATGGCTTTAGCATCCCAGCTCGCAGTTTGTTGCGTTTGGCAACTCTGTCATCGGCGAAAAGCTCGTCAAGACTGATAACCCAGCGACGATAACTATGTGAGCTATGAGTTATCTGGGGCAAAGTTGGGTCAAGTTGCAAAGCCAACCTGATCAATAACTTAGCCAGCTTTTTCATCAGTGCACCTCCGAGCGGGATTTCGACTACTTCAAATTTTAATACAATTCAATATATTCTGTCAATTTCAGGGTAAAAAACTTTAATCTTTGATACAATATTAGTATGAAAAAGTATCTTTGGATTATTATCACCGCGGCTTTTATCATCGCATTAGTCACCAGTGGATTTTTTATTTGGCGGCATTATAAAAATCATCAAACTCCAGTTTCACAAACCTCAAATTCTTCACCAGCAACTTCAGCTCAAACACCAAGTGTTCCGGCGACTCCGACGCCAACATCAGTTGCTCAACCGACTCCGACTTTGGTTTTCCCGATCAGTAATTTTTCTTCGCGGGCAACAACAGACTTTTTCGGCACATATTATTCGGCCGGTGGATCGTCGAATCCTGATCGTTTGGTTTGTCCGAATGCGACTTATTATGCCGGTTATCACACGGCAATTGATTTGGAAACGACTGCCGCTGAGGCAAATCAAAATGTTCCGGTTTTTGCCATCGCCAGCGGAACTGTCAGGCAAATCGGAGCCGTTTCCGGTTATGGCGGTTTAATTGTCGTTCAATATACTTTAGCCAGCAACGATTACACCGCATATTATGGGCATATTGATTTGGCGACTGTCAAGGTTAAAACCGGGGAAGCGGTGACCGTCGGCGAGACGCTGGCGAGTTTGGGCGCCGCTTGCTCAACATCAAACGGCGATGTTCGAAAACATTTGCACTTCGGTTTGCATAAAGGCACATCGATTGTCGTTAGTGGTTACGTTTCGGATCAGTCGACATTATCAAATTGGCAAGATCCGCTGGCGCTGTTGAAATCACTTGGTGCCCAATAATTTATAAAACTATTGACAAATTTTGTGCGATATAATATACTTTACTTTGTAAACCATTTAGGAGATAAAGTATATGCCATCAAAAAAAGAGTTAGCTTTGGAACTGCAAAACGTTATTAGTCAGATACGCCGCTCTGGTTTGTCCGATCATCATCATCATCATGATCATGAGAACCTAAAGGGTTCCGACAGAATGATGCTTTTTATGGTTTCCCAATTAAACAATGGTCAGCCGGTAACAACTTCCGAAGTGGCAAATAAACTGGGGATTACTTTGCCGGCGGTGACTCATAAAATTAATGCTCTGGAAGCTGAAAATTTAATAAAAAGAGTTACTGATGAAACCGACCGAAGAATTGTATATATTTCGTTGTCGGCCAAAGGCAAAAAACAGGTCGAAAAACTTGAAAAAGAGTTTATTGATAAGCTTGGGTTTCTAACAGACTTTTTGGGTGAAAAAGATACTCGTGATTTAATCAGACTGGTAAAGAAAATTGCTGACTTTCCGAAGTTTTTAGGAGATAATAAGAAGAATGCTTAAACTTTTCAAATATTTGAAACCGTATTGGCTGATGCTTGTCGCACTAGTGGTTTTTGTTTTTGGGATGGTGGCGCTGAATTTGCAGCTGCCGGACTATATGGCGAAAATTATCAACGATGGGATTGTCAACAACAATAATTCGCTGGTTTTTCACAATGGTTTAATTATGCTTTTTATTGCTCTTGGCAGCGCGGCCTGTACCGTTGTTGTCGGTTATTTGGCGGCTCAAGTCGGCTCGAGATTTTCTCGTGACATTAGAAATAAGATCTTCTCGCGTGTCGAAAGTTTTTCCTTGGTTGAATTCAATAAATTTTCCACCGCATCACTCATCACTCGTTCGACAAACGACATTCAGCAAATTCAGACGGTTTTAGTTCTTCTGATGCGTCTGGTTTTAATGGCGCCGATTACAGCGGTCTGGGCGGTCTACAAAGCTTACTCCCTGGCGCCATCGCTTTCTTGGATTATCGCCTTGGCGGTAGTGGTTTTGCTTGGCATCATCATCACACTATTTTCAATCGCCCTGCCGAAATTCAAAATCTTACAAAAATTGGTTGATAAATTGAATTTGGTTACCAGAGAGAATCTCACCGGTCTGCGGGTTATTCGGGCTTTTAACAATGAAAAATTGGAGGAGAAAAAATTTGAGCGGGCCAACGTTGATCTGACGGCGGCTAATCTTTTTGTCAACCGGCTGATGGTGATAATGCAACCAGTGATGATGGTGATTTTTAACCTGACGGCGGTCACAATCGTTTGGGTCGGCGCCAAATTGATCGGTCAGGGAACGTTGGAAGTCGGCAACATGATCGCTTTCATGCAGTACGCGATGCAAGTTATTATGTCGTTTTTGATGATTTCAATCATTTTCATTATGGTGCCGCGAGCTTCGGTCTCCGCGAACCGTGTTTCCGAGGTGATCGAAACAGAGCCGCTGATCCACGATCCGAAAAAGGCCGAGAATGTTAAAGATAAAAAAGGTGGCGTTGTCGAATTCAAAAATGTTTCATTCCAATACCCGACTGCCGATACGCCGGTGCTTTGCAATATCAATTTCACCGCCAACTCCGGCGAAACCACGGCTTTTATCGGTTCAACCGGCTCCGGCAAGTCAACTCTAATTAACTTGATTCCCCGTTTTTATGACGTCACCTCCGGCGAAGTTTTAATTGACGGCGTTGATGTTCGGCAAATGAAACTCGAGGATTTGTATTCAAAAATCGGTTATGTGCCGCAACGCCTGGTTCTGTTTTCGGGAACGGTTGATTCCAATATCAAGTATGGTGCGCCGGATGCGCCGAAATCCGAAGTTGAAAAAGTTGCCAAAATTTCGCAATCCGATGAATTTATTAAAAACCTGTCGGGAAAATTCGATCACGAAATCGCTCAAGGTGGCGCCAATGTTTCCGGCGGTCAAAAGCAGCGACTCTCTATCGCTCGGGCTTTGGCGCGGAAACCGGAAATTTACATTTTTGATGACAGCTTTTCGTCGCTTGACTTTAAAACTGACGCCGCATTGCGAGCCGCTTTGAAATCGGAAACCAAAAACAAAACGGTTCTTATCGTCGCTCAACGAATATCAACAATACTTTCGGCGGAAAAAATTATCGTTTTGGATGACGGTAATATTGCCGGCATCGGAACCCACGCCGAATTGATGAAAAATTGCGATGTTTATCGTGAGATCGCTTTATCGCAACTTTCGGAGGGTGAACTGGCAAAATATCAGATTGATGTTGATACCGAAAAAGCGAAAATTGAAAAGAGCGCCGAAAAAATTGTAAGAGGTGCGATATGAGCGAAAAAAATCCAAAATTACAATCAACTGCAACTGTAGCCGCGCCACGTCCACCAAGGTTGATGCCGGCCGGACCTGGCGGTGGACCGGGTCGTGCCGGAATGGGTTTTGTTGAAAAACCGAAGAATTTTTGGGCGACAATGAAAAAACTCGTCAGCTATATGCGGCCGTTTTGGCTGTCGATAATTTTGGTTTTCGTTTTCGCCATCGCCTCGACGATTTTTGCTATTATGAGTCCGAAAATTCTCGGTAACATGACTAATCAAGTCGTCTCCGATTACATCAAGATTAAAGCTTTTGATTCAGTCAACGCCAATATACCGAAAAATGTAAAAATTCCCGCCGGTACGACTCTTAGTCAACTGATTGCAAAGTTACCGCCATCGATGACGGCGAAAATTCCGGCCGATAAAATTGCAGCAATTAAAAATCTCGACATTTCCGTCCGACCGACAATAAATTTTGGCAAACTTCGAACTTTTGCCGAAGAGCTTTTGATTCTCTACTTGCTATCGGCGATTTTTTCCTATCTTCAAGGTTGGATAATGACCAATGTTTCGCAGAAAATTACCTACCGTTTGCGCCGAGACATTTCGGAAAAAATCAATCGCTTGCCACTGCGATATTTTGATCGCCGAACTTTTGGTGAGGTTTTATCTCGAGTCACCAACGATGTCGACACCGTCAGCCAAACATTAAATCAAAGTTTGACTCAAATTGTCACCTCGATTACGTTGATCATCGGTATTCTAATCATGATGTTGACAATCAGCTGGCAGATGACGTTGGTTTCGGTCATTCTGATTCCACTGAGCTTTATTATCATCGGCACAATCATCAAAAAATCCCAGCACTATTTTAAGGAACAACAGGATCAACTAGGGCTGATCAACGGTCACATCGAGGAGATGTATGCCGGCCACAATGTGATGCGAGTCTTTAACGGCGAAGAGCGATCGGTTTCCAAATTCAAATCGATTAACAGAAAACTTTACGGCTCGGCTTGGAGATCACAATTTCTCTCTGGTTTGATGATGCCGCTGATGACTTTTATCGGCAATCTAAGTTTTGTTGGTGTCTCGGTCGTCGGCGGTTGGTTGGCGATTAAAGGTCGGATCCAAATCGGTGATATTCAGGCCTTTATCCAGTATGTCAACCAATTCAACCAACCGGTAGTTCAAACCGCCAACATTGCCAATGTGATGCAATCAACCGCCGCCGCCGCTGAGCGAGTGTTTGAATTTTTGGCTGAAGGTGAGGAATCCGCCGACGCCGCCGACGCTATTGTGCTGGAAAAAGTTGAAGGCGGTGTCGAATTTGACAAAGTGGTTTTCGGTTATAACCCGGAGAAGGAGATTATCCATAATTTTTCCGCCAGCATCTTGCCGGGGCAAAAAGTCGCCATTGTCGGACCGACCGGTGCCGGGAAAACCACAATGGTTAATTTGCTGATGCGTTTTTACGAAATCAACAAAGGATCGATCAAAATTGATGGCATTGAGACAAAAAAGATGAAACGAGCCGATGTTCGAAAACTTTTCGGCATGGTTTTGCAGGACACCTGGCTTTTCAACGGCACGATTCGCGATAACATTGCTTATGCCAACCCGAAAGCCTCTGACGCCGAAGTCACCGCCGCCGCCAAAGCGGCGCACGCCGATCATTTCATCCGCTCTCTACCGCAAGGCTATCATCTTAAACTCAATGAAGAGGCCGACAATATTTCACAGGGTGAGAAGCAGCTACTGACGATTGCTCGGGCGATGTTAGCGAAAACTCCGATGTTGATTTTGGATGAAGCGACTTCATCAGTTGACACCAGAACTGAACTTCTAATTCAAAAAGCGATGGAGAATCTGATGCGTGGTAAAACCAGTTTTGTTATCGCTCACCGACTTTCCACCATCCGAGAAGCCGATTTGATTTTAGTTATGCGCGACGGCAACATCGTCGAGCAGGGAACACACAAAGAACTATTATCGAAAAAAGGTTTTTACGCTTCGCTCTACAACGCCCAATTTGCGATTTCAGCGGAGTAAATTACTAAACAATTTGATCGCAATAATTTGTCAGGTGACTTGTTACTCGTCTGGAGCGCAATAAAGTAAAACCAGCAACAAGACTAAAAATGCCGGTTTTTGTAAATAGTTTGGAACCAAACCTAAATCTAGAAAATAGGCGATCGCATAAGCGAAAATCGGAATCTGGAGAATCGCTTGTAACATCCAATACTTCCAATTTGGCCAGGATTTTCGGAGGGAAAAAAGATAGCTGGTTGCCATTATCCAAAATGTGGCGACAAAAAGCGCCGAACCGAGAACATGAGTCGTGTGTTTAATATCGTTGGGCGAAAAAGCGGCGACAAAAAAACCGAAGGCGCAAACTGCCGGCAGCAGAACTCCGTTTAAACCGCTTTCGTTATTTTTGGTGCGATAAATCGTAAAGCCTGCCATTATTAATCCGCTCAAAAACATCCCGACGGCATAAATTATTTCCGATCTTCGATTCGGCAAACCAAGTGCAAATGATTGCGTCATGCTGGCGTAGCTAAGGGGATAATCCAATTTGAATTTTTCTGGATAAAAATGAACTGCCAAAGCAATAGAAATTGCGTTGATGGTGATGATCCCAAGAAAAAAGAAGAATTCTTTTGATTTTTTTCGGCATATTAAATTGATATTTACCATGAAAGAAATCCACTCGGCAGATCGCCGTCTAGAAACCATTTGTTTTGATATTTGACGATTTTTATAACTTTGTCACCTCGCAATTTGCATCTGCCAAAATTATCGGTTTTTTCAATCAGCTGTTTGCAGCCGCGGAATGCGTAATAATTTTCGAATGTCGAATGAGCTTTTTTCAAATAGAAAAATTGCCAAATTACCAGTCCAATAATTGCGATGGCGGCAATAATCATCACTTTGTATAAAAGTTTCATTAGTTCTTGTTAATAAATCTTTCCGTCGTGAATGCAAAGAATTCCTCTATCGGAAATTCGTTTTGCGCTTTCCTGCTGCAAAAACTTTTCAATTCCGTTATCTTTGATAAATATTAGGTTTTCAATCTCGCTCATGCCATATTTTTGTCTATAACGATTATCCAACTGCTTTAGTCGCTGGCAGGGGAACTCATCACAATCGCAAAAACTTCCACGTCGTTTGTTACAGAGTCGGATTTTGCAATTCTGGCAATGATTAATTGCCGGGTCATTATTACATCCGGCGCAAGGATTTTTCTCTCGTAAGTGGGCCCTACAAGCGCCGCAATTGATTCCGCACGGAGCAATTTGATTTTTGCTGAATTTTCCAAATCGAATCATCTTATTTTTTCGGCCAAAGCGTTGGCATTAATAATGTTAATCCGTAAGCGACCCAAGTTTTCCAACCGAAGAAATAGTTCCAACCGGTGAAAGGAACAGTCAATATAATATCCAACAAAAAGAATACTGCCAGCCAAATTAAACCGTAAATCAAACCCTCTTTCAGATTTTTCGGTTTAGCGTAAGAGATTGCCAAATACAAACCGATAATCATGATGACAAAATTAACAATTGTCACCCAGATTACTTCGGTCGAGATGTGAGCGCCGATCAACACTGTGACAAAAAGGAAAATTACGGCATAAATTGCAATCGGCGGCAGAATCAATTTTTTCCAATGCATTTTTCCTCCTTAATAAAATTAGCTATCACCTATAAGCTAAAATGCCTGGAAAATATCCTCTTTGTATATTCGATGATAAAGATATATGAAATAAGTAACCCCAAAAGAACCAGGAAGAAAGAGGCGGGAGGTATTACGAAACCGATTGAGTTGGCAAGTGGAGAGAAAGGAAGCCAGAGGCCAATGGCAGTTATTGCTAGACAGCCGATTGCCAGCCATAAACCTGGCTTGCTTTTGTAAAATGGCGACCTCATTGTTCGGATCGAAATGACTATAACCATTTCTGTTAAGAGCATTTCAACAAACCAGGCGGTTTGGAACAAACGTTCTCCGGCGTGGAATCCATAGAGCATAATAAAAAAGATGACCATTGAATAGATGGCACTCAGGGAGCCGAAGAATAATATAAAACGATAGATCAGTGACATATCCGGCTTAATATCAAATTCTTGTTGCTAATTATTCAATAAATACTCAATTAGTTTGTTTGTGTTCTCTCTGGTTGACCCTCGGTGGATGCTGACTTTTTGTTTCAGATAACTGAAACTTCCATCCAGTGAATTTGTGGTGTT
>CAINNR010000034.1 GCA_903851235.1 uncultured Candidatus Berkelbacteria bacterium | reverse complement strand
TCAAATTAATGAAAAATGTGAAATGAAAAATGAAAAATCACAAAAAGTGGTGCCCCACTTTTTGAGTATGACGGCGACGCCGATTCCGCGGACTTTGCATCTGGCCTTATTTGGTGAGCTGGATATCTCGGTAATTAACGAGAAACCGGCTGATAGAAAAGAAATCAAAACCAGATTTGTTGAAGCCGCGAACCGTCAGAAGGCGTACGATTTTATTCGCTTGCAAATCAAGGCGGGGAGGCAGGCGTTCATAATTTGCCCTCTGATAGAGGGTAAAGAATCTGGAATAAAGAATTATGAATTATGGGAGGAGGAACGCCGGGCGGTCACAACAGAGATTGAAAAATTAAAAAAGATTTTTCCGGAATTTAAGATTGCGATGTTGCATGGAAGAATGAAGGCGAAGGAGAAAGACGAGATTATGGCCGGTTTTTCCGCCAACAAAGCGCAGATCTTAGTCAGTACATCGGTGGTCGAGGTTGGTGTTGACGTGCCCAACGCTTCAGTCATGGTGATCGAAAACGCCGAACGTTTCGGCTTGGCCCAGATCCATCAGTTCCGTGGCCGGGTTGGCCGGGCCGAGCATCAGTCATTTTGTTTTCTTTTCTCCGACTCACAGAGCCCAACTTCACTCAAAAGATTGCACGCGCTGGAAGAGATTTCGGACGGTTTCAAACTGGCTGAAATAGATCTGGAAACGCGCGGGCCCGGTGCGGTATTTGGTACGGAACAATCCGGACTGCTAGAATTAAAAATGGCTTCGATTTCCGACCACGTTTTATTGGCCGAGGCGAGTCAGGCCGCCCACAATATTATGCCGGAGATTGATAAATATCCGGCACTGAAAAACAAGATTGCCGAATTCCGCAGCGGCAAACATCTTGAGTAAAATTTGTAGCTTGTTCGAAATTGGGATATTATATGTACAATAAATGCCTAAGAAAGGTTTGCTAATGGACGGAGTTGAGACCAAAAATCTTGGTGATTTAGATTCTGGAACAGAAATAAGCCAACCAGCGGCCCAGATCAAATTGCTGGCTGATTGGGCTTACGAAAACTTGCCTGCCCAGAGTATTACAACTGAGAGTGATATTAAATTGCAAAACCGCCGCGAACAGGCGCTTCACGAATTTGAGGAAGAACTACAGAATCCAGAATCGAATTTCCATAAGTTTGTTATCTGGGTTCAAAACTTTTTGAATGATTACAGCCGAGGGAAAATGTACGATGAAGATAAACCCTTGCTAGATTTATGTAGAGGTTATAAGTTTAACATTAATACCGAGCAAGCGGCACGACGTGGCTGGGCTGGACCAGTCCATAGTTTCGATGAGTTTATTGATGGCGGCATTGACGAGCAGAAGATTTGGTATTTGGTCCGGGCTCTAAGAATAAACAACGGGTATTCCGAATATCTTCAAGGCGACTCCCAAACAGAGTTCATCGGCTTTACGGATGGGAATGATTATATAGACAAAGATTATACCAATATTAAGGATGTAACGACCGAGGTTTTTGGCAAGGATCTGTTGAAAAAGTGTGCTATATCCGAAGTTAGTTTGTTGTCCGATACTGTCAATGTTCAACTTGGGCAAGAAGAATTTTTTCTCAAAACAGAAGATTATCTAAAATTAAAACAGATGAGTCGTGAGATCGCTCCTGATATAAATATTGCTGATTATAAGTATCGAGCATTTAGCGATCAAAATTGGAACGATCCAAAATCTGGTTATAATTTCTTCCCGACGCCGATTCGACTCTTGAAAATTATTGATGAAGATCTCGATGATAAAAACAAGTTTCCTTATTTAAATGGATTCGACGAAGCGGAAAAAACGCGATTATATAAATTGGGCACACTTTTCCATGATATCGGCCATCATATTTATTTCTATTTACTTGATTCTCAAAAAGAAATTCAATGGCAGGCGTTAATTAATAAATCAGGACATCTAACGAATTATTCAAGCCGTTATAGCAGCGGCATTGCGGGAGACAAAGTCAAATACGATGAAGAGTTCTCGGAGGCGATTAGAATTTACATAACAAATCCAAAGTTTTTGATCGATAATTACGGCGATATTTACAAGTTTTTAGAAACAAATTTTCCAGACATCAATCCTTTAAAAACTGTTTGATTTTTTATTTCTTCAAACAAATGAAAAAAGTGAGTGTTGAGGATAAAATTTATGGCTTTGTCGAGCGGTATCGAGTTCTAATCGGAACGGTTCTGTTGGTTTTGATTTGTGCCGGTGGCGGCGTTCTCCTTTACCGCGCCAATTGGTGGCAGCCGCGCAAGGACGCGCGAATTTCGAATGACGAATTAAGAATTAGGGAATTGGAAGACCAGTTGGCAGCGGCGCAAAATACTACTGGTGCGACCGGTGTTATCGTCAATGATTCTACCGGCGTTATTCTCGAGGCCTCGAGTGGAACTACCAAAAATTCAACCGTCACTAGCTCGACGACGAAAACGACGGCGAAGACAACAACAGACAAAAGCCAATCGACAGCAGCTGCAGCGCCAAAGGCGTCCGCCAGCACTGCCATAACGGCTGCACAATATCCGATCAATATTAATACAGCTAGCGCTACCGAACTTGATGCTTTGCCCGGTATTGGCACGGTTTATGCCCAGAGAATTATTGATTACCGCAATCAACACGGCGGCTTCAAAACGATTGAAGAGATCAAAAATGTCAAAGGGATTGGTGATGTGACTTTTGGGAAATTGAAAGATAAAATTACGGTCAATTAAAAAAGCCCCCGGAATGTGCGTGGGACTTTTTTGGAATATTGGTTAAATCAATTCTTTGAGGGTTGAGAGAACCTTGGACTCCTGTTCTTTCAGTTCGGCGACTTTCTTCATGGCTTCATCAATTTTGTCCAATTCGGTTTGGGCTTTTTTGATATCATCGTCCAATTTCGATTTCTTGTCTTTCAGTTTGGCTTCAATATCGGAAATCGAGTCGGAGGATGAAGAGCCAAGATTCAGATCCGTTTCTTTGATGGTCGGAGTTTCGTCCGATTTGTCTGATTCTTTAATCTCGTTGCTGTTTGTCTCCGGATCCAGTGGCAGAGCGTCGTCATCGTCTTTGTCGGCTGAAGCCGGCGTATCGCTGAAAATATCGTCAACAGAATCATGGTTTGGCTTTTGGCCGAATGTGAGGTCACCCTCGCTGACGCTATTTTCGGCTTGGCTGGCGGCTGAATCACCGCCCCATGGTTTGGAATGTTCAAAAGCAGGTGTCGGTGTTGGGACAGAAGTGGTGGACGGCGGGACGACTAAAGTATCAGCCGGTTTATCTACCGGAGTTGCTAGCGGAGTGGTGGCAGGTGTTGTGGCAGCCTGCCCCGACGGAGTTCCTGTCGGGGGCGGAATAGTTGGAGAAGCGACAGCACCAGCCGCTTTTTGCGGCGGAGACATTGTCATATCATCATTTGTGTTCGTAGCTGGTCCTACACCAAAAAATCCGCTCATTTATCCCTCCTTAAGAGAAAAATATTTATATTTA
>CAINNR010000033.1 GCA_903851235.1 uncultured Candidatus Berkelbacteria bacterium | reverse complement strand
GAAGTTTGAATAAATTAATGAAACAATTTTGCATAGGTAGACTCCTTGTAGTTAAGTGATATTTCCTACATTCAGTCTACCTATTTTTGTTTTCAGCTCAAAATGAAGCTGAAACTACCACACTATTTAGTATAGAGCCCTTTTTTTGTTGACAGACAATCATCAATATGCTATGCTAATTTGTCGGTTGCAATTCCCGCTGGCACGGAAGGATAACAGATGTCTACGCCGGCAAGCCCCATTGTTATCATCGATTTTCGTACTTCGACTCTGTGCTGGGGTCACAACTGTTCTTACAGAGTTTCAACTGAAGACCCCCAGGTCTTGAAGTTAACGGGCTGGAGCGATCCGAAGCCAAAAGAGGGCGAGTACCTGTTGATTGGGACTAAAGAAGAGCCGTTTATCTATAATGTTTTGGAAATTGAATACCCCGGTGATCCACGTGATATATTCTTTGCCACTTGCAGGTTTGTCGGGGTAAGTTCGATGTCGGAAGAGCTGCGCATGGCAGCAGAAAAAATGCTTGCGAAAAAGTGATACATCCGCTCAGCGACTTGTTGGGCGGTTTTTTATTGACGCAATTGATTTTTTGATATATCCTTTTTTTGAAGTGTGGAACATCCGATGGGAGGTATCCAGATGATCGAAATTCGCCTGTTTGTTAGACAGCCGGGTGAAAACAGGGATTTTCAAACGTTGGCTGACCCAGGAGTTTTCCGTGGTTTAGTGGAAAGAATAAAATCAACCATGCCGGATGGTTTGCGGTTTGTGGAATCAGATGAAGTGGATTGTACACTCCTATTTGTGATCGTAAGAACTCCAACATTTGTTGACAGCGTCAATTATACCAGTTGGATTGACGACTTGGAGGAGGATTTGTTGGCAGGGTTTGGCCACTGGCTGTTTGTTACTGGTCCAGTATCCAATTTGAAGCAGCAAATTGAATTCACAATTAAAGAAGAAGCGAATAAACGACGGAGAGATGATGTTGAGAGAGCGATGGTAGGACACGAAACAGGAAAGTTTTGGTTTCAACTCGCTGCATGCATGGAAGCTGAGGCAAAACCGTCCGAAACCAAGCCACAAAATTCCCAATAATTCTTTTATCATCAGCACTAGAGGTTCGGATTACACCGGCCTCATTTTTTTGTCCTCTTCTCGTAGTTGATTATTATCAAACTTTTGATAAACTAAAGATAACACAGGAAGTATATACCGACACTGGAGGAAGCTGTTATGGCATCGAGCAGGACCAACAAAAAGCAAGCTTACGAGGCTTTGGTTAGATTGGGCGGTCGCGCAACTGTACGGCAAATTGCAGAAGCTCTTGGGAGAAGCGTCAACGGAGTATCTCAGACTTTTGGCTCAATCGATGGGCTCTATACAGATAATGGAAGCGGTGGAGAGAGAATGATAATAATTCCACGTAATTATCAATTGAAGATCTAAGTTTGCACTGCCGCGGGTCAATTAGCCCGCGGTTTTTTATTTGAGGACAAAAAATTGATTGCCAACAGCACAATCGAAACAATTATTAAAACATCAGCTACGTTGAATGTTGGCCAGTGGCCAATGGTAATATAATCGGTGGCACCGCCGCGGAAGACTCGGTCCAATAAATTCGACAAAATTGAAGCCAAAAGTATTGTGCTGGAGAAGCGGACGATTTTATCATTTGACCTATCCAGCATCAAAATCGGAAAATAGGAAAAAGCGACTAAAACAATCATCGCCCAATTGTTAGCGCCGACAAAATAGCCGAGAATAAAACGATCGTTAAAAGTTAATAACTCCGGGTTGATCAATACCGGAATAAATTGCAAAACCAATAGAACGAGAAAGGTAAAAAGTATCGGCCAGAGGTATTTTTCCAATTTCATTTTTTGCCGTTCTTCTTGCAGCTGACACAGATATCAGCATATGGTATCAGTTTCAATCTCCCGGACTCAATTTCCTTTTTGCAAACAGAACATTGGCCATAGGTGCCTTTTTCGATTGATTTTAAGGCAGAATTGACTTTTTTTAACAGCATCTTTAATTGAGCTTCGATACTCAGATTGGTTTCAAAATCTTCGTACTCTCTGGCGCTGTCGTCGTCACCGCGGCCGTAATCAGGATATTTTTCCAGCTCGATATTTTTTTTCTCCAACTTGGCTTTTTCCGCTAAAAGCAACTTTTTCTGCTTCGCGATAAATTTTTCATCCGTTTTCATTTGTCACCGGCCTTTCTTTTCATATAGTAAATACCAAAAGTGAAAAAAGATAAAACAAAAATAATAAACGATGTCAGTTGGCTTAAGTTTATACCGATCGCCAAGGTTGTATCAACTCGATAGGCATCGATAAATATCCGAAAGAATGAATAAAGTGAAACGAAATTAAAAAATAAAAAGTAATCGACGAGGTATTTTTTTGCGTATAAATAAAGTGAAAAGTTAATAATAAATATTGCCAAACAGAGATAAATTTCAAAGGCGGTAACCGGAAAGCGGTTCATGTAAGCAAATGTACCAAAATATCGCATACCGACTTCGCCGTTTAAGACGCAACCGATTCTACCAATTGCCAAGCCGAGCGGAAAAGCGATGCCGGCCAAATTTAACCAAGCAGAAACTTTTTCTTTTTGCCGGTGCAAAAGCAGGATGAAAGTTGCAGCGCCAAAAATGAAACCGCCAAAGGAAACCATGCCACCCTGCCAGATTTGAACTATCTGATAGAAGTTTGTGTAATATTTTAGATTCAGGAAGTAAAAAAGCACTCTAGAAGTGACAATTCCGATAATTATTGATGAAATGATATTAAAAAGAAAACGATCAGTGTTGAGTTTTTCTTTTTCTGCCAGGCGGAAGAGCAGATATGCCGCCACAGCCATTCCAAGAACTAAAAAAACACCATGGCTATAGACATTGAACCCAAAAACTGAAAAAAGAACTATCCTCATAGTTTCCAATCTTTTAGCTAAAATCTTTGATTACGCGAAGGAATTATTAGCTAAAAATTATTATCATCAATTTTAGTTTAGAATATCTTGACTTGATTTGTCAATCAGGATAAACTTAAGTAGAGAGAAAATAAAAATAACAAATGGAAGATTTGGACAAAACACAAACAGAAGAGCCGCACAATGAGTCGCTTTCAAAAATCAATCCGGGTGGGGAGAATCGTACAACCAGTTTTTTTTCCTTCCTTTTTGATCTAGCCAAGACTTTTGTCGTTGTAATGCTGATTGCTTTTGCGATCAGATATTTTGTTATTCAGCCGTTCGTTGTTGATGGCGATTCAATGCTGCCGACTTTTGTTAACAATGAATATCTAATAGCGGAAAAAATCTCCTACGATTTTTCCCAGCCGAGACGCGGAGATATTGTAATCTTTCGCTATCCGAAAAATCCTTCAGTAATATATATCAAACGAGTCATCGGCTTGCCGGGTGAAATTGTCACCATCAAAAATGGGAAAGTCTACATCTCCGGCTCGGAAAACGCTGAGCCAAAATTGTTAGCCGAGAATTATCTTGACCCGTCAGTGAAAACCAATTATTTTAACGCAACTTCAGCGGATCAAGTTATGAAAATAACATTAGGAGATAATGAATTATTTGTCCTCGGTGATAACCGTGATCACTCCTCTGATTCGCGCGAGTGGGGGATTCTGCCGCGAGCGAATATTATCGGCAAAGTTTGGCTAACGGTAACGCCGTTGAGTAAACTAAGACTCTGGAGTCACCAGAGCTACTAAATAAATATTAAATAAAGAAAAAACACTCCGGCTTAACGAGGAGTTTTTTTCTTTGTTTCAACAAAGTCGATAAAAATTGGAGTACCGGTAAAAGGAAAGTTGTCACGGATAACATTTTCCAAGTAACGCAAATGAGAGAAGTGAAATAAGTTTTTATTTCGACAAACCAATTTAAATACTACAGGATTGGTTTTTTCCTGATAAAAGTCAATAATTTTTGCCAGTTGCGGATTTTTGGCGCTAGCATCGCATATTATTTCCTTCAACTGATCGCTATCAATTTCAACAAATCGTTGGTTATAAACCTCGATGATTTGTTTCAGCAGATTTTTTTGATTCTTGCCGGTTTTTGCCGAGAGAAAAATTACCGGAACAAACGGAACAAAAGCCAGTTCAGCCTGAAGTTTTCCAAGCAAAATCGACATTTTAGTCTCTATTTGATCTTGCGGCAATTCATCCCAAAAATCGAATTTATTGACGACAATAATAATCGATTTTCCTCGATCTTTGGCGTAGCCGATAACATGGGCGTCTTGATTAGTCAAACCTTCCTCGGCATCAATCAAAATTACGGCAACAGATGAAGTATCCAAGGCATTCATTGTTCGGATAACTGAAAATTTTTCAACTCCGGATTCAATTTTTCCCCGACGACGAATTCCGGCGGTATCAACGAATTTTATTTTTTTTCCACTAAAATCAACTTCGGCGTCGGTTGTGTCCCTGGTCGTTCCCGGAATTTCGGAAACAATCGCTTTCTCTTCGCCGACCAAAGAGTTCAGAAGTGTTGATTTTCCGACGTTCGGTCGACCAACCAGAGCGACATCAATCGTTTTGACATAATCTGCAATAATTTTTTCGGTCGAAAAATTGCTGGTTAGCCTGTCAAGAAAATTGCCAACTCCACGGCCGGAAATTGCCGAAATGAACTCCGGTTGACCGAATCCGAGAGAAAAAACTGCCTGCGTGGGAATTTCTCGCTCGCTATTATCGGCTTTGTTTGCGACTAAAAAGATTTTTTTACCGCTTTTGCGCAAAACTTTGGCGATCTCTCGATCATCTGAAGTGATTTCCGTCACATCAACCAAGAAAATTATAATGTCAGCCTGATCAATTGCGATTTCAATACTGACTTTTGTCAATGCTGAAATGGTTTTTTCGCTAGTTTTATCTAACAACCCGGCGGTATCTATTAAAGTGAATTCCTTGCCGCACCAGTCGGTTTTCGAATAGATTCGATCTCTTGTTGTGCCGGGAACTTCCGATTCAATTGCTCGACGATTGCCGACGAGCCGATTAAAAAAAGTTGACTTGCCAACATTTGGCCGGCCAACGATTGCAACCATTGGTTGTTGTAATTTGTCACTCATTAGACGTTTACTATATCATAAAATCATTATTTTGCAAATAAGGCCTTGATTTATTTTTTCTTTTGTGCTATAATTACACCGAATTAAAAATTCCCTTGTGTTTAATTGTTCAGCTGTAATTAACAGGTGAACAGCTAAGCCCAAAGGGCGAATCCTCAATCGTTGAGGAGAAATGGGAATGCGTAACCCATATAAAACGCAGGAGAACATGTTCCATGAACGGAACGGGTTCAAAGAGTGCTTTCGGGCCAGGGATGGGAATCGGCCACGAGTTCGGCCTCAAAATGTTCAGCGAGGGAGTTTCACCCTCAATGTTCAAGCTGGCCGTCTCCGACCCCATCCGCAGAGCATCAGTAGGAGCGGCTTTGCGTGGCGAGATCAGCCTAGCTACGATCAGTCCCGAAGACTGGATCGTGCGCGAGCGCGTTGTTGGTGAGTCGCTGGCCGAGCTCGGCTTGCCGATGTTTGACCAGGGCGACGTCGTTAAGGCTGCTGAGAAGGGTGTCGGGATCTACGACCGCTTCGTTCCTTCCCTCCCCAAGGAGACGGCTCGTAAGCAGTTGCTCAAAGCCTGTGAGCGAGCAGGAGTCAAGCTATACACGGGCAACAGCAAGGACGGCGACTACGACGGCGAGAGGATTGCGACGGTAGCGGGCGTTTTCGCGCTCGACTACGCGAGCATCTTCAAGCCGACGAACGCTGAGCAACACCCTTACGTTTTGCCCTACGACCAGCAGATGGGGTGGGCGACAGAGCAGGGTGGTGATGGATTCTCGACCGCTGAGGAGGCCATCTACATGGCCATCCTGCGGCCCAAGGTTGAGATCGGTTTCCTACCCTACATAGGCGGATACATCCGTTGCCAGAACACCTGTGACTCCGGCGATTCGCTGGGCGTCTACTGGAGCGCCGGCAATGGGCTTCGCGTCAGCCGCTGGTATCGCTCCGGTGCGGGCTGGCTTCTGTGGGCGCTCCCGCGGAAGTTCCGGGCACTTGGTGCTTGAACCCGCCTCTGGCGGGCTCGGGTCTTACCGGGCATTGGTCCTTATGTGTCTCGCCGTTAGGCGAGTCGGGGCCGGTGCCCCTTTTTTTATGCCCAGAAATGAGATAATATACCTGTGAAATGGTAGAGAATGATGATTTATGAATTATCATCGCCGTTTCCTCTATCTCTTTGAGACAGAGTTCCGATGATTTCAGAATCTCGGAAGAGTTCAAGAAAAGAGAGGAGACTTCTTGTCTTTTGCTGGTTGAGATCTTTGGCACTTAATGTCATGGTGCTTGCAAATAAAATTCAAGGGGCTGTTTGAAAATTCAACCTTCAATATTCAGATGTTTTACAGATGGCAAAAGGCAACTTACCTGTGACTCCGGCAATTCGCTGAACGTCAACTGGAACGCCGACAATGGGCTTAACGTCAACAACTGGAATCGCTCCAATGCGAACTGGAATCTGTGGGCGCTCCCGCGGAAGTCTCCCTTTTCTACTTCAAAGATTTAATCCACCCACCCAGCATACGACCTATTTCTTGAAGTTTTTCTTCCAGTGACAGGTATTTACTGGTCGGTATGACCTTTAGGTCTTGTGTTAATCTAGTCAGCATTTTGATCAAATCAAGTTTGACGGCTGATCGATCAAGAATTGCCCCCTTTTTGAATTTTTCTTGATATCCTGCTTCTATTAATAGTTCGAATAAGTCCAATGTTGCCCTTTGTGTTTTTTCTCCAAGTGTGTATTTATCTTTCTTGGGCATTTTTTCTACAGCCAAATATAATTCACGATAAAAATCATAAACCTTTTGAACAATAGGGATTTCACTTTGGAGACTCATAATAACCTTTCTGTTGAGCGAAATTCCGCCCAGCTAAATTTATATCAAGAAATAATTAATTTAGAAAACTTATTTACCAGCTGGCACGAGTTTAAAAGTGGTAAGCGAAAAAGACGTGATGTTATGCTATTTG
This sequence comes from uncultured Candidatus Berkelbacteria bacterium, assembly GCA_903851235.1. GTDB lineage: Bacteria > Patescibacteriota > UBA1384 > XYA2-FULL-43-10 > CAINNR01 > CAINNR01. The sequence goes on along the minus strand of CAINNR010000033.1, from coordinate 7,796 downwards.
AGAGAAATCTAGAAGATAACTTATTTGATTTGCACCATGAATTGAAGAATGGAATATACCACCATTCCCAATATACCGCATTTTATATTACTGATCCAAAACTTCGCCGAATTCACAAAGCTAAAGTTAGAGACCGGATAGTTCATCACGCGATTGTTCGCATGCTTTATCCGATTTTTGACCGTTCATTTATTTATGATTCGTATTCTTGCAGAATCGATAAGGGCACACATCGCGCGATATGTCGGCTGGAAAGTTTTATCAGAAAAGAAAGCTGTAACTTTTCCGAACAGTGTTTTGTTTTGAAATGTGATATTAAAAAGTTTTTTGATTCGGTTGATCATCGAATTCTTTTCGAAATAATCAAGCAAAAAATTGATGATTCGGACGTTCTGTTGTTACTTCAAGAAATTATCAATAGTTTTACATCAAAAATTGAGTCGCAATCCCAATTAGGACTTTTTGATTGTCGGGAAGTGATATTCAAAAATCCAAAAGATTTTGTTGTCTGTAAAGGTATTCCGATCGGGAATTTGACAAGTCAATTATTCGCGAACATCTACATGAATGAATTTGATCAATTTATTAAGCATAAATTGCGGGTAAAGTGTTTTTGCCGTTACACCGATGATTTTGTTCTCATATCAAATGATCGAAATCATCTCGCAAATTTACTACCAAAAATTCAATCCTTTCTCGAGAATGAATTAAAACTTGAATTGCATCCAAATAAAATTTCAATCCGAAAAATTCAGCAAGGAATTGATTTTCTAGGATATGTAGTTTTGCCTCATTACAGAATAGTGCGAACAAAAACTAAAAAACGGATATTTAAAAAATTGAAAGTCAAAATTGAGGAATTTAAAAATGATCAAATCTGTGAAAAGTTGCTTTACCAATCTTTGAATTCGTTTTTGGCTGTTTTATTCCATGCCAACTCGCACAATTTGGAGCAGAAATTAAAAAATCATTTTTGGTTTTGGTTGAAGGAATAATATATTTCAAAATTTAAATTTATATCAAAAGGTTGCTATACTTTGGTCATGATAGTAAACATAATCGCCGAAATTAGGACTCATGGTGGAGAGGGGGTTTTTAGTTATGCTGTGCCGGAAGAACTCACTGATCAAATTCAAGTTGGATCGATTGTTTCGATCCCATTCGGTAGGAAAACGGTTCGAGGAGTTGTCGAAGAGCAGGGCATGGAACAGGGAGCAAGAAGTTACAAATTGAAAAATATCATTTCACTAAATCCGGAATTCAAAATTCCGGAGAGTTATATCGATGTTGCCAAATGGGTTTCAGAGTATTATTTATGCAGTCTGGGTGAGGCAATTTCAATGTTTTTGCCACCCTCCATCAATAGGCCAAGAAACAAGAAACAAGAAACAGATGGATCCGAAACTTCAAATATCAAACAAAAATTAAATCAGCTGACAACCGATCAGAAAGAAATTTTTGAAAAATTGGCAAAAAGTTTATCATCCGATCAGAAAAAACCGGCGCTTGTTTATGGGGTTACCGGCTCGGGAAAAACCGAGATCTATTTGCACCTGGCGAAAAAAACCATCGAACTTGGAAAATCAGTTATTCTTTTGGTGCCGGAAATTGTTTTAACACCACAAAATATTGAGCGTTTTGAAGAGATCTTCGGTCAGGATGTTGTATTGATGCATTCCGGATTGTCGAAATCAGAAAAGTTCCATTGTTACCAATCGTTTTATCCCGGCGAGAAAAAAATAATCGTTGGGCCGAGAAGTGCACTTTTGGTGCCGTGTGAAAACATCGGTCTCATCATCATCGACGAGGAGCAGGAGGATTCTTATAAACAGGAGCAAAATCCGCGATACGATGCGGTCGGTTTGGCGGAGAAGTTGGCGGAAAAATTAAATATTCAATTGGTCTTGGGTTCGGCAACACCAAGAATTGAAACATATTACAAAGCCAAATCTGGTATATATGATTTGTATAATATCTCCAATCGATACAACTCATTAATTTTGCCGACAGCGGAAATTATCGATCTGAAAGATGAAATAAAGAGAGAGAATTTCTCACCGATTTCGGAGAAATTGCAGCGGAGATTGACAGCGGTTTTGAAAAATAAAGAGCAAGCGATTTTATTTTTAAACCGTCGAGGAATGGCAACCTTTGTCTCCTGTCGCGATTGCGGCTTTGTCGCCAATTGCCCAAGCTGTGACATTCCGCTGGTTTATCACATCAACCAAAGTGATAAATATCTGATTTGTCATCACTGCCAGAAAAAAGTTTCAATTCCGGCAAAGTGTCCGGATTGTGGCAGTTTCAGGATAAAATATTTTGGTTCCGGAGTCGAAAAAATCGAAATGGAAATTGAGCGACTTTTTCCAAAAGCCAGAATTAAACGCGTTGATGCCAAAGTACTTAGAAATCATCGAGAATATGAAAAATTTTACCGCGATTTTCGCGACCGGAAATTTGATATTGTAATCGGCACCCAAATTTTAGCTAAAGGATTTGATATCCCCGGTGTTTCATTAGTCGGAATTATCTCGGCTGATGTCGGATTACATCTGCCGCATTTTCGAGCCTCAGAGCGGATATTTCGTTTAATCACTCAGGTCTCCGGTCGTTCAGGACGACGACAGAAAACCGGACAAACAATCATTCAAACTTACTGGCCGAATTCGGCGGCGATTTGCTTTGCCGCCAAGCATGATTTTCCATCTTTTTACGAGGCGGAAATAAAAAAACGTTTGGCGAAAAATTACCCACCCAAAAGTCAAATCATCAGAGTTTTGTCTGAGCATGAAATGCAAAATACCGCCAAAAGAAATATTGAAAACTTATCCTCTGAACTATCAAAACATCAAATAGAATATATCGGTCCCGGTGTCTGTTTCTTTCAACGGCTGAACAATCGATTTCGTTATCAAATAATCATCAAAGTCGACAAATTGCCGAACAAAATTATTACTGAAATATACCACAACCAGCAAAACCTAACTTGGGATGTTGATGCGATAAACTTGCTCTAGTATTGACTTTTCGTAAAGTTTATGTTACATTTTAGCCAGACTACGGACATATCTTGAGGAGGCAATACTGATGCTAGGGAGACGTGGTAGAAGCGCCATTTTGCGCCATAACTACAAAGATCGCTGGTTGGTTAATGTAGCGAGGATGTTTCTTATTGCAGTCTGTTATACTTCATTATTTGTTTCCATCAGAAGGGCCGCCATCAAATGCTTGAACAGCCTCCCGGCTTTCAACAGTGAGAGTGGCGGTTTCAGAACGGATGTTGCCTACGCTGCAATTGGGATGCTAAGAGCCGGTGATCTCGAGGAATTCGAGAGGAAACTGGGAGAATATCCGTTTCCCGAATGTTGGCACGGAATTGATCAGCAGATATTCCCTTATTTCGAAGAAGGGTGTGGATGGAAAGTTGGAACGACTTTTGCCGAATGCAAATATGGCAAAGCCGTCCTCCAGCACATCGACTTCAAGACAGCTCCATGCTTCCCATCGTCGCCCAAAGGTTTTTGTTTTTCCCGCTGAGTTTGCTTATCGCCACCATCTTCGGTGGCGTTTTTTTTATGAAATGCTTATAAGTTTACAAAGTGCAAAATCGTTGACAGTTCATACTGATTTTGGTATATTCCGGACGAGAGACCATCACGGTTTAGGAGGCGATGAAGTGAAACAAGTGACGATTGCAGGCAGGGCTTTTGCGGCTCTTGCAGTATTAGCAGTAATCGCAGGTTTGATTTTTATCGCAGCTGATTTGAAAAATTCACCAGAGATAATTTGTTTTGAAATCATGATTGGGTCTTTGGTGATATTTCTATGCTACCATGTAGTTCTTACCGCAAAAGATTATTTTCACGGCGTTCCGATTCCGGTCACAGGTCTTGATCTCGGAACATATATTGTTTACTATGTAGTACAGTCTGGTCCGTATTATCTGCTTTACCTGGAGGCCAAGGGAGATAAGCTGAATAAATTGATTGATGGTGAGAAGCTTAGGTTTGTCCGGATCCCAATTAATGCGGTCACAGTGATCGAAGGAATTCGTTGCAATCTATTGGAAATCTATAAGTCAGATAATATTGTAGTTTATAAACTAGCCACTAGTTTCCCGATTGCCCAGCAATTTTGCAGTTAGAATTGCATCTCTCGCTACCCAATCCGGTGGCGATTTTTCTTTTAAGCGCAAATTTGCTAAGATTAAGTTATGAGAAAAATATTAGTTACCGGCGGTGCCGGATATGTCGGTTCCCATACGGTTTTGGAGTTGATAAAAGATAATTTTAGTGTTGTGGTACTGGACAGTTTGGAAGCCGGACATAAGGAAGCTTTAGGGGAAAAAGTAACTCTGGAAGTTGCTAATTTGTCGGACAAAAACAGAGTCCTGGAGATTTTTCAAAAACATAAGCCGGAAGCGGTGATTGATTTTGCCGCTTATCTTGCGGTTGGCGAATCAATGGACAATCCGATTAAATATTTTGAAAACAATGTGGCAAATTTTGTCAATCTACTGGAGGTGATGGAAAAATCCGGTTGTAAATATTTAATCAAGTCTTCAACGGCTGCGATTTATGGCAACCCAACAAAGGACTCAGATATTCCCTGGAAGGAATCGTTTACCGAGAGTTATAAGCCGAATAAGTCGGCGTTGTTGGAGGGAAAATGGAACGGTGCAGCTGTTGCCGGCGAGGATTTTTTTCAAAGATTTATCGACCACTATAATAGTATATACTCAGGCAGAGCCGAATTGAGATTATCTCCCGACGAAATATCCAAACTTCGGATTCCTCTTTCAATTTACGGACTGACCAAAGCTATTGACGAAATAGTTATGAAAAAGTATGATGAAATGTCTGGGATCAAATCGGTTGCCCTTCGATATTTTAATGTTTGCGGCGCCGACCCCGGTGGCAAAATCGGTGAAGCCAAGCCGAAACCGACAACATTAATGGTATTGGCAATTTATCAAGCGCTGGGGAAAGTTTTGGAGCTAAAGATTTTCGGCACCGATTTCCCGACTATCGACGGGACCGGAGTTCGAGACTACATTCACCCATCGGACTTGGCAACCGGACATCTTACAGCGCTTGAATATTTGGAAGAAAATAATCGGTCAGAGATTATAAATTTAGGCACGGGACATGGCTCGAGTGTTTTGGAGGTAATAAAAGCGGTTGAGGTAGCATCAGGCAAAAAAGTTCAAACAAAAAATTATCCGCGAAGAAGCGGTGATCCGTCAATTTCCGTTGCCGACCCGACTCTTGCCGGCCAACTGTTAAATTGGCAAGCGAAATATACTTTGTCAGATATGGCGGAGACCGCTTGGAAATGGCATAGCGAAAATCCGGACGGGTTTTTAAGAAAATAGCGAATAATTTATAATGAAAAAATTAGACGTCATAAAAGATCCAAATCCATTACTTAGAACCGAGACTGAAGAAGTCCTGTCCTTTGATGGTGAAATTCAGGAGCTGATCGACGACATGATATATACTATGAGGAGTGCCGACGGAATTGGTCTGGCGGCACCGCAGATCGGGCAAAGAAAAAAAATTATCGTCGCCGAGTACGAATCGCCGGAAAAATCAGAGGAGGATTTCCCGCTAATCGTAATTATCAATCCAAAAATTGAGTCAGTATCAGATGACGAAGAGTTTATGATTGAAGGTTGTCTGTCCTTCCCCGGCAAAGAGCTTTACATCTTGCGACCGAAAAAAGTCAAAGTTACAGCGCTTGATCGTTGGGGGAAGAAATATACCATTGAAGACGAGAAACTATTGGCGCGGGTTTTGCAACATGAAATCGATCATTTGAACGGTGTTTTAATGATCGACCATATTAAAGTGATTAAAACTTTATTTGTCGGCAACGGTTCACTCGGATTGCCGGCACTGGAGCGAATCACTGACGATCCGCAATTCCAGTTGCTTGGTGTATATACCACATCGGATCGACCGGCCGGACGCAGTGGAACACCGGCGCCGACATTAATTTCTGAATTGGCGTCAAAGCTTAAGGTCAAATATTACAAAGTCAATGATATAAATGCGCCAAATGTTGTGAAACAAATTAAAAACTTAGCACCTGAATTGATTATTTTGGCCGATTTTTCGCAAATTATCGCAAAAGAAATCATTAGTCTACCGAGATACGGCGTACTGAACATCCACCCATCACTTTTGCCGAAATATCGAGGCCCTTCACCGGTAGTCTCGACAATATTAAACGGTGATAAAAAAACCGGTGTGACGATTATCAAATTAAATGAAAAAGTTGACGCCGGAGACATTTTGTCTCAATTGGAGATTAGAATCAGGCCACGAGAAACAGCGACTGATTTAAAACTTCGATTAGCGGAGTTTGGAGCTGATCTTCTGGCTGAAACCGTACCGTATTATTTAGCCGATGAAATAAGGCCGATTGTCCAAAAAGAGGAAATGGCCTCTGTAACAAAGAAATTCTCCAAAGTAGATGGAAAAATTTCTGCCGGAGCAACACCAGAGCAAATTGATCGTATGGTTCGAGCGCTAAACCCTTGGCCCGGGGTTTATACTGAAGTCAACGGCAAAAAAATATTCATCACAAAAAGCCATTTGAACAAAGAGAAAAAATTGGTTATCGATGCCGTCAAACCGGAGGGCAAGAGAGAGATGAAGTACAGTGAATATTCGGCTGGCAACAAGCAATTGACTTTTTCCGGCTAGTTTGATAGAATTTTATCAGAAAAGCAATATTTATTAAGGAAACGCGGAAATGCTAAAAATCAGATTATCGAGAGTTGGTAAGAGTCACAGTCCAATCTATAGACTGGTGGTAGCCGAAAAATCTCGAGCGGTAAAAAGAGAAAATTTAGAGATCCTTGGGCTTTATAATCCGACTAACAAGGAGGATAAATTCCAAGTCAAAAAAGACAGAGTGCTTTACTGGGTTGGTTTGGGCGCGCAGCCATCGGATACCGCCAGAAATTTACTCTGTGATTTTGATGTCTTGCCGAAAAAAGACAAGATCAAGACTGTTCACGGCAAAGCAACAAAAAAGAAAGCCGGAAAGGAAACTGGCGAGAAGAAACCGGAATCAGCTGAAGTCGTAGAAGAAGTGTCAGGAGGAACACCGGAAGCGTTAACCGATGAAGTTGCACCGACAGATGAAGCGCTGACGGAAAAATCGGAAGCTACTGAGGAAGTATCAGCTCTTGACCAAAAAGCCGAAGAAGTGTCAGTCGAAACAGAATCAACCGAGACGCCGAAAGAGGAAGTGACATCGGCCGAAGAACCATTACCAAAAGAGGAAAAATCAGAATAATATTAATCGAGAAATCACACGGGTTCGATCAGCATGAAATCTGTGTGATTAGGAAGGAAAACGATGGCAGAAATTACAGATCAAGATTTTGTCGAAATGGTTGTCAAAGCAATTGTTGACAATCCGAAAGCGGTTTCAACAAACCGAAGTGTTGACGAAATGGGAGTTCTAGTTGAACTCACCGTTGATCCGGAGGATATGGGCAAGATTATCGGTAAAGAAGGCCGAACGGCAAAAGCGATTCGAACTTTGCTTCGAGTTTTTGGCGCCAAGAATAACGCACGAATCAATCTTAAAATTGTTGAACCGGAAGGTTCAGTGCGACCAGAAAGAAAAGAAGTTGACGAAGTGCCAGCCGAGAAAGCAGAAGAGCCAAAAGAGGAAAAGTCTGAGGATGTCGACGACGTACCAACAGACGTTTTGGCCTAATAAATTTGATTTTGTAATTTAGAAAATGCCACAAAGATATTTTGATGTGGCATTTTTCT
>CAINNR010000032.1 GCA_903851235.1 uncultured Candidatus Berkelbacteria bacterium | reverse complement strand
GTTTGAATAAATTAATGAAACAATTTTGCATAGGTAGACTCCTTGTAGTTAAGTGATATTTCCTACATTCAGTCTACCTATTTTTGTTTTCAGCTCAAAATGAAGCTGAAACTACCACACTATTTAGTATAGAGCCTAGTTTGGTTTGGAAAGACAAAAGTTCTGAGTCCGGTCTGCCGTATTGAAAAATAACCGCGTAGTTTCCAACAATTCTTCATAACTTTTTTCTGTACAAAAAAAGGCTCACCGATATTGCTGGTAAGCCCCGAAATACTGCACTGGTTCAGTCGGTAGCGCCGCGCTCCTTCCAAATACCAATCAGACCCAGGCCGTCAGAGCCGTGAACTTCCTCAACCCGGATAGTGTTTGTTCCGGGCATGAGGATGAGGCCAGATGTTAATCTCCAACCAGTTTTGTTGTCCAACTCGGGGTTATTGTTCCCATCTGCCAAGAGTCCCACCTGATCGCCATTTTGACTGGTGACCAGGCACCTGACAACAGCATATTCATACTGCCTGGTCGGACTGAATTGGCCGAAATGGCCGGTCCCGGGCTTGGTACGCTCCCTTATGGTAAAGATGTGTTTGCCCAAGAGATCCTCCATCCGCTAGTCGCCTCCCTTTATCCTGCCTTCTGATATCAACGACTGCATGCTGATGCCACCGTATCACAAATTTATATAAATGTCAATATCACCTCAAGATTATATTTCGATAGTTTGGGAAGGCAAAAAGTTTTATATCCGCTTTGCCAGAAAAATAGTCTCTTCTATAAGATTATTTGGTTAACAGGTCAAAGGAAAGAAATGAGAACTTTTATATCCGACTTTTTAAAATTAAATGACGTCCTCCCCGGAAACCACTTCGTTAATTCCGGGTTTTCTTGGCTCCGCCACGCGCAAGACAAGCTTGCGTTCAATACGCCATTCATCCCCGCACTTCAGCGACTAAACTTACGGCCGCGACGCACGCTTTCGTGCGGGGTTTACTGGTAATTAAAAAAGGCCGTCAGATTACTGACGGCCCTGATGCACATATCGGGTACTGTTATCGCCCAACCTCATCTATGAAGGCCAAGAATCTCATATCCCTTTCCAAGACGCAGGGTTCAGCGTGTGCCAGCCATCCTGGCTCTTGAGGCACCATAACGACGGCTGTATGGGCAACAATGCTACCGACAGATGTCGTGACAAGTGTCGCTCCCGAAGGGAGAAGTTCAACGGATTCAATGTCGTATGCCTCTCTTAAGGCATCGATCACTTCTTATACTGATACCGGCGAGCCACCACGCTTAGTTATAAGTCCTTTTGCCAATGGCATTTTCAAGCCTCCCGTGTTGGTGTTCGTCTTCGCAAATCACTATAACAAAAAGTGCCTAGCATGTCAATAGTTTAGGAAAAGAAAAAGTTTTGCATCCAGTCTGCCAGACACAAAAAAAGACGCTCTAGAAGAAAATAAAATTCAATAGCAAAGCGCAGTAGGGGAAGCTTATAACCGGGTTAATTGGTAGGTTCCCCGACAAAAAAATACTGCCTTAAGCAAGGCAGTATACGTTTCTGTGAGTCAAATCAAAGGTTCCCAAAAATTCGATCAACCATCGCCTCCGCAACTCCTCTGATGGTCATTTGGAGATGGTAGTCTTCAGCTGTCCATTCCTTCCATGATTTTATTCCTTCTTCTGCTGGACAATTCTGAATGATATTATATTTCAAGAAAGCTTTTTCAGCTTCTTTGTAACTGACATCCCACTTCTTAGCGTAGATGGTGAAGGTAATATAACAGGCTGCGACAAGAAGAATTTCAAAACTTAAACAAACGATTAGTGTGTCGATGTAGAACCATTTCCAAACAGAAAGAAATTCAAATGGCCTAGAAAGAAGAACTCTCCAAACGAACCAGGCGAGAAATTCCACAATCAGAGACAGTACAATCGAAAGAAACGGTAAAACTACTGCTGATACAACTGCTTTCTTGGTCAGCATCGTCGATCGCTCCTTCTCACGGCGGGATATCCAAATGCTAACATAATATATATTTTTTGTCAATAGTTTCGCTACGCTTCAACAACCTAGGAAGACAAAAGTTCTATACCCTGTCTGCTGTAAAGAAAAAATAGCTACCAGAGCTACTTTTTTATTGATGGGGCAGAGCGGAACAAAATTAAAACTTATTATATCGTCAATGTTTCTCTACTTCCATCTCAATAACCAGTTCATCAACCAAATTCCAAACAAAAAAACGTAAGAACCTCTTAAAAGGTAAAAATCGGCGTAAACGGCCGGTGGTACGCAATTTCTGTTTGATAATTTTGAATTTTGCAACAGTATATGCGCTGTGATTTGAAATATACCAGGAATCATCGGTAAAAAATTTGAAAGTTTCTTCGGTAAAATATCGAATGTGTGCTGGATCACCAAAAGCCAATGCAGACATATAATATGGAACGCCAATCGTTATTTTTGCCCCCGATTTAGCGATCCGCCAAATTTCCTCCATTGTTTTTACCGTATCCGGAAGAAATTGTAAAATATGCCAAACCCTGATTTCCTCAAAATGGTTATCCGGTAGCGGCCAAGGAAATTTGGACAAGTCAATAAACTGATCAACGTCTTTAACTTTGACTTTATCGATTCCCCAATAACCTTTAGGTTTTCTGAAAGCGCAACCGACATCCAATTTATGTGGCAGTTTTTTCTTCATTGTTTAATTGTAGCAGATATTTTTCAATTCTCGCCGAGCAGAGAATATATTAATGTTCTAGGGATGAGGAGTGGCGAACAATCTCCAAACTAACTTTGCCTTAATATAATTCTAAATGGGCACTGATCACAATCTTTAGTTAAAACTATTGCGAAAAATAACCAATTATACTATTTTCAGTCAAAAACTAGGAGTTCTTTTGGACCGTTAAGAATATTGTCAGGGTTCCAATCATGGACAGCATTTAAGAGACCATCGTAAGTATAGTGAAAATTTTGGCCATTTCTGGTACCGGGATCGTTGGTGATAAAGTCTGTTTGATTATATCCGATTATAACCAGCATGTGATAGTTTGGACCGCCATCGCGGAAATTCGGATTCGGCAGGATTTTTCCCGCAGCCGGTATAATTATCGGATGACCGGCCGAGATCTCCTTTTTGATCGTGTCGGTAGTAACATCGGTAATAATTCGGCCACTGCTCATACCATAATACCGTCTGGCAATATCAGAAAGTTGTTCAAGTGTAACATCAACACCATAACCATTATCGGTTTCCCAACTGATTAAATCCAAAATCTCTTTGTCGGCCGAAGTTGGGGAGTCAATCGCAGTTCCGTTTTGATAATGATGAAGCATAATTAAACTGGCTTCTTCACAAGCCTCCTCGTGTGTGGCATCCCAATTGGCAAACGGCGCTTGAGTCGTAAATGGTACGATAAGCATACCGGAAGCCGGAATTGCCGCTGGTGTGATAACCGGATTTGACGGCGAGACAATGGCTGGCTTTTCTATCACCGGAACATCGACAATGGAGTTATTCTCTGTTAATCTATTTGAACGCCAACGACGATACCCATAGTAACCAGCGCCAAGAAAAATTGCGACAAGCAAAATCAGCCCGGTAATTTTCAACCAGGAATTGCGTTTAGCTTTTGGCCGGTAATAATAATCGCCAAAAGTTTTGATTTCTTCTCTCCCAATAGAATTATCGTTATTATCCATTTGTTTTTTTTGATTGATTTGCTTAATCCTTACTGTACTATAAATTAATATTGGTGTCAATAAACTACGACTCCGCTACCAGCGAAAGCTGACATGTTACCGGCAAGTTGGGCAGCGGTCCAGGTTATTCGTCCGGCGACAGGATCATTGATAACAAAGCTAGTAGGGTTGTCAGCTGTGCCCAAAAAACCGATAATTGTTCTGGCATGTTCTCCCTTCCAAGCGAGAATATGCTGGCCGTCCGGCGTTTGCCAATCATCACGCGAAGCGTTGCCGTAAGTTCCCCACAAAATAACCGGATTATTGTCGGCGATCGCTCCGGCAATTTGGCTTGGCGACCAGCCGGAAAAAGCAATTGCCGATCGCCAAACATTTGCAGCCCTGGCAATCGGCTGCCAGTAAACACCATAGCCGGTAGTATCTTGCCGACCGTTAATACTGCCGACAAAAGCATTATTCGGATTACCCCAAATGTTGCCATTTCGGATTGTTGGGTCGTAACCGATTCGAGCCATGATATCGTTTTCAGTCACGCCGACACCACGGTAGTTCAGTGCCATTTTCAGCGACGCCGCTTCGCAGGAAAGCGCCTGGTCCTGATAATCAATTCCAATATTTAGAATAATAGAACTGGTAATAGTGGAAAAACTGGCGGAAAAGATTTTGTTCGAATCAAGACCGGAGATACTTTTGATGCCGGCCGCGAGATTGATATTGTAAGTCGAATCTTTCTTTAATCCATCGGGAGAAAAAATCATCTTATTACCGCTCCAAGAAAAATTGCCACTTAGAGTCGGTGAAACTGAAAAAGCACGCTCGGCTGAACCGTGGTCAACTGCCTGATCAAAAGTAATTGATATTTTTGCATCGGTAGCGACATTACTACCAGCGTTTTTCGGCGAAAAAATACTGACTTGAACACTCCCGATAGTAGTAAAAGTGGCTTTGATATCATTATCAATAAAACCGCCCGATTGATCGTGGACACCTTTAGCAATTAAAATTGTGTATCCGGTAGCAAACGATAATTTTTGGTTGATGCTGTAAACCAGTTTCGTCGAAGTCTGCCATTTCCAACTGCCTTTTATCTCCGGAGTAATTGAAATATGACCCAATACATCATCTTGAACCATTGGTTGAACAAAATTCAAAGTGATATTTCCACTGTCAGTCAAAATTCCACTGCCTTGAGGGGTGTAACTGGCAAGCGCTGGCGGCTCTTTTGTGGTAAAAGCCATTTGCCAATTAGCGTCTGGGGCCGGATTTCCAGCACCAGGCAAAATCCAACCAAGCGTCGTTAATTTGTAAACTGCGCCTTGAGTCAGCGGCTGGTTTAATTTTAGAGTATACTGCATTCCATCAGCCGAAATTGACGGTGTAAAATCAACGGCTGGATCAAATTTGAAATTAAAATCTACGACTTTATTATTTTTCTGACTCAAATAAATATTAATCGGATCATTTAGCATCACACCAGTTTGTCCATCGGCAATTGATGCATGATCGATTTTCGGCAAACTCTCAGTTCGGAAAGAAAATTGAAAATCGGCACCGGAAGAAGTATTGATTAAATTACGGATATTAGTGACTTTAATCGTATATTCTTGTTCTGCCGCAAGTGGTTTGTCCGGCGTAAAATTTGCTTGGCTAAATAAATGATTAGCCAATGTTCCGTTGGAAAAATGCCAGACTCCGGAAACGTCTGGTAGAATTGAAAAATTTATGACATCACGATTTATTGGTTTGTTGAATTTAAGACCGATGTCATCAACCAAACCAACACTGGAAGTACTATTTTTTGGCGTTGAAGTAGAGACCTTCGGTGGAATCACAAAATAATAAGCCCCAAACAAAATTGCAAGCAAAGAAAAAACTATTATCAACCAACCAAAAATAACTTTAGGATTTGCAAGCTTCTTTTCGGAGACTTCTGATGGGATAATTTTAGTTGGCAGTTTTAAAGTTTTAATTGCAGTGTAGAGCGGACCAACGAGTGCACCAAACAAAACCACAGCCAGAAGCTCCTCAACCGGCAGCGACCAAAGCGTTAGACCGGAAAGTCTATCCGTAAACCAAATATTATTTAGTCCGCCGGGGAAACCGCGAAATGCAATTAAATAAATAAAAAGATATAAAAACCCCATGAAAAATCCGGAGAAGATGACATCCCAAATCAAACCGGGGCGCAGTATTATCACTATTATCAGATCAACCAAAAGTGCCGCCAAAATAGCGACAATAAAGCTTTGACCCAAAAGTAGCAATATAGCCAAGAACAAAAGACCACTCAGCAACCAGAGCAGTCGTGGTCGTTGTGAGTGCGGGACAGGAGAAATTTTATTATGAAAAAATAGTTCATAAACCGCAGCCGCCAGGGCTGCAAATGAGGCAACAATAATTAATCTAGCAGCAAAGAAAATTATTAGATCGAGACCGGCTATTATTTGCAAAAAATTCGGATCGGTTAGGGGTTTAATTATCAATATCGGAATTGAAAGTACGGCGGCCAAAAACATTTGGAAGCGCAAATCCTTGCGGACTATAGCTACTAGTAGAGCAAAAATCGGCAACACAAACCAAAACATAGACATTCCGCCCTCCGATAATAGTTATTCTTAATTACATTGTAGCACAGGACAAAACTGAAACTAAACAAAAAAGCCCAAACGGCTATTTTATATTATGGAGGAGCATAGCGATTGAAGTTTAGACCTTTTCTGATCTTCCGGTCAGAAGAATTAATAGTTTAATTACTGGAGCCCAGCAAAACCATTGCCAACATCTGTAACTTTTAAATTAAGTGCCCAATTTTTGCCGTTGTTGAGATCGATATCTGGCTCTTTAGGTTTTTTTAACCAAAAAATTTTTAAAGTAAAATTCTGTGTTGTCTCCGCGTACACCAACTGCACCAGTGTGATAAACAGAATCATGTTCACCACCATCGGTTGCTTCAAGAGCGGTCTGACCATCTATAACTAATTTAATCTGAAGTTTGCCATCCGATCTATCCTCAGTGGTGATGTCTGCATGATGCCATACAGCAGATTTTGTAAGATCGGGTCGATTGACTTGACTAACAAGATCATAATAGCAGCCTTCATTTGATGGATCGCTGCAGTGAGCTATCTCTACGGGTACCTTCTTTTTAATCGCTAAGTTACCATCCCATCGACTAATTGATACTGCATAGAGCGCATATTGGCTTTGGTATCGAACCCAAATATGTAAACCGTCATAGGAATTTTCGGTATTACTGGAAGCATCACCATGTTTGAGCATTTCGTAATCTAGAGATGTAACTGTGTTAGTGAAGCTAGCATCTTTGGTATTAAGCCTAAAAGTATAAGAATTTGTTTGATTATTTGATTCACATACAGATCGGCTCTCTTTGTTAGGCAGCCCTGAATAACCAACTCCATTTTTGATCAGCAGTGTGCCGCTTGTCATATCCCACTTATCTGATTTATACGGACAAGTTGAGTTAGGATTCCAATACACATACTCGTTGGTGACTAGGCGGTCAGATCCATCAAGTTTATCAAGAAACAGGGTCTGACTATTCTTATCAACCTGTTTCGTCCGATGCAGATAATAATAGAGGCTGCCTATGGCCACGGTCGCAATAATTATTAATAAAACTATTGCCGATATTTTTATATTTTTAGCCATGAGAATAAGCTTTTAATTCTTTTAAATATGCTGTCTGATGTAACTTGTACCTCTATTGACAACTGTGCAGGTTTATTATCGCCAAAAATAATCTTATTATCAAGCGGAACACCATTTTGCTTGTCTAGATCACTAAGTGTTAAAACTGAAATATTTTGCTGCTTAAGGTTATCGGCGATTTTTTTAAAATCGGTCAGCTCATAACCTGGCCTGTCTGATGGCTTAGAGTGGATACGGTGGAAAGTTAGGAATAAAGTGGTCTTAAAGTTTTTAGCATCGCTAACAGCTTTTGCAACATCATCAGGCGTTGTTGCAACCTTTTGATCAGCTATATCTTCAGAGCCATCCGAATTATTTTGCACAGACATAGTTTTGACAAGATAAGGGTCACCGAAAGGATAAACCTCGGGCTCATTAGTCGTAACTCTGGCAAACTTGTAGTATTTACTTACTACAGCTTTTAATGCACTGTTGGTGGTTCCGTGAGGGTATATAAACCAATTGGGAGCACTATCGATTTTATTATCTGAAAGAAACTTTGCCCCAGCAAGAATATCTGCTTGGTATTGATCCAGTTCGCCCGTCTGAAAATATGCTTGAACGGCATCAACGTGATCATAGGAGTGGCTTGCAATGTTCCAGCCAAATTGATTCTGAAGATTCTTGAGGTCATTTAACCCAAGATATCCTCTCGTGGGCGTCACAACATCTTTGGCAATTACAGCGATGTTCGCTTTGAGATTCAGTTGGCGGAGATAATCAGCTGCCGGTAAAACAGAATCGTAACCATCGTCAAAGACAATAACCACTCCACCCTGCTGCTGCTCTGGAGTGGTGTAGAGAGATCCCAACTCTACGGTACTGTTGCTATTTTCTTTCCCCGTGATTTTTAGACGCACTCCATCGATTTTGCCCCAATCGAATTGGCCACTTATTGACCAATGACCATTCCTGTCTCTTTCTGTACCTTTGCCGAGAGAAATGTTGATCCATTCTCCATAATAATCAGCACCGTAGGCATAATCAATATTGTTTGTGGCAAAAGTTGACCAGTGATTATTAGATAGAGACAGTTCAAAATCTTTTACGTTTACTCTATTCGTGATGCGCATTTGCACCGCCATGTTTGCGTGAGATAAATCAATATTTACCTTATTATTCTCCATTGTTTGATCTTTTGTTGTACCGGCTAGTTGAAGAGACACCGCCCCAGAGGTTGAATCTTTTGAGAGAGTGCCAAGATCGCTAGTCCAGTTATTTAGGTCGTCAAATCCCGCCACAGAGTTTTTTGCGAAGTCGGGGGCTTTAGGGTCAGTTGCCCTTATTACTTCAGCTTTTTGTTCAGTCTGGCCGACTTTGAAATTGAGATGTTTGTGGTTTTGATCAATAGTGATTTCTGATTGGTCTGCACTTAATGTTGCATGGAATTGCGGGTCCCCACTACCGATGGTTAGCAAAGTCACAAAATAAGCATCTTTTCCATTTTGGCTATAGGCAACCGATTCGCACGGGACGTATCTATTGTACTCCTCTGAGCATATGCCAGCTGGTGGAGAAGTCTGATTGATAGAATCTGACTCTGTAATACCATCTGTCTTTAACTGTTGGACGGTTATGGATTGTTCTGGGTTATCCCCCACTCCCTTAACGGTTAAACCATCTTTACTAAAGACAGCACCTGGAAATAGATGAAACATTTGCTTGTAATTATGAACCTGTTCCGAAATCAGCTTATCAATAATCAAGCTGTGTGACTTATCCAGCATGATTATGCTGCGTTCATGGGTTACGCCCGCATATAGCTGATGCTGAGCAGTCTGCAGGGTATAATCTTTATTCGTCACAAAATCACCAGCCGAAGCTGAACCCGTTGCCTGGTCTTTGTCATCCACTACTACGGTATTATGGGCGGCGGTACCATGAAAATAATCACGGTAAGGTCCCGGGGCATATGTACACAAACCAGAATCAGGCAGAAGCGTTATCCCGTTTGAGTACAAAGAAAAACTCAATGCGTCGTAATCGCTGTGATCCGTGCGATAAGCTCCTACATCATAAATTAGTTGAGTCTGGTTAATAAACTCATCACCCATACCCCAGCCAGAACGCATAATGGTTTGACCGGTGTCAGAATAGAATTTGTTAAGATTCTTCGGTTTTTTGCCTTTTTTGCCCTGAGTAAGAACATATAAAAATTGCGGATCTATCGCAGCCATTTCACCATATTCAGCATGCTTATTGATTATTGTTTGCAGTGAAGCCCCTAAGAGAGGGGGGCTGTCATCAGGCTGTAAGATATACGTAGCATAAGAGATCATCTGGTAGAGTTTATTTTTAAACTCTGGATTAAAATACTGCCGCTGTTGATTGGAATATTGGTAAATATCCCAGTACTTTTGTAATGTGTAGAAATGATAATAAGGAGAGTTCTCAGTTAAAGCACCATCTTGATCGATAAGATTATCCATGCTGGTATTGATCCTGTCTTGTGATACGCTAAGCCAGCCTGATGAGCCGGGAAGATCAGGAAAACTATTTGCCAGAAGGTATAACGCCGCTGCTTCGTTTGTCCCATGGTTTTGCCCCGGGTCATAATGATTACGATCCGCTAAATATTCACCATGCTGTTCGAGGGCAGTTAGCAGCTTGTTACTTTCGTCGATAGAAAGTATTCGCTCCTCACGCATTTTCCACCAAATATCCGTAAGAGCCATTGTCCGGAAAGCAACTGCATGGGCATCATCCCAGCTGTCAGGCCGGTTTATGCCGGTGGTGACAAAACTATTAACTGTCGTAATTAGTTTATCGTTGTACTTTGGGTCGTGGGTTGTTCTACTGGCATAGAGCAGATCCAGTACTGGACGTAAACTGTAATAGTTCATACGCCAATAACGATCATTATATGGGTCTTCATCCCACTGAGGGTCATCTGGCAATGACACCGTATCATATCGACTGATATCAATTTTGTTGTTTACAAAGTCATTAGCTGATTGAATATCGCCATCATCGAGCGAAGGATAAATTATCTCACGGCCATTACCGTGGATTGGATATGTATCATATATCTTTTGGTCTACGCCGGGGCTAGTTTCACCTCTACATAGATAGCTCATACCGATATCGACCTTAATCTCTCCTTCCGGACATTTTTTGAAGTATTTTAACTCAGCAATATCTCTTTTTGTTAGTACAAAAGTTTTCTTAATCGAGTCTGCAACATGTGCTGGACTCAAGACATCCCAATGTATGTAGTTTGTGGTTTTTATGATGAATATAAGCAGCAACAAAATAAAAACTCCAACTTCAATCCAGCGAGTTGAAGGTCTCCGAAAGAAACGCCTTACTTTTTTGGCGCTGCTTTTATTAATTTTCTTCGCTTTTTTTTCCAATTTTCTCAAGTGTAAGATTTTCACACTAATTCCTTGACCAAAACATCTTGCGGATAGTTAAGGCTGAATAAAAAATAAGCCATGACAAAACCAGTGTTGAAAACAGACTCATAAGCGGTCGATAAATCCAACGGTGAGATTTTGGATCTTCAAGCTTTATTGCCAATCCGAACATTAAACCGATAAAACAGATACCAGCCAAGTAGAGAAACATTGAATACAGATTTCCATTTAGTGGTAAGTAAATTAGATGACGAAAAACAACGAATGGGCCCAGTACAACAAAGACAATATGCAAGTAATATACCAGAGTAGGCAAAAGTGGTTTATGCCAATAGAAACGGCCTGTGAAAAAAATGTTTCGGATAAAACTCTTCTTCCAACGCGTTTGTTGTTTTATCACCCCACGAAAAGTATCAGGTACTTCTGTCCAGGCATGCGCAGCTTTGCAATATACTATCTTCCAATCCTGCGCTGGATAATCAATGCTCATAAATGGTGATGTAGCGTATTTCTTCTTTATGCGTTTACTAATATATTTACTACCCAGGACAAAGCCGGTCAGAGTTCGATCGGTAGCAAAGCGAAATGGTTGACCCAAAAACTTATCATGTTCCCATGCCGGTATATAATTATAAATACTTTCTCTACGAAAAACGGCTAGGGGACCTGAAACACAAGTTACACATCCGAAAACACTTTCAAACGCTTTCCTGATGGAGTATTGACCTTCGTACCAGGAATCTTGGACTCTTGTGAGTAGATTTTTAGTGGCATTTAATGCCAGTGTATGACCGCTAACTGCCCCCACTTTTGAGTCGTGTTTAAAAATTGGTACAATTTTTTCTATCGCATCAGGGGCCCATATTGAATCACTATCGGAAAAAGCCAGTATATCGCCTTTTGCTTCATGACATGCGCGAGCAAGCGCACCTTTCTTGCCAAGATTCTGTTTCAGATGGATTGTTCGGAAGTTGTATTTTTTTTCAAGTCGATCGAGAATTTTGCCGGTTTTATCAGTACTTTTATCATTTACGAAGATGACTTCCTTATTCTGATATGTTTGATTTACAATTGACAAAACACATTGTTCAATAATTTTTTCTTCATTAAATACTGCAACCATGCAACTAACCAATGGGTCCGCCATTTTGGAAAGTTTTTTAGCTTCCTTCATAGCTTTTTCATAAGGATCCCTGTAGAAGATAAATGCGACGGTAAAAGTCATAAATAATATTGATGTGACCGTGATCCCATAAGTAAATAATATTGTATTGGAAGTAGGTGACCTGAAAACTACTTTAGCAATTAGAAATGTAAAAATACAGATAACAATAAAATGCGGAATAAGCCGGAGCTTTTCCTCTTTTCGTATTAATTTGTCTAATATCTGAGAAATTTTGGAGAATAAAAGATTCATTATTTACTGCCCAATACCTTTATATATAATTCCAGAGCTGGAAAAAATCTCCTTACTTAAGCAATTCCGCCCATCAACTACAACTTCAATTCCAGACGATCGTAGATATTCTGGCGTCAACTTCCTAAATTCCTTATGGCAGGTCGCAATTACAACCGCTTTGGCCCCGTTGATAGCGTCTTCCAGAGTGCTAGCGCTGGATTTGTCTGGAATATATGAGTCGAAACTGGCAACTTCAGCGCCAAGTTTTTCGAGATTTTGTATGATTTTGTATGACGGACTTTCCCGATCATCACCAACATTTGATTTATACGACAAACCCAATACGGCGACTTTGGTGCCATTGATTGCTATCTTCTTTTGGTTTAATTCATCAGAAACTTTGTCAGCAGTATATTTTGGCATTTTGTTATTTACATTACGAGCCATCAACAAAAAGTCGTTTTGAAAGCCATGCTTTCTAGCGTACTCAATAAGATAGTATGGATCAACCGGAATACAATGTCCACCGACTCCACAACCGGGGTAGTGGGCCATAAAGGCGAAGGGTTTGGTAGCGGCACCGTTGATGACATTAACGACATCAATACCCAGGTTGTCAAAAGACATCGCGAGCTCATTGACGAAAGCAATATTTATATCACGAAATGAATTTTCAACCACTTTTACAGCCTCTGCTTCTTTGATAGTTTTCATTTCTTTTATTTCACCTTTGATGATTGAGCGATAGAATTCAGCTGCTCTTTTCAACCCGGTTTCATCCGTTGCGCCGATAACTCTAGGAATATTCTCAACAGTCCATTTCTTATCACCTGGGTTGATTCTCTCTGGACAGTGAGCCAGTGAAAAATCCGGCCCGCACTTTAATCCTGATATTTTTTCTAAGATTGGCAGAACGATATCTTCTGATACGCCGGGATTAACAGTTGATTCAAGGATGATTAATTGGCCTTTTTGCAAAAAAGGAGCTAGTGATTTGCAGGCATTTATAACCGGGCTAAGGTTTGGAGTATGATCATCATTCACCGGAGTGGGAACACATATTATTATAATCGAAGATTTTTGGATATTATTATAATCTTGGCTGGCAATGATACCGCTAGTTTTTAAATCCTTGGATATTTTTTTATCATGGAAAGGTGATAGTTTTTTGTTTAGCAATGCAATCTTTTTAGGATCAGTATCAATGCCTATTACATGATAGTTTTTCTGATCCGCCAAGATTGCAAGCGGTAAGCCAACATATCCCAAGCCAATTACTGAGATCGATCGATTCATAATCTCCCTTCATAATTAAAAATCGGAGCCTTGATCTGCCCCCCCACTTCTTTGCTTTTGAGTATATACTTTAATGATAAATTTGTAAAATTTACCCCAAGAAGTCATCAATTAAGACTTAATAAGCAATATAATTTCATCCTAGCAAATACAATTAGAATATTCTATAGTTTTGCATCCGGTCTGGAGTATTAAAAATAGACGCTTTCAGAGCGACTATTTTTAATGTCTGGGGGCAGAAAACGATGTTAGAGATGATTTTTAGCTCAAAACTAGATACTAGATTTTCTTGCTATTCGCTGGTCTGGTGGCTAAATCTATCAGCCGTGATACTATCCAACCAAGCAAGGCAAAAATGACGATGGCAGCAAGAGCGGCCATATCGAAATAAGATCCCGCGGCGTCGGGGTTGGGGAAGATCCCACGGAAGGGTGCAACTAAAGGACCGGTAATACCGTAGAGCAGATTGGCAAACCCAACTGACTCGGCGCCGGCCAGGTAGAAGACTATTCTTAGCAAAAGCAACAGATCAATAACCCCAACGATGTACCAGACCCAGGCGTTTCCCCTATCTGACTCCGCTTCTTGCTTTGCAGCTATTACTTCGCCACTGGTTGGTACTTGAGCAGCAGTTGATGTTTGGCTAACCTGATCGGAAACCGGTCCACTACTGGTTTTAGTAGTTTCCTTTTGAACGTTAACAGGCATTATTGCCTCCTTTTATTATTTTAAAATCTTCAGCACTTTCAAAAGTGCAATCAGAACAACTGCTCCAAAAACCCCCCAAATAATGCCCCAGACACTAAGCGTTCCGGCGACCACGGCACCACCGATACCTAGCACCGAACCGAACAACCAACTGCCGAGCAGTGAACCAACAATACCAATGGCAATATTCGCCAGGGAACCTTGCTGCTTGTCAGTACTCATAACAAGACTGGCTAACCAGCCGATTAAAGCACCAACCAAAATAAATACAATCCAGCCCATTTTTAACCTCCCCTTGTTATCATAATATTTTCTTTCTCAATCACTGTATTTTTGGAGCAAATAACTGGTCAAACAACAGCTTAACTCTGGCGTATTTAGTAATATAGAAATTAAGAAAGAGAGTCGTGTATTGTTTATTTTTCCTTATTATACTTCATATGTTACAACCGGTTGAAATAGTTGTCAAATTGATACTTTTCCATTATAAAATCACTGGCCTTGAAAAAGCTTTAATTAACAAAGGGCTAAATTAAGCAAATGATGTCCGCCAGCCTTTGAAGGGTTAGGATTAATTTTTACAAAGATTGAATATATTTTTTTATATTTCAGAAGTTTTTTGGATAAAACAATAAAGGTTTGTCCTTCATAACCAGATTTCCATAAATGCCACAAGAATGAAAAAACTGGTATTTCAACAGGCACGCGATTTTTCATTGTCGGAGATCAACTAGGAAGTTAGAATTTTTTTGCCTCGATAATTTTGGCCGATAAAACAAAAACCACCAGCCTGATATGGCTAGGTGGTGGGTCGCAAGTCGCGCTACTCCATCTGTGCTAGTTCTCGTGCTACTTCGGCAACATCGGTATTGCTCGAGATGATAATCCCAGATCCCTTAGCAAATTGAAGAACTTCGAAATCAAAGCGTGATGGTGGTTGGTCGCGCTGAAGCAGCGTCTTGCCTGATCTGTCGCTGAAGCGGTAGTGCCCATCTGTCAAGGACAAACGGTACCCTGCTCCGAAGAGAAGCATGGCGATTTTCTTAGGCGTGGCCATTGCAGACTCCTATCAGAGAATTTACTTGATGTTATACCAGACGTCTACCGTTCCCGATATTACTTCGGTAATATATCACGTATATCATATAATGTCAATAGATTTGTGATGTTTCAATGGTCAATAAAGACAAAAGTTCTGCATCCGGTCCGCAATATACAAAAAAATAACCTCTCGTAGAACGACTATTTTTATTGGCGGAAGATAGCGTAGTAAGCTAGAACAATTTGCTCATCCCTTTCGTCGTAATTTTCAACGACTCATCAGAACAATTTAATGTTGAGGGAATGGGCACAGGTCGTGCCCATTTGGGTAAGTCCCCGTGTCGCCGACACTCTAACTCTCCCGAGGACACCAGAAGAGGTAGGGATTGTCGATGATGATTCTGTTATTGGAAATCTCTGCCATTGCCTTGGGGTCGCCGTTGCGAATGCGGCCGCAGAGATGGGATGCCATCAGCACGAGCGCTTCGTCCTGTTCCTCCGAGAGTCCGGAGAAGGACCAGACGAAGAGGCCATCATTGACGGCGCCACCCCACTTGTTGTTGTCCGGATCTCGACTCTCCCAGCTCAGACAGTGATCTGGGTGTTCGAGGAGCCGAACCGGTTTCTCCTGAGCGAACTCGGCGTACTTATCTTCCTTACCGTTGTTAATCTGGCCGACCTGCTTCGGGCCGACGATGATCTCGCCGGTGACGGCTCGCATCAACACGAACATGCCACCCTCTCGATCTCGCATGTCGCTGACTCTGGCAACCTCGGCCAGCACGTGGGGTAAGACGGTCTCGATCAGAAACGGCAGATCAACATCTAGTAGCAACGGTCTCGGACATCCGCAGGACATAAACAAACACATCCTTTCAGGATTCTGTCTTCGCAAATCACTATAACAAAAAGTGCCAAGTGTGTCAATAGTTGTGAGCCTAGAAGGACAGACGTTCTACATTCGGTCTGCCATATACAAAAAAATAGCTTCCAAGGCTACTTTTTCATGGTAAGAGGTAATGGAGGATGATAGAACTATTTGTTTATCCCTTTCGTCGTAATTTTCAACGACTCATCAGAACAATTTAATGTTGAGGGGGGAGAGTACAACTTCGTACCCTCTTAGTGAATCCCCTCTGTTGTTGTGCTTACTACGCGTGTTTGCCGACCAGCGCAATGACGATTAGGACAAGGCCGATGAGCGCGCTACCACCACCGAAGGCCATGACTACCATGGCGCCAAGATGCTTCACGAACGGGTTGTTCTGGCTGTCAAGCATGTCGTCAGGGTTCTTGGCGACTGAAGCCATGTTGTTCGCTGCAATGGCAAATCCTACCAAAAATGCAATAACTCCAGCGACCAGCAGTATGAGTCCGAGTGTCATCTTGTGCCTCCGAAGACGGTATTAACAACCTTGTACGAAAAACTATACTAAATTATTTACATAATGTCAAGGGTTTCGAGTAAAGTGCCAACATTTTTAGTTTTAACCTACAAATTTCTGAAATTATATTGCGTCTTAAAAACAAAGATATCCGCTCGTAGCATTTATATACTCCACTAGACTCGGGCATTCGGTGTCAGATAGTGGAGGATGTTAGAACTTTTTGTTTTAATAATAGTTTAATAGAAGCTTGTGCCTAAATATCAAATGTGATAGTTTTAAGATAGATTAATACGAGGAGTAAGATGAATGAATTTAACCCAAACAACATGGAAACATATGGAGGCGGCCATGAATCCAAGTGAAGAAATTGACAATTTGATCGCAAAGAATCACGACTGGCGCGGCGCCACACTGGCTAAACTTCGCAAGATTATTCTCACTGTTGACCCTAAAATTATTGAAGACTGGAAATGGATGGGGTCACCAATCTGGTCGTTGGGCGGGATTATTTGTGTCGGAAATATTTTTAAAAATAAAGTGAAGCTTGTTTTTC
This sequence comes from uncultured Candidatus Berkelbacteria bacterium, assembly GCA_903851235.1. GTDB lineage: Bacteria > Patescibacteriota > UBA1384 > XYA2-FULL-43-10 > CAINNR01 > CAINNR01. The sequence goes on along the minus strand of CAINNR010000032.1, from coordinate 47,147 downwards.
CGGACGGTGCGGCAATTAGTGATACTGACAAACTCTTCAACGCCGGACTGGCTGGTAATAAGTGGCGGGCTATTGATTTTTCTGAAAGTGATCAGGTACAAGAAGGAAAGATTGCGGCTCTTGTTCGCGCAGCCATAAGCAACAACCAGTCAAAGGCGAAGAAGTAGAAGTAAAGTGGCAAGATCTTTTGCGTTTTTTAGTAAAAATTTCCCGGCTTAAATTAAAAACAGTCGCTCTGGTAGCGACTGTTTTCGTTGACGGGGAACAGCAAACAATGTTAGAACTGGATTATCAACAATATGGAGCCAAGACCTTCTTTGAACGTTCTGATTAATTTGATTTCAAAACAATTCCGTAGTCCTGATATAAGTTGCAGCTCTATATCTTGTCAATTAGTTTTTTTGCCCATAATCTCGCCGTTTCAAGGTCGTCTTTATTGGGGTGTCCTTTGGCAAAACCACCAAAAGGCTTTGAAATCGCAGGATAGGTATCAAAACCGAGGCATTGAAAAAAGTCGATTATCTCAAATCCAGCGTCTGTAAAAGTTTTTCTAAAATTGTCATGGAATTTATTATAGAAAGTATCAGGTCCACCGCTTGTAGCGATGATAAAACACATTTTCCCTTGAAAGTTGTTTTTGGCAATTAGCTTCTCGAATCCAACATGCGGCTTTGCATAATAAACTCCGCTGGCAAAACCTATAACGTCATAATCGGCTAATATTTCAGGTTTCGCTTTTGAGAGCGGGATTGCTTCACAATTAAGAATTGGGGCTACTGCATTTACCACTTTTTCTGTGTTCTTGTGGTGAAATGATTGATATATAATTATCATTCTCATGGCTTCATTCTACCATACAAAGTCGATTTATAGACCAAGTGGAACCAATAGTACACAAAAAAAGACTCTCTATCAGAGACTAATTTATTGGCAGTAGACAGCAGAGGAAGTTGGAACATTTTGTTTCAAGAATTTCGCTGTCTAAAACAAAAACCACCAGCCTGTTACAGCTAGGTGGTGATCTTTACACCTGTCGTCGGAGTAACTCATCCGATGACTTCGAGCTTCTCCAACCCGCCTTCGAGACGCTGGGAGAACCAGTCGAGATTGAAACCCTCTGGGATCAGAACCTCGACAATGCGGTTCGAATCGTGATCCCAATACCCTGACAACCCGACGGCGTACATCACGGCCCAGTCCATCTCGTCCGGAAAGATGATGTTCGCGTCCTTCATCATTACGAAGTAGCAGACTGCCGCCTTGGTCTCACCATCGAGAAAGCCCTTCTTGCCACTCCCAGCGTTGAAGGTAAGGCGTAGCTTGGTGCCCGCGACGACGCCGGTCAATGCATCTCGTATTTCCTGACTGGTCACGTGATGACCTCCCTTGTATTCTCAGAATGTATAATAGTTATAGCAAGAAAGTTATAAAATGTCAATAGTTACATTATATTTTAATTGCTTAAGAATACAAAAGTTTTACATCCTGTCTATCACATAGAAAAATAATCGCTTCTAGAGCGACTATTTTTAATGGCGGAGCATAGCGAAGGGAGTTAGAACTATTTTGTTTATCCCTTTCGTCGTAATTTCAACGACTCATCAGAACACTTAATGTGTTGAGGGGGAAGACGAACAACTGATGTCCGTCCTCCTTGTTGTTGCTACTTCTTGCGAGGCAGCACATAGTGTGCTTCCCTGCAACCCGGGCACTGGCATTTGGCCAGGGCGGCGTCGATAGCCGCCTTCAGTGTGATGGGTACGGCTGAGATCACGGATTGAGGGTGGCCGTGCGACTTCTGTTGAGACCAACAGCTGAGCCATTCATGACGCCACTGATAGTCTGGCTCACCATCGGTCATCTGAAACACTTCACTCAAAGACAAGCCGTACGAGTCTGGATCGGTGCGAACATCGGTAACCTGGCAGACCTCATAGTTGAATCTACCAGGATGCCACTGTCTCGCAACGACCATCCAGCTCCCGTTCTCGACAGGAACCAATGCCTGCTGGTCGTTCGGTTCGGTGTCCTGAATGAAATATGGGCGATAGGGCATACCATCCGGGTTAGCCCAGACGATCCCAATACCCACTGGCTCACTGTCAATACTGATGCCAGTGTAACCGCCGCGCTCCCACACGGCCGGAAGCCTTCTTTTGGTCAACTGCATTCTAATCACTTTGCTGGCGTTCATCCTAAACGCCTCCTTTGTAGCTTTAAGCTCTAGGCTTCAGGGGTAGAGGATGAAAGTACCCCAGCTATGTGATAGCCGCCTATACAGGCGGGAGAATCTCTAAAAAACAAGTTTTAAAGACTCTCGTGCCTATATTTGTCTTAATTTACGCCAGAAATTCGATACCCATCAGCTTATTCTGAGATTACTATATAATATCATATTCAGACTCAAAAGTCAATACTGCTGTGAAAAATTCTAATTCGAAGCTTTACATTTAAAAAAAGCTCTACGTCCGGTCTGCCGGATGCAAAACAGACGCTCTGGAAGCGACTATTTTCAATGGCGAGAAATAGCGAACAATGATAGAACTCTGGTAATGGAAATTTGAATTAAAAAAGGCCCCGATCAAGGGGCGAGTGTGAAAGAAGCAGAATTGGTGACTGGTCACCCATTCACCCCCAAAACATACTGAGTCTTGGGATGAACATATGTGATCTCGAACGGACAACAGAACTGATGTCCATGTTGCTTGGCATACCCCTGGATAAGCTCACCAAGAGGCTCCGACAGACCGGCAGCATCTTGCTCGAGCTTTTGTGTCATTTCACCAAATGGCTCCAGTCTGAACAACAGTCCAGCGCATACCTCAACTGGTTCCATGTCGCACACGAAGGTAACCAGCAGATCCTGTTCAAGAACAGGGGCCATTGTCTCAGCTATCCTCTTCCTCAGGCAATCCAGTTCGGGTGCGTCCTTTGGCATGCCGACAATCTGGAGCAACATCATGTGGCATCACTCTTTCTGGGTTGGTGAAAACTTCAATTAGTTTATCATAAATACATTCACATGTCAACAGCCGCGCAATGATTCAAGAGCTCGGAAACACTTTTTTAGTTCTAACATCTATTTTGTGAAATAATTTTGTACTTGTAAAAACAAAAATAACCGCTCTGAAAGCGATTATTCCTCCGGTTCTAACGCCCTCCGCTAGACCCGGGCAAAATGGCGAGGTATAGCGGATGATGTCAGAACCAGTTTATTTTATGATGAGTGCACAAGTTAATTGCAACTGTACAAAGTTTGGTGAAGAGCTAAAAGAGTGCCCAAATTCCAGCCATCATGTTTCGCCAAAAGTAGATGTCCACACACGCTTGTATCTTTTTCACCGCCCAGGGAAATTACTTTTTCGTAGTCCTCAGTCGAGCTTTTGCGATCAATCGCATAGTAATAATTGTGAATGTCGCCCCTGTTCATTAAGGCGTTGATATAATTTGGATTGAGGGCAATGGCTTTGTCTAGATCTGATAATGCGTCTTTATAATTTTGCATTCGCATAAAAGTGTATGCCCGGTTGTTATATGCTTGTGGATAATTCGGATCAAGTTGAATTGAGGCATTAAAATTAACAATCGCTTTCTGACAATTTCCGGTTTCATAATCATAATTGCCCTGAAGGTAATAATCCATAGCACTAGCCAGAGACTTTGGTGGCATCAGTGAAGTTGTGTGAACTGTAGTACATTGCATATCTGGAGCTGTCGCCGATTTATACATTAAATAAGCCAGTGTTCCAACCAGAATAATGCATATTGTTGCGGATATCATAATAGCTTTTTTTCTGGATATATTATTGTATTTTTTATCGCTAGGTTTTTTGGTTAAACAAAAATAGACAGCTATTGTTAGCAAAGCAATCAGAGCTAGTGATAAAAATAATTTCATATATCTACAATACCACTTTGGACAGGGACAATTTGCTAAAAGATAATTAGAATATACTATTTTAGTACGCAAAAAAACTAGCACTGGACTAACTTTTTCATTGGCGGAGATTTAGAGCGCCGATTAAATTTAGAACTTTTTGTCTAACAATTTATTCTAGCGACATAATTGAACGCGTAAAAATACTTCTGCCATAATTCATCATTTGATTTGTACTCATTGTCAAAGACAAAATAATCGGTCAGGACTTCACGCAAACGAACTAATTCTTTTAGTCGTCCTCGATTTTTAGAATCTTCAATCGTCATATCCAGTAGTTCGAGAGTTCTGTCAAAAGCTTTATTTGAATAATCAATGTTTTTTTTCTTCCAACTGATTGTGCGAAAAACCTCACTTCCGATATTAGCCATCTGCTCAAAAAATGGAATTTTATTCCACTTGCCTTCGGCCAAATTTTGATGTTCATATGTCATTGTTTGATTAATTTATCACAAATTTTTAGTATTATTTCTCTGATTTTTGGATCATCAACACTCCGGCTTCTGTTGTTCTGTTTTGGTCGCAAATTAATCATTGAATCAAATTCAATTTGGTCGGCTTTGGGTAAATTTGGATAGATATTTATTCCCCAAAGATCTTTTTGTTTTGATCCGTTTTCAATTAGAACCGCTTCCTCGTCTGAATAAAGCTCGGCGTCAACGACCATCGCCTCTTTCTCTATGTCAATTACCGCTTTAACCAAATTGCCGAACATCTTTTCTGCCATCTCCTGCAAATCTTTGATACTTATTTTGTCTTCGATTGTTTTCATAGTCTAAGTCTATTGGCAATCAACAGTTTTGTCAAACATCTGTACATGATGACGACCTCTTGGACAATAGCCCATACATTTCGTTTCAAATCCAATCCGAAGTTTTACGTTTAAAAACAAAAGTTCTATATCCAGTCTGCCGTATACAAAAATAATCTCTTCCAGAGAGACTTTTTCAATGGCGGAACACAGCGGGGGAAGTTAGAACTTTTTGTATGGCTCCCTAAGGTTGGACTAGTTGATGAACAAGAGGCAGATATTTTACTGGTACAACACTTTTTCTGCCCATTCTTTTTGCCACTGGTCTAAAGATTTACTTGTGATATCTTTAATTGTTACTAAGTTTATTTCAACATTTATATTTCGGTCTAGGGCTCCATAAAGTTTTAAAAAAATACCTTTACCAATTTTAGATATTAAAAATATGTAAAAAGAGCCGGCGCAAGGATAAGAAATTAAGTCGCTGATTTTATCCCCCTCTTTATCATCTAAAATTTTCGCTAGTCCAGGAATCTTTTTTTCACTCAGAAATTTTTTAGCCCAAAAATCATGAGTTTTTCCATGTCATTCTTTACTCATAAACTCTGCCAGGCCTTCTCGAAATAGTTTAGTTGCCAATCCCAATGGAAGAGATAGGAGATGAGTATCTTCATGCGCACCAATACATTTTATATTTTCATTGTAGACAGCGTAGACTTCAAATTTTTCTCGATTAGTATTGCCATTACCATCATCGCCCATTATTTCACCCTTTAGTTGATTCGCTGGATATAAAAAATAGTTTATGGTACGCTCATTTTTCAAATTTAGTTACGACAAAATATGACGATAAAACGCTTCCTGTTCATCCGCTATTTTCTCAATTTCCTTTTCTGCCAAAGTTCCTGAGAAGTAGTGAAAAGTATAATGTTGTGTTTTATAAATTTTCCAATTCATAATCAAATTTTAGCATAAAAATTAATAAAAATATCCTCATAAAGTTATCAGATTTACTCGATGCTGTTGACAAAAGTAAAAAAAGTATGTTAATAATAATAGTGAAGCTGTTTCGACAGCTTACACCATCTGACAGGAGGAGCGTCATGCGGAAGTTTCGGATTTTGAACCGTGGCAATCGTCGTATCGTCGTCTTGACTAAGGAGTCACAAGGGACGATGTACTACCGGGGCCAGTAGCTCCACGTAACAACAGTGAGGCGCGCGAGCGCGCCTCACTGATCTTTTTTGAAGGGAGACCGAAATGCAGTTGGCATTCACCGAAAAACCATCGGTCTATTTCAGGGAAGAATCAGCAGTCGTGATCTTTCCCTCAGCACCCTACTGGTTCTCTGCAACGGCGGAGATTGCCCTCATCCTTGAGTCGTTGGCTTGTGGAAACTCTGATGTGGCTGTCACTAAGATCAGAACCCAATTGGGACTCTCAGCAGAGGAGGCTGGCGACATCGTCGCTGAAACTATCGATCTGCTGCACTCCGCTGGAGTGCTGGTAGTAGATGGTGAGAAGGTTGATGTCGAAGAGAATAAGCCGGATTTCCAAGTCAATGAAGTCGAAAATGTCTTGGTTATCGCCACAACTCAACTCTGCAACATGGAATGCGCAATGTGTTATGCCATGGCCAAAGAGAAGATCCCCGGCGAGATGACTTCTGTCGAAATCAAAGCAGTTATCGATCAACTTTCGAGTATGCCCTGGGAAAACGGCATATCGCGCGTTGCCCTAACCGGCGGTGAGCTGTTTACCCGCCCCGATGCCATGGATCTGATTGAATATGTTCACAACCATGGCTATTTCGCTCAAGTGAACACCAATGCGACTCTGTTGGCGCCAGCAGATATCAAACAACTGGCGAAATATCCCCGGCTGAAAATGTCGATTTCCCTTGACGGATGTCGGGCTGAGAGCCACGAATACATCCGTGGAGAGGGAACATTCACTACAACAGTCAACAACATCAAGGCACTGTGCGACGCAGGGATCTCAGTTGCCGTCAACATGTTTATTCACGCAGGCAATATCGATGAGGTCCGACCAACACTCAAGTTGGTCGATTCTCTTGGAGTCCAAGGCCTTAACTGTTTAAACATGATGAATGTAGGCCGAGGCAACAGCGCCGAAACGAAGCAACAACTCGTTGCTGTCCCTTTGGCGGATTTCTACCGGAAGGTTTTCGAAGCAATACGAGATGATCAGCGACTTCAGCAGTTGATGATGTACTCGACCTTCGCAAACCAAGTGATGGGAATCGCAGGAGGCGTCAAAAGCTTCGGCTGTGGAATCGGTACGAATCGAGCGGTTTACGTTAAACCGGACGGCACACTGTACCCATGCGCCGATACTGCGGTCCCCGATTTCTGCCTGGGCAATCTGAAAACCGATAGTTTGGCTGAGATCTGGAAGGGATCCCCCATTCTGACGGATCTTCGCAGTCTGAACATCGATAGTATGAATCCAAAATGCGCGGCTTGCGATATCAGGTATATCTGTGCCGGCAACTGTCGAGGAGAGAACTATCAGACCACGAGAGACCTGCGTTCGCCTCATTTCAAGTGCGAGGAGATCCATGACTCTGTACTTGAGCTGATGTGGATACTAACAGAGGACCCCGGCCTCTTCAAGTGCAAGGTCGACAATCTCTATGACACGATCAATTCCCATGCCACCTCGGCATAGCGGAGAACTACAAGCTGTTTAGGTCGATTCTGACTTAAGCAGCTTTTTTATTAGCTAAAATGATCAGACGAGGACTTTTAATATCATAAGATGAGAGATCGTAATTTCCCCAAACATTAATAATCTCAAGTTCATTTTTGTTCAACCAATCTTGCCACATAAGGAAAGTTGGATAAGGGATGCTAAGACCGAGAGAATTGTCTATTAACTGAAGTAACTTTGGGTCAAATTTGTATGGAGAGTCCGGATTATTTTGCAAATGACTTACAATTCGGAAAAGACTATCTGAATCGAATAGGACTCTAGCGCCGGGATTGAGCTGATTAGAAATAGATTTTATTGCCGATGCAAGGTCAATGTTGGCAAAATCAGAGAAAAACCAATATGCCATATCAAACTTTGATGGTAACTTAAGTGACTCGATATTCTGGATATAATACTGTGATTTAATATTAGCATCGATAGCTATTTGTTTTGCTTCGTCAATAAGAGAAGAAGAAAAATCAACACCACTTACTGTATAACCTCTTTTTGCTAGTTCAGTCGTGTGTCGTCCCTGACCGCAAGTTATGTCAAGAATATTATCGCTTTTTTCAATTTCCAATACTTTTATTAAAAAATCCACATCTTTTTCGGGATTATGGATAGAAAAAAAATCCTTATGTTCCGCCAGATATTGATCAGGATTGTCGTAATATTTTTTTATTTTGGAGACTTTTTCTTGCATACGCTTATATAATCAACTTTTAATATGTTTGTCAACTGGATTTCAGATACATCACCGTTAAAAATTCTAATTCGAAAGTTAACACTCAATAAAAAGTTCTACATTCGGTCTGCCGTAACAAAAAATAGACGCTATAAGAGCGACTAATTTAAATGGCGGGAGATAGCGAATGACGTTAGAACTATTGTGATTTAAAAAAGGACCAGAAAAATCAATGTTTTGATTGCTCTGGTCCTTCCCCGCAACTGAAGAGTATTGGGGATGGGTTTGTGACCTGCCCTAGCGGGGGCGCGGTCAATTCGGGAACATTGTGTACCCGCGCAGCTCAGGCCGCCGCGTCAGGTAAGCCATGGCGCCAAGGGCTAACGCTGACAGCGCAAGCTCCCACGATGTACTATGGTGCCGGACGATCTCGACGACGAACCCAATCAAGGCCAACGCGCCGATGATCGGCGAGAGAGGCCGGACAACGTCAAAGATCGCACGGATCATGATCGTCCCCAACATCTTCACGAACTCAAGCAGTGTCATGTCAGTCTCCTTCTGAGTGGTCATTATGAGCATAATATCATATTAATTAATAAATGTCAATATGTCGATGACTGTTTGAAACTCTATGTTTAGTTAGTTTATTTCAGCCCTGGCGCACAACAAAAAAATCGCTTCTAGAGCGATTAAACCGAATAGTTCTAACATCATTCGGTTTGCTGGCGGGAAATAGCGAACGATGTTAGAACTTTTTTGATCAATTGCTAGCCGTTTTTTGTTATCGCTACTTTTTCCCCGTTTCAATCTTCTTCATTGTTTCTCGGTATGCAATCGCTGGAAGAACTGATTGATTTGTTTTCAAAAATTTTCTAACTTCAGTTTTGTTTTTGATAGAAAGGTCTCGTAAGAGCCAGGATATTGCTTTAGTAATTAAAATATCCCTTTCATCCATCAATTTTTCAATGGTTATAAATGCCAACCGTCTGAAATTTAAGTCAGTAACTTCTCTGGCTGGTCGAGTTTGCAGAACTAGACTTGCTCTGCGAATTTGAATATTGTCGCTACTGGAAAACTCTTTGATAGCTCTCGCCCATTCTTTCCAACGGTCTAATACTTCAACCCCGCCAAACATAGACTGACATATACTATCACACTCGGCCCAACCCTTTGTTTGCGCAATCCAACTTTCAAGCTGATCAAGGGAGATAAAATTGCGAATGGTTTTATTTTTTGAAAGAAATTTTCCCGCAAAATTTATGTAGTCATAAATCCCGGAACTAAATAATTCATCTAGAATTTCGATAATCTTTTCTGGCGGAAGATCGGAAGTTTCGACAATAACCTTTGAAATAATTTTATCTCTGGCTGGCGCCGGTATGTTCAGATATTCTTTGTTGGTACCCAAATATTTCAGAACAAAAACGCGGTCTCGCTCTGGGCAAGGTTGGCTTATATCTAGTAATTTCTGTTTTATTCCATCTATCATAACCTCAATAATATCCAAACTTAGAGATCAATGCAATAAAATGAAACCTGATTAGTATTCAGAAATACAAAAGTTCTGCATCCGGTCTGCCTGATACAAAAAAAGACGCTCTGATAGCGACTAATTTTAATGGCGGGGTCGACCGGACTCGAACCGGCGATCTTCTCCGTGACAGGGAGACGTGATAACCACTACACTACGACCCCGTAACACAAATACTTTATCATTTTTGGTTAATAAATTCAAGTCTCTGCACTGCCGGTCCATCCACTATCAAATCTCGGCTTTTTCTGCTAATTTAAAACTATGGAATTTAATCACCAACCGGTACTACTAAACAAGGTTTTGGAGTATATGCCATTAAAAAATAATGGCATTTTTGTCGATGGCACTTTGGGTGGCGGCGGACACAGCGAAGCGTTGCTTCGAAAATGTCAAATTTCTAATTTCAAATGTCAAATAATCGGAATTGACCAAGATTTGGAAGCGATTATTGCCGCCAAAAAAAATCTGAAAAAAATCGCTGATAAAATAATTTTTGTTCACGACAACTATTCAAATTTAGCGGAAATATTGGCGAGCAAAAAAATTGACAAAATTGACGGTATTTTGCTTGATCTTGGCGTTTCCAGCTATCAACTTGATAATCCCGAGCGAGGATTCTCCTTTCAATCCGACGCTTCGCTTGATATGCGGATGAACCAAAATGCCGAAGAAACTGCCGGTGAAATTGTAAATTATTATGATGAAAAAAAGCTGGCCGATATTTTTTATAAATTCGGTGAGGAAAAATACTCGCGACAGATCGCCAAAAAGATAATAGAGGAGCGAAAAAAAACAGCAATTAAAACAACGGCCAAACTGGTTGAAATTATTAAAGCTGCGACACCGCCGAAATACCGCTTCGGCTCGCGCATTCACTTTGCGACGCGAGTTTTTCAAGCTTTGCGGATTGAGGTTAATAATGAGCTTCAAGTTTTGGAACAGTTTATCCCAGCAGCAGTTGAATCGTTGAACAAAAATGGCCGACTGATAATTATCTCCTTCCACTCACTTGAAGACAGAATTGTCAAACACACTTTTCGTAATTTGGAAAACGCGCATCCGGAGGAGTTTAAAGTACTCACAAAAAAACCTCTCATAGCGACTGATGATGATGTTAGAGAGAATCCCCGTTCCCGTAGTGCCAAAATGCGGGTGATTGAAAAAATTTAAATTCAAGAATTTGATAAAGAAATCTTGACGAGAAAATAAAATCGTGCTAATATTTAGTGGCTTAAGTATCTCAGTGAGAGAGGTGATGTAGTAATGGTCTGGTGGATGCCAGGATTAGCCATTTGGTTGCTGGTTGCGACAGCTGCCGCATGGTGGCTTCGGCATATTTCGGTCAGAGAGAAAGGCAATATATGGGGCAATGGCGGCCTTATAGATTTTTCACCTGATTATGACGTGTTGTTAGGCTTCCTTTGGCTAATAATCTTTCCTGGAATTATCCAGATCGCGCTGTACGACTTTGTTCTTGCTCCGCTGTTTCGCCAACTCCTCCGCTTCAGCCCACGAATCTGCTGGCGGAAGTTTCAGCTTTGGCGTGGTGGACGGCGCGTTAGAGCAAAAAACAAGGTTTCAACCGATTCATTCGATGAGTGCACCAGATCAATTCAGTCTCTAATCACAAAAATGGAGAGCAGGATCAAAGCACTTATGGTTGATCGAGCGATTCTGGAAGGCTTGAAGACTCCCCGCAAGGCATTGCTAGAAAAAGTTGAAGCTGATATTAAACATCTTCGCCAGAGAATTGCCGATCAACAGCTTCAATTACAAAAAATTGAAGCGGCAAAACTTGAACACCTCGAACTTTTTCGGCCCAGCGATTTAATCATGAACGACGTTTTGAATGCTGACGAACTCTTGGAAATATCAGATGAAGTTGCACGAGAAATCGATGACAAACTTACCGCCACAAAGGCGGCAAGAGCGAAAGTTTGCGGTGAACAACACTAGCAACTATCAAATGACGGCCGAAGCTGGCCGTCTTTTTTTTATTGGTAATTAATTATCGTGAATGAAAATCTTGACAAAAAAATAAAATCGTGATAATATTTAGTGGTTCAAGTATCTCAGTAAGAGAGGTGATGTTGATGAGTTGGTGGATGTGTGTACTGGGTATTTGGTCTCTGATTACAACAATTGCCGCATGGTATTTTCGATATGATGAGACCAAAGAGGGGGAGAGTCCATGGGGCAAGAATGGACTTGCAGACTTTTCGGCTGATCCCGGCCCAGGACCTATCACTTTCATGTGGTTAATATTACTTCCCGGAATGATTCAGATCGTGCTCTACGACTTTGTTCTTGTTCCGCTGTTTCGCCAACTCCTCCGCTTCAGCCCGCGAATCTGCTGGCGACTGTTCCAGTGGAAGTTGCATTCGTGGAATCAGAGATATAAAAACCCAATGGACAGAAGTCTAATGGAACAAATCCGAGAGACAGAAAAATCCATCAGAAAGTTGAAAAAAGCAATTGGCAACTTGAATCTTGACCGAAAAGTCTGTGACAGGTCAAGAAACTCTCTGTTGATGTCTAGAATTCCATCAATTGATACAGAAATTCAACGGTCACAAAAAACAATGGAACATTTGGAAAATCAGCTGATCATACTCCAGCAACAAGCTGATGACTGGGCAAAAACTTTCCACTGCTCAAACGACCGAATCGGCAAAGACCTTTCGGTTGCAGATCAATTACAACAAAGTGCAGAAGTTCTGATCGCAGAAAATACCGATCAGACGACAATGACCGGAGCGGTGATCGCCGAATCACGCATTCCTCACCAAGAAATCATCAACCGATGACGGCCGACCACTGGCCGTCTTTTTTTGATTTTAAAAAAAAATATTTTTTTGATATGATTCCCCTGTCCGACACAAAACAACACAGGAGGGGTAACAATGTGGAATCACTGCGACTGTTGCGGTTGGAGGTGGCGGGGAGCAAATCATATTTGGATGAAACAAGAGCACATTGGAGAGTTTGTTTGCCAACTTTGTGGCCGAGAGCATAAATGCAAAACAACCTTTCTCGAAGAGTTTGAAGGCGGCGGTATAGGATATTTCCGATCTCCATTTTTAGATCAGCTTCATCCATGCCCCGGAGTCGCTGATATGAAAGAAGCAGTCGCCGAAATTTTGGATTCGGGAATCTTTCTAGTTCATCTGTATCCCGACAAACCTGAAACCATCCGCTGTTGGCAAGACCGGATTGTCGGCAATCCAAATAGCCAATATTATCCCGGGGTTGAACAGCAGCAAATTGCAATTGACGAGATAGTCGGACTCTGGATGCAACAGGATGGCAATTTCATTGCTCAGACTGCGCACGAGTTTGTCAGCATTGGAGTCGAAGTTCATGGTCCGAACTACAGGGCTGAACGCTTGATACGTTTTTATTAAAACACACAGGGCGGCAATTTCAGCCGTCCTTTTTTGATTGATTTAATTAATAATTTTAATTCCACCAACTGTGTTTTTTGCTTTCCGATTCACGAAGTTTCTGCCAAAGCTCCCGCTGTTCCTTTGAAATGTGCCGGGGCATTTCGATCCGAACAGTGAGGATAAGATCGCCACGTCCGTTGTTATGAGCTCTACCACGGCCGGGAAATCGAAATGCTTGACCGTCTTGAACACCAGCCGGAATATCAAATTTTATTTTTTCGCCACCGATATTGGCCTCCAATTTGTCGCCAATAACCGCTTGAGCCGGAGTAATTTTAATCTCCGCCTGAACTTGTGAAAACGCTTGACCAAAAAAGTTTTCGAAGATGTCACCCAATCCGCCAAAACCGCCAAAATCGAAATCCATATTTTCAAATCCACCTTGAAATCCGCCAAAACCAGCCTGATTTCCAGCGGCGGAAAAATCCGTTCGGCCGAATTGATCATACTGTGAACGCTTCTCAGGATCCGAGAGCACTTGATAGGCTTCGGACACTTCTTTAAATTTTTCCGCTGTCGCTTCGTCACCGCCACGATCGGGATGGTACTGCAAAGCCAGCTTTCTGTAAGCTTTTTTAATTTCATCTATGCCGGCGGTTTTAGAAACGCCTAGAATTTTGTAATAATCGCTTGCCATCATAAAAACAGCCTTTGAGCTGTTGTCTCAAAATATTTAACTAGAGTAATTAACTGGCTGGAACAACTGCACCGGTTGAAGCGTCGATTTGGATCTCTTTTTGATTAGTTGATGTCGAATAATCGACGAACCAGTAAAGCCAGCCTTTCGGATCGGCATTTTTCAGAGTTAATTTTACACCGGTGATTGTGTTTCCTTGACGGAAATCTTTGCCAGCGTTTTTTTCCGCAATTTGCAGGGCAGCGACAAAATTGTTTTTTACAAAGCTTCGATTGATTGATGTCAGACTGCCCATATAATCGGCTTTGACCGTCCTGGAACGAACAAACTTATTATCGGAATTGGAAATTGCAATTACCCAATTGTTCAGCGTATCACTGGTTGAGGTGTATATATAGTATGTGCTGCCGGAATTTTGATCCATCGTCGCCGGCAGATCGACCTCGATCGCCGCTAGTTGAAGTTTCTTGTCAACTTCTGCCGCTTTGGCGTCGGCCAATGCCAACTGAGCGGCAATGCCGTCAGCCAAAGTTGAGGCATCAGCGTTGGTTAAATTGCTTATCGTCTCGGTTGTCGTTGAAGTCGTTGTGGTTGTAGTGGTTGTAGTGGAAGTGGTTTGACTTCCACGGTTGGAAATGTACGCCCAAACACCGGCGGCGATTAAGGCCGCGGCCAGAATTATCAGAAAAATCGGTTTTCGGAAAAAATCCAACACTTCCCTCCTTATAAGATAATTCTAGCAATTAATTTTATTGGGTGCAAATTTCAATCAGTCTAGTTGGTCCCATTGGAGTTATTTGCTTCATTTTCGTCTGTATTTTCTGCTGGTGTTTCCTCGGTCGACTTTCCCTTCGATGATTGGTTTGAAGTTTCTTCGGATGATTTTTCGCCGGCTGCGGATGTTTGTTGTTCCGCTTCGGCCTGTTTGTACATCGATGCACCCAACTCCTGAAGTGAGGCTGATAATGCTTCAGTCGCATTTTTGATCACCTCTGCATTTTCCTCGTTCATCACATCTTTCAAAGCTTTAACTTTTTCTTCAACTTCCGATTTTTTGTTCGAATCGGCTTTGTCACCGGCATCCTTGATCGTCTTTTCGGCAGTATATACTAAACTTTCAGCCATGTTTTTTGCCTCAATCAACTCGCGTTTTTTCTTATCTTCATCGGCGTGAGCTTCAGCATCTTTCGTCATCTTTTCAATTTCCTCTTTCGACAAACCGGACGACGCCGTAATGGTAATTTTTTGCTCTTTGCCGGTCGCCTTGTCTTTGGCGGAAACATTGACAATTCCGTTGGCATCAATATCAAAAGTAACCTCAATTTGCGGAATACCGCGCGCTGCCGGTGGAATGCCGTCTAAGATGAATCGGCCAAGGGTTTTACTATCAGCCGCCATTTCGCGCTCTCCCTGCAAAACGTGAATATCGACTTGAGTTTGATTATCGGCCGCGGTTGAAAAAACCTGCGATTTCGATGTTGGGATTGTTGTATTTCGCTCGATTAACTTGGTGCTAACACCACCTAAAGTTTCAATTCCAAGCGACAGCGGCGTAACATCCAACAACAGAAGGTCCTTGACTTCACCACCAAGCACGCCGGCCTGAATCGCGGCGCCAAGAGCCACCGCTTCGTCCGGATTAACCGAGTGATTTGGTTCCTTGTCAAAAAACTTTTTGACAGCGGCACGAACCGCCGGCATTCGAGTCTGACCGCCAACCAAAACTACTTCGTCGATGTCTTTAATCGTAAGTTTGGCGTCCGACAGTACCTTTTCGCATGGGACCAAAGATTTTTCAATTAAATTTCCCACCAACTGTTCAAGTTTTGAGCGTGTGAGATTTAGTTGCAGATGTTTCGGACCGTTTGCGTCAGCGGTAACGAACGGTAAGTTGATCTCAGTTTCGTTTGAAGAGGAAAGTTCGATCTTGGCTTTTTCCGCCGCTTCCTTAACTCGCTGAATCGCCGCTTTATCATTATGCAAATCGACACCCTGATCCTTTTTAAATTCGTCGATGATGTAATCCATGATTGTCTGATCAAAATCATCACCACCCAAATGAGTGTCACCATTGGTTGATTTAACCTCAAAAACTCCGTCGCCTAACTCCAGAATTGTGATGTCAAAAGTTCCACCACCCAAATCGTAAACGGCGATTTTCTCACTTTTATTCTTTTCCAGGCCGTAAGCTAGCGCAGCGGCAGTCGGTTCGTTAATAATTCGTTTTACGTCGAGCCCGGCAATTTTACCGGCATCGGTGGTCGCCTGACGTTGCGAGTCATTAAAATATGCCGGCACGGTAATAACCGCCTCGGTAACCTTTTCGCCAAGATAAGTTTCGGCATCGGTTTTTAATTTTTGCAAAATAAAGGCGGAAATCTCCTGAGGAGAATACTCTTTGCCGTTCATTACGACTCGAATCGAACCGTCGGCGGCTTTCATCGTTTTATACGGCATTTTTTTCAAATCGTCCTGTGATTCCTTATCATCAAATTTGCGACCAATGAAACGCTTAACGGAAAAAATTGTGTTTTCCGAATTGGTTACCGCTTGACGTTTCGCCAACTGACCAACCAGCCGTTCGCCTTTTTTATTTTCGGCGACAACTGACGGACAAGTTCTGCCACCCTCTGAGGTCGAAATAATTTTTGCTTCACCGGCTTCCATTACCGCAACCGCCGAATTAGTCGTTCCAAGATCAATCCCGATAATCTTTCCCATGATTCTCCTTATTTCTTTGTCGTCCCGATTTTATTTCGGGAGCTACTTTTTATTTGTTAAATAGTATTTATTGGAGCCAGACAATCAAAGCGGAATGTGGTGACCCAGCGATGATAGTTTCCAGCTCCTATATAAAATGTAAAGGAAACTTTACATTTTGTCAAGAGTTTTTTGCCAAAATTCTTATCTGTAAGTAAAATGTATATTCTGGTAAAGGATAATTTCCATTTTGGGATAAAAAAGCCGCAACCAATCAGGCTGCGGACGGATTCATTTGCCTCCAAATAAAATTCTGACTAATCGCCGAAGAAGTCGAACTTTTTTACCGGTCAACTCATCAACATTAACACCAGCTAAAAATGCCAACGGATCCGGGTCAAAGCCGTCAACATGGGCACCGCAATGACGTCGATCACGAAGATTCACCTGTTCCCTCTCTGCAGACGATACGCCGCATTGTTCTTTGTGCTGTGTGAAAGCGCCAGTGCAGATATTTCTTCCACAAATTTGACATCGTCTACAACAGACTACAGCCTGAACCATTTTGATCGGAGTATCTCCCTGACATAGGCAATCACAATCGTCCGGACCGAGCAGTTTGCTCACAGCCATCACCTCCCAGACAAGTGCTGATATATACTATGTATTATAGTACCAAATTTTCGACAAAAAGAAAACCGGCAAATCAGTGGCGATTGACGGATCGATTAAAACAGATAGTTGAGCCGAACACCCTTGGATTCGGCCAGAGTTTGGAAGTGAGACCTGATAGAAGCGAAGATTATTGGGTTTTTACAAACCACAGCCAAGGTCAAACAATCATCCGAAGAGTAAAGCGGTAGAATTCGCACAAACTCTACATCATAACAGCTTATACTCGACCATAGCATGGAAAACCAATTGCTTTTTGGAATCCGCTCAACATTAACTCCAAAACTAACTGCGTGGATATTGCCGTATGTTGTCATCCAAATTCTGGCATCATAACGGACACTGAATCTTCCCTTGATATCCGCTGCAATTTCCTCAAACTGTTCGGTAAAAACATTTAACCAAGCACTACTCCATTCGTTAGCTACAGCGTAACACGGATGTTCGTCCACTTGGTTCACCTCCAAAATAATTATTGCACAATAATAAAAACCGGACAACTCTCTGGTCGTCCGGCTGGGAAAAAAGGATAAGTGCTGGCGTGCTCGGGCGGATTCGAACCGCCGACCAACGGCTTAGAAGGCCGCTGCTCTATCCACTGAGCTACAAGCACGCTTTGGTGCACCTGGCTGGATTCGAACCAGCGACCAACGGATTAAAAGTCCGCTGCTCTACCAGCTGAGCTACAGGCGCACCACGAAGTTGGTACCGGAGGAGGGACTCGAACCCTCACGCCCAGAGGACGGGGGATTTTAAGTCCCCTGCGTCTGCCATTCCGCCACTCCGGCACCACCATTCACTGTCAAGACAGTATAGCAAATTACTATTAATTTGTCAATATGGCAATGGAAATTTTCCGTTTTGAGGAAAATTATTGCAATAAGATAAACCGGACTTACGCCTACGCCGCATCTATATCATTTACCCCATTCCCACGGACATGGGTTTTTCTTGTTATAAAAAAGGGCAAACCATGTATGGCTGCCCCTAAGATGGCAAACTCGGAGGGGGTCGAACCCTCGACCTTGGGATTAAGAATCCCCTGCTCTACCATCTGAGCTACGAGTTCAACTGACAGATCAAGCGTCGCGACACTGCGACCCCTGTGGGGGGGGGAGAGATCGCAGGTCGCGACGCAAAGCTGGCTGGACGGGAAAGTTGCCAGGTACATCTCGGTGGGAACAGCAGGCGACACTCTTTGCCCCAATCAAGAGAGTCACAAGTAGCCAGAGGTCTAGCCACTACCGAGGAAACGCTGGCAACCTTCCCGTTTAAAAACGACAAAATAAATCATAGCAAATACTTTTATCCTTGTCAAGGGTTTTTTTGGAAAAAAAATGAGGCCGCTACGTTGCGACCTCAGTGTTCTGTCCTGATTTCGTTGAGAATGCAACTCTTGCATCAACAACCAACCGCGGACTTAGTGGCAGTGTTTTCAAATCGGAAGCTGGGAAACTTCGAGTTGTCACGGCTGATGAACAAACAGCTGGCGTTGTCGCCCTTATCGCCCTTAATATCATCCTGCGAACGCTTGCCTTTATCATCTAATTGCCCCCTAGGTATTGGTCTTATTTGATTTATATCAAATTTTTTGCTAAATTGGAAATAATTAATCAACAAATTTTCAATTTAAAATCTTCAATTTTTTGTCTTTAGCAATTTAATCATTGGGAACTTCCTGAAAATTGAACCTTGAAAATTGGGATTTTTATTTTATAGGAGAAAAATGGCAACGGATAGAAAAAAAATGGTTTACTCTTTCGGTGGCAAAAAAGCCGAGGGAAACGGCAAAATGAAGGATCTTCTGGGTGGCAAGGGTGCTAACTTAGCGGAGATGGATAATTTAGGCGTTCCGGTTCCTCCGGGTTTTACAATCACGACTAAAGTTTGCAATTATTTCTCCGATAACAAGGGCAAAATGCCAACAGGTTTTGACAGCGAATACAAAAAGGCGATTGCTAAAATGGAAAAAGCTGTCGATAAGAAGTTCGGCGATGCGGAAAATCCGCTTTTGGTTTCAGTTCGTTCCGGGGCAAAATTTTCGATGCCGGGAATGATGGACACAATTTTGAACTTGGGATTAAATGAGGAAACAGTCAGGGCATTGGCGGAAAAATCCGGAAATCGTCGTTTCGCCCTGGACGCTTATCGCCGATTTATTCAAATGTTCTCCGACGTTGTTTTAGAAGTTGAAAAAGCTTTGTTTGAGGAAATTTTGGATCATGTAAAAGACAGCGCGAAAATTAAATTGGATACCGAGCTTCGCGAAGATGACTTGGATATCGTAATTCGCAGGTACAAAGAGCTAGTTAAAAAGCGTACCGGCCGTGAATTCCCAACAGACCCTGGGGTCCAATTGGATATGGCAAGGGATGCAGTGTTTAAAAGCTGGAATAATCCGCGAGCTTTCACCTATCGACGGATGAATAAGATTGCCGATGATCTGGGAACGGCGGTAAATGTTCAAGCGATGGTTTTTGGCAATATGGGCAATGATTGCGCCACCGGTGTCGGCTTTACCAGAAATCCATCAACCGGAGCCAGGGAATTTTACGGTGAATATTTGACCAACGCTCAAGGCGAAGATGTCGTTGCCGGAATTCGAACGCCGAAACCGATTTTGGAGTTGAAAAAAGACCTGCCGAAAGCTTTCGCCGAATTAAAATCAATCACTGATAATTTGGAGCAACACTACAAAGATATTCAGGATTTTGAATTTACCATCGAGCAGGGCAAATTATATATGTTACAAACCCGAACCGGCAAGCGAACGGCCGAGGCGGCGGTTAAAATCGCCGTTGATATGGTAGGCGAAAAGATGATTACGATTGATCAGGCAATCATGCGCGTTGAAGCAGAAAGTTTGAATCAACTATTGCATCCGGTTTTCGACGCCAAGGTAAAATATGACGTTGTTGCCAGCGGACTGCCGGCTTCTCCCGGTGCCGCTGTCGGTCGAGTAGTTTTTAGCTCCGAAGACGCGGTCAAAAAGGAAAAGGAAAAACTGATTTTGGTCCGGACCGAAACCTGTCCGGACGACATTTCCGGCATGGAAGTTGCCCAAGGAATACTGACCGGCAGGGGTGGGATGACCTCGCACGCCGCCGTTGTCGCTCGCGGCATGGGCAAGTGTTGCGTCGCCGGCTGCGAAGACATTAAGGTTGACGAAAAAAACGGCAAAATGGTTGTCGCTGGCAAAACCGTCAAAGCCGGTGATTGGATTTCAATCAACGGCTCGACCGGTGAAGTCATTTTGGGTCAAGTTCCAACGATTGAAGCCAAACTCTCCGGAGATTTTGGCACTTTGATGGGCTGGGTCAACAAGACACGACGCCTTAGAGTCCGCTCCAACGCCGACATTCCGCGCGACGCTAAAACTGCCGCCGAATTCGGCGCTGAAGGAATCGGACTTTGTCGCACCGAGCACATGTTCTTTGACGCCGCCAGATTACCATTGATGCAAAAGATGATTTTGGTTGAGGACCTTGCTGATCGCCAAGCGGCGCTGGAAAAACTTTTGCCGTTTCAGAAAGCCGATTTTCTCGGATTATTTGAAGAAATGAAAGGTTTCGCCGTCACCGTTCGTCTGCTTGATCCACCGCTTCATGAATTTTTGCCAAAAACCAAAGAAGAAGCCAAGGAGCTGTCACAGAAAATTGGTATTGATGCCAAAACCATCTGGCAGAAAACCGAAGATTTGCACGAATTTAATCCGATGCTCGGCCATCGCGGTTGCCGTCTGGGAATCACTTATCCTGAAATAACCGAAATGCAAACAAAGGCAATAATTTCCGCCGCTTGTGAACTGGCGAAGAAGAAGGGTATTAAAATCGTGCCGGAGATTATGGTGCCATTGGTTGGCGATGTTGCCGAATTTCGTGATCAGCGTGAAATAATTGACCGAGTCGCCAACGAGACAATGAAAGCTTACGGCCTAAAAATTAAATATCTGGTTGGTACGATGATTGAAGTGCCACGAGCAGCAATTACCGCCGACAAGATCGCCGAAGCCGCCGAGTTCTTCTCCTTTGGTACCAATGATCTGACCCAAATGACTATGGGTTTCTCCCGTGACGACGCCGGCAAATTTATCAAAGTCTACTTGGAGAAAAGAATCTTCGCCTCCGATCCGTTCCAAACTTTGGATCAAGACGGCGTCGGTCAATTGGTGAAAATCGGTATTAAAAAGGGTCGATCGGTAAAAGCGAAATTGAAAATCGGTATTTGCGGCGAACATGGTGGCGATCCGGACTCGGTCAAATTCTGCCACCGAGCCGGAATGGATTATGTTTCCTGCTCACCATTTAGAGTACCGATCGCTTGCCTGGCCGCTGCCCAAGCGGTGATTGAGGAGCGGGATAGTAAAGAATATACTTCGAAATAAAATGATTTGTTTAAATAATGATGTTAATAAGAAAAAATCGGCCGTCAGAGCCGATTTTTTTTCTTTATTCAAAATTAGAATTTAATAACTGCCCCACCATCAATCCAAAACATGGCAGCAACCGTAATCCGCTATTTTTTATTTGCAATGAAAATATTTGAAGAGATTAACTAAATTGTTATTTTGCAACTTTGACTTTAGCCGGGCGGATTACAACAGCGGAAAATTTATAACCGGAAAGAATCTCATCAACGATAGTCCCTGACGGTTTTTCTGACTCAACTTCCTCCACCGCCTCATGAAACTCGGGATCAAATTCCCGGTCAATCGAGATAATCCGTTCCAAACCGTTTTCGAACAAAATATTTTCAAACTGTTTTTCAATTTGTTTAATACCGATTGCCCAGTTATCATTTTCCAACTCTTTGGGCAAATGTCTCGCCGCTAATTGAAAGTGATCCAAAACCGGTAAAAGCTGATCAACCAAATCGGCGCCGGCAGATTTTATTAATCGAATTCTCTCGTCGGCAGTTTGTTTTTTAAAGTTCAAAAAATCGGCCTGAGTTCGCTGCCAGCCGGCAGTCAATTCGGCGATTTTCGTCTCCAACTCTTGATATTTCTTATTCTCGG
This sequence comes from uncultured Candidatus Berkelbacteria bacterium, assembly GCA_903851235.1. Taxonomy (GTDB): domain Bacteria; phylum Patescibacteriota; class UBA1384; order XYA2-FULL-43-10; family CAINNR01; genus CAINNR01. Next base: position 25,053 of record CAINNR010000032.1, on the reverse strand, counting down.
ATTTTTTCATTTCTGTTATATAATAGTTGATGATGGGGGAAAAAGCAAGACCAATTTATTAAGTCCCAACTGTTTTATCGGCGGCATTTCTTGCCGCTGTTTTTATCCCCGGTTTTATTCATTTGGATTTTTTCCAATAAACTTTTCCCAGAGATAATTTTTTCTCTCGGATGTATTTTAAAAGAGTTGGCAAGCCCAAGCCAGATAAAAAAATCTCGCCCGGCAAAGGGCGAGGAGGTCAGGGCTACGGCAGAGAACAATCAGTTACCTGCCAGTTTTACGTCTTGCCAGATATGATCCTAATGCGATAACTGATGCGTAGACAACAAGTAATTCGACAAACCTGACATCTAGCGCTGACGGTGTCAAGAATAATCCAACTAAAAAGCAACTTGGAATCGTCCATGAAACAACTTCTGCATATTCCCCATTCTCTTGTAACACTCCGATTACCAAAGCGATCAAACCAATTACCGGCTGGATTATTACAGTAATCAGCCCCAACCAATAACGCGTCGCGGGATCAAACCCCGGAACTCTAACAAAATGGTCCACCGCCAACGCACAACTCAGCCAAAAAAACATAATAGCAATAACAATCAGTGGTCCTTTTTGCATCGTCAGCACCTCTTTCAGAGGAGTTGTTTGCTAAATAATATATATCATAATTACTTGCTGCAATCAAATAAAGAAAAAAACGGCGGGAAGATGATTGCCACCGTTTTTTTTAAAAAACTATTTGATATGGAAATTATGATTTGAACATTCGGATGATCAGACTGTCTTTGCGCAGGCCAGCCAACCAATCAGTGAAACTGGCGTCAACTTGACCCTTTTTGGCATTGACCTTTAGTATATGCCAACCGAATTGTGTCCGAAATGGCGCGGAAATTTGTCCGACGGGAGTTGTAAATGCAACCTTTTCAAAATCACTATCCATTTGGCCGCGAGAAAAGTATCCCAGCTCACCACCCGAAGTCGCCGAACCGGTGTCTTCGCTATACTGTTTAGCTTCGGCAGCAAAGTTAGCTCCAGCCTTAAGATCGGCGGCAACTTTATCGATTTTCGCTTTCGCCGCCGCAACCGTTGGCGCATCGGCATTTTGATCGACTCGAATTAGAATGTGGCTGGCATCAATTTGGACCGGCACTGCATCTTGCAACTTCTGTTGCAAAATCTGATCGGCGATTAACTGCTTGAAATCGGCAACATTTAAGCCATATAGATCATTTAGAACCTTCTTCACCTCATCTTCTCCGCCGTTTTGCGCCACAACATCACTATAAGCGTTGGTGATATCGGCGTTAGACACAGTTACGCCAAATTTTTTTGCTTGGCTTTCCATTATTTCATTATCAACCAATTGATCCATTATTTGCGATTTTACCGTGCCGTAATCAACACCGGTTTGCTGGGTTGATGAGTAAAATTTACTGATATACTGATAATTCTTATAGTAACTATCCATGGTGACAATTCTGCCCTGAACAATCGCTGCCGGATAGGGAATGACTTTTGCCACTATCCTAGTAACCTGATCGTTTGTTTTGTATTTATAAATTCCAATTCCAATCGCAGTTCCAAAAGCGAAAACAAGAAGTGATAAAACAAAAATTGCATAAAAAACTCTGTTTGCCCAGATACCAACCAAAGGGTGGAGTTCCAACGCCTGACCATTTCTGATTTTTTTAATTACATCAACGACTTTCAGACAAAACTTCCAAATACTAAAACCGATTTTAATGAAAAACTTCCAAACCATTAGAAACATTTTTTTGATTTTTTCCATATTTTTTTCCTCATATAAATCTTATCTAAAAAGATGTAGAAATGCAACCCAAACAAACAGGAGATAAGAAAGTATCAGATTACTGTCCCCAGGAGACGGTAAAAAATAAGGCTGCCAGAACAATAATTGCTAAATAAATGTATCGATAGAATTTCTTATCGACAACACCGTCGGAGTGAGTATTGGCCAAGTAACCAGCAAAAAGGTAGGAAAAAACTCCCATTATTAAACTTTTTGTTAGTGGATTTATTAACCAATAGCTTAGAGATAGATAAATTTCCATCATCGAAATTAGAAAGAAAATCAATACTAGAAAAGAGTTTTCGTTGTCAGAAACAAACTGTTGCTTAAGCAGAAAAAAAGTAAATCCCAAGACAGAGGCCAAAATTAGAAGCAAGAGCCAAAGAGGGAGCTCGGTCGCAGATTGCAGCCCATAAAGAAAATATGAGTTATAAAAAGTAATCAAAATAAGGACAAAATATCCGGCTTGTTCTGTAACAGCACAATAGGCTGCAATTAGCCCGACCGCCAACAATACCCAGCCGAGATTCAAAAAAGTTGAAAAAACAAAAAATGAGGCCGTGCCCCATAAAATTAAAAAAACCAAAACAATTGAAGAATACAAGTTGTTAGTTCGAAGTGTTCGCATAGGCATCTTTTTTATCTTGCCCGATAATTATCTCAAGGTCAAGAGTTGATCCCGCCGGCTTTGATTTGCCGATAACCTTGGCGTTCAGACGACTTGCCAGGAATTGCAAAGTATATTTTTTTTTGCCACCAGAGTAATCATAGATGATAGTTTTTGTTTGTGTTTCCGGTGCAACTACTGTGTCAATGATGTTGTAGCCATAACTTTTTAAGAATTTTGAAACATTGTTACCACTGACGGTTTTGCCGGCAGCGTTTTTAAGTTCGATTTGTGCCGCTTCTTTGGTGATAAACGGATCTGGTAGATATTGATGGGCAAACTCCTGAACTTGGGTCCAATTGCCACCTTTTGCCGTCAAACAATCTTGACCATCAATCGTTGCGCCGTAAAGCGGACCAGTTGCCGAATTGTCGATTACGGCGTCGGTGGTTTTTGTTGTATCGATTTGTTTGATAATTGTCGCAACATCGTCAATTTCCGATAAGCTAAGATCGGTTTTAATGCTCGAACTGGCAATATTAACCAATCCGGCGATTTTAGCTGGGTTACTCAGAGTCCCAAGTGACAATAATTTTTTGACAAAGGCGGAAATCACAATTTGCTGGCGGCCGGAACGGTCAAAGTCCGAGGTTGATTCGCGACTGCGAGCATATTCCAAAGCCGTCGCTCCATCCATGTGTTGCATACCGGCGCTGAAAGTAACGGTTTTTACCGGACCGGTGTCATACATCGTTGCCGGATAATTGTAATCTACCAACCGCTTGGCAACGTTAAGATCAAGTCCGCCAATGTTGTTAACCTCTTGAACAAAACCATTTAAACTGACACCGACGTAGTAGTGAATCGGGACATCGATAATTGTTCCGACTTCCTGCTTGATTAACGCCGCTCCATCATATTTCGAGTTACCGATCGGCGCACCCTGTTCATAAACACCATTGATTTTTCCAGCGTACGAAGGCGAGGAGATTTTAACATACAAATCGCGGGGAATTGAAATCATGGTGTAGGTTTTGTTGATCGGATCGATCGAAGCGACCTGAATCGTGTCGGTTAAAAACGCGCCCTGTGAACCGGCACCCTGGTAGCCCAAGAACAAAATGTTAATTCGCGAATCATCCTCCTGCGAAAGTGAAATGCTGTTGCCATCAGCAGCTTTTTTCAAAATTGGCGAACCGGCAGTTGAATTTTTGGTAAAAATTTTATCACCGTAGTAGTAATATCCGCCGACAATCGCCAAAATGATAACCAAAATTATCGAAAACCAAATCCAAAGTTTCTTTTTGAATTTTTGTTTTGGTTTTTGTCCCGGGTTTTCGAGAAGTATTTTTGACATAAAAAAAATAAATTATCCTTCGTGGTTGTATTGTATCAAAGATCGAAATAAGATGTCCAGTACTATATTTTAATTTTCGATCTTGACTTAGTGATCTGAGCGTCGTTTAAATAAATCGGCAAAATAAAATCTTTTTGTTTACTGGTGATATTACCACTGTCATCGGCCGGGAAAATTGGAACCCGGTAAGACCAGGCAAGAAAATTCGCCACAGTAACCCCAATCCGCAAACCAGTGTAAGATCCGGGGCCGGGGAAAACTCTGATCGAATCAATTTCGATAGTATTTTTTTTGACCAATTGATTGATTTCAATTAAAAGTCTGTCAGAAAGCTCAAAACGACCGTTCCAAGATTTTTCGGCGATTGCTTTTCCATCTGAAAAAATGACGACCCTTGTTTGTTCGTCAGCGGTATTGATAAATAGCGAATTACCAGTTGATTTTTCGTTTGTTTTCGTCAACATAACTAAATTTAATTATCCTCATTCTTTCTGGGATTTTGCTGAAAACTTTCTCCGGCCACTCGATGACAATGATGTTTTTGGGGTTATGAATAAACTCATAAAAACCGATAGTTTGCAAATCGCTTTCTGTTGATAAGCGATAAGCATCGATATGGATTAGCTGACGACTTTTGCCCTGATAAATCTTCTCAATAACAAAAGTCGGACTTGTAACATTTTTTTTGATTCCCAAAGCTTTAGACAAACCTTTAACAAAAGCAGTCTTGCCGGAGCCGAGATCACCAGAAAGCCCAACTAAAACTGTGTCGGGAAAATTTTTGATAAACTTTTTGGCCAGCTTCTCCGTTTCCGCAGGAGAATTGCTAATAAAATCCATCTAAGTGTCAGTTAGATAATAATTGCAACCAGGAAATTCGGACTGCTATTTGCTAGCCCGGAGGATGAGATAATTCTAACATTACTTTGAACAACCGGCAAGATGTGGAGACAAGAAAAAAACACTGTGGTGAAGCTAGGTGGTCCCGAGGCCTTCGGGAACTTTAAGCTCCATACACAGTGTAATTTCCCCTTCGGTTTAAAAAACAAAAAACCTTCGAGCTTTTCCCCAAAAGTTTTTACTTTATTAGTTTATATTCCAGGGATTTTTCTGTCAAGTCGTTAAATTATTAACATCGCATCGCCGAACGAGTAGAAACGATACTCTTTATTAATGGCGATATTGTAGAGCTCCAAAAGTTTTTTTCGACCATTATCGATTCCACGATGCTGCAAAAAAGCCGCCACTAGCATCATTAAACTCGATTTTGGCAAGTGAAAATTTGTAATTAAGCCATCAACAATTTTAAAATTATCCCCAGGTTGAATAAATATGTCGGTTGAACCAGAGACTATTTTTTCAGCTGACAAAATCTTCTTGGCAACCGACTCGAGGGCTCGAACTGTGGTTGTCCCAACTGCGATAATTCTACCACCAGTCTTCTTTGTCTCAACAATTTTTTTAATAGTCACTGCGGGAATCGAAAAACTTTCCATATGCAATTTCTTATTTCTAATCTCTTCGTCATTTATCGGCGCAAATGTTCCGATGCCGACATGCAAATCAACAGAAGCAAATCCGATTCCGGCTGATTTTAATTCTTTGATTAACCTCAAAGTGAAGTGCAAGCCGGCAGTCGGTGCCGCCGCCGAGCCAAAGGTTTTCGCATATACCGTTTGATATTCTCTTCTAAAATCAGTCTCTGACAATTTGGAATTTTTGATATATGGCGGAATCGGCATTTTACCAATCTTATTTACTTTTTGCCAAAATTTTGCGCCCGAAAAATTAAATTTTAGTAGCCCATTCTTCCCATCTTTCGCGATAACACAGGCTTCAAGACCAGCGGCAAAAAATATTTTTTCCTTAATCTTAATTTTCCCGCCAATCAACACATCCCAATATTTTCCAATTTTTTTCAGCAATAATATTTCAACTTCCCCGGTGGTCTGTCTCCTACCGATTATTCGCGCCGGCATTACTTTAGAGTTGTTCAAAATTAGAAGATCACCAGATTTTAGATAATTTCCGATGTTATAAAAAATTTGGTCAGAAACTGTATTTTTTTGGGTTTCAAAAACCAAAAGCCGCGAAGAATCTCGCGGACTAACCGGACAAGCGGCAATCAGATTTGCCGGTATATTATAATCAAACTCCTTAGTTGTGATCATCGTTTAAGTTTACCTCCTGACCCTCAGATAACTCACCGGTTGGATTTTTTTGTTGATTGCCGCTGTCATGCGAGCCGAAACCAAGTTCAACTTCTGGTTGGGTTTGATCGGAAGCGGAAGTTGCTGAAGATTTGGAGACCTGTTGCTCAAAATCTTTCGCATCCTTTGGCGAATAACTCTCCTCAAGTTCCTTAATTGCACCACCGGAGTCCTCAATCTGATTATCTTGGCTCTGAATTTGTTGGAATCTTTGTTCCTCGGCTTGATCGGTAGTTGTCTTACCCGATGAATAATCCTCCGGCCGGTAATCATCAGCTTTGATTTCATCATCCGGCATTTGCGGCTCGTATTCAGCCTCAATTGCCGCTTCATGCAACTCTATAATCTCTTTTGCCAGAGTGTACGGATGAGGAACATCGGCAAAAATAAAGTTCTCCCGTTCGCCGGCAGTCTGAATGTAAATATCGCCAAAATGGATCACCGTTTGCAAAAATCCATCAACCCTGGCTTCAACATCTTGAATTTGATGAAGATGCAACTCTGCGATTTCTCGCTTGAAAAAGCCGTTTTGTTTGATATCAACGATTCTTTTGTTGGTAACGATATAAATATCAAGATAGTAATTAACAAAACCGTAAAGCATAAGACCGATAACCGCAAGCGTGTACATACTGGAAAGAATTATTAAAAAGTTTCCCAGCGAACCGGAAAAAGTATCGGGGTTGGCGCTCCAATATATCAACAACATTATTACCGGCACAATAAGTACGGCTAACAACAAACTCATTGCCGCAAAAACAATCCAATGACGTCGGATCAAAAGAAATACTCGCTCTCCACTTAATTGTGATGGAAAATACTTTCCGGAAATTGGCATAAATATAATTTTAATATTTAATGAAAATCATCATTATGAAATCGTGGCCGGCCAAGATCTGAGGCTGATGGCGAATAAAGTCAAAACGATAATAAAAATTGCGACAATAATATATACCACCATTACCGGTTTTGTCAGATCGCCAACATAACCAAAACGCCAAAGGTGATAAAGCCCGGAAGCGCTAAAAATTATAAAGCCGACAAGGAAAACAAAATAACAAACTAATAAAAATATCATAATTTTATTCTAGCATCCTTTCTGTTTGGCTAAAAGTGCAACCGCAATAAGTCGGGATAATATATTTGTGAGAGCGGGAAAAATTTCGACCCTGCCAGTAACCTTTTCGAAAATCCTCATAAATAAATTCTAAGTCATTTTCTTTGGCAATTTGGCTGGAGATGTAATCAATGAATTCGTGATCTTGATACGGTGAAGCCAAAAGCGTTGTTGAGAAGAAATTGACTCTGGTTTTCTTTGCTTCGGAAGCGGTGCGATAGATTTTTAATTGATAACAAAATTCGCAACGTTTGCGCCGAAAGCGGTTGTTGTCGTTAATATATTTCAGTGAATTTTTGTCCTGCCAAGGGCGAAGCGGCTTAAAAAATTCCTCTTCATTGTACTCCGGGACAATTATTTCCAAACTATTTTTTTGACAATATTCAGTCACGTCCTTCAACCGATTGAGATATTCAATTTTGCCCTGAATTGATGGATTATAATAAAAAATCACTGGCGAAAAATCATTATCCAGCAATTTTTTATGGACAATTGACAGGCAAGAAACACAACAAGTATGAAGCAAAATTTTTTTTGACATAAAAGTTTTTATCATTTATTAGGTATTGATTTTTCTATAGGAGTTTCTGTTTTTCATCTGATTCTTTAATCCTGCCCAGATGCTCATACGCTCCCGGCGTCGCAATTCGGCCACGAGGGGTCCGGTCAATAAAGCCCAAGCGCATCAAATACGGCTCAATTACGTCTTCGATAGTATCCCGATCCTCAGACGCGGCGGCGGCCAAAGCGTCAAGCCCAACCGGTCCGCCAGAAAATTTATCGATAATGATCTCTAGAATCATTCGGTCGGTTTTATCAAGACCAAGCTTATCAATATCCAACATTGAAAGCGCCAACTCGGCAATCTCCTCATCAATTTCGCCTTGGTGTTTTACTTCGGCAAAGTCGCGAACCCGTTTCAAAATTCGGTTGGCGACACGCGGAGTTTTTCGCGATCTCTTTGAGATCTCCTTCAGGCCATTACCGCGATGCTTGATATTTAATATTTTCGCCGAACGTTTTACAATTTCCTCCAATTCTTCATCAGTGTAAAATTCCAAACGAAAAATATTACCGAAACGGTCGCGGAGCGGTGAAGAAAGCGCGCCAATTTTCGTCGTTGCGCCGATGAGCGTAAATCTTGGCACATCTAAACGCAAGGTTTTTGCCGATGGGCCCTTGCCCAAAATCATATCGATGGCAAAATCTTCCATCGCCGGATACAAAACCTCTTCGATGTTACGATTTAGACGATGAATTTCATCAACAAATAGAATGTCGCCATCTTGCAAAGAGGTCAAAATTGATGCCAAATCACCGGCGCGCTCAATTGCTGTTCCAGAGGTGACACGAATATTAGCTCCCATTTCATTAGCGATAATATGAGCCAGAGTTGTCTTGCCTAAACCCGGCGGTCCATATAACAGTATATGTTCAACCGCTTCGTCTCTTTTTTTGGCCGCAGAAATAAAAATATCAAGATTTTCTTTAATCGCAACTTGACCGACATAGTCAGAAAGTTTTTTTGGCCGCAAAGAATTATCAAGGTCAAAATCTTCCTCAACAACGGTTGTATTTATTATATTTTGGTCTGCTTCTGACATAACAATAAATCAAAAAATAAAAAATAATTTTACACTTTGGATAAATTTCTAAGGCACCATCTGATTTTTTCTTCCGATGACTTCAATTCTGCCGGCAACTTACCAATAATTTTATCAATCTCCTGTTTCTTGTAGCCAAGCATTTCCAAACCATCATAAATATCTTGATGCTGACCGCCGCCGATGTTTCCGCTATATTTTAAATTTGAAATCTTGGATTTTAAATCAAGAATAATTTTTATTGCGACTTTTTTCCCAACTCCCGGCGCCGATTGAAAGAAGTTTGAATCCTCGGAGATAATTGCATCGATTATTTTTTCCGCCGGAGCGATCGAAACAATTGTCATCGCCACTTTCGGTCCGACACCATTGACTGATAATAATTTTTCAAACAATTCCAATTCCTCAAACTTTAAAAACCCGTAGAGATCACTGGCGTCCTCTTTTATATGATGATGTATGAAAAGCTCATACTTTTTCATACTTTCCAAAAAATCAACTTGCGGCGAAACCGCAACTTTATAACCGACACCGGCAACATCGATAATGATAAAACCCGGCCGTGAAATTATTATTCCTCCCTTTAAATATGAGATCATAATATTTTTCTATTCCTCAACTTCAATCCCGCCGAAACTATTAATAATATTAATTATTTTATCGCGCATTTCTTCAATTAACTCCTGATTTTTTCCTTCAACATTTAAACGAATCAATGGTTGAGTATTTGAAGTCCGAAGATTAAAATGCCAATCAGCGTAATCAATTGACAAGCCATCAAGCAAATTGATTTTACCATCAGAAAATTCTTTTTTTAATTTTTCCACAATTTCATCGCTATTTTTGACTTTAAAATTGGTTTCCTCAAACATGAAATAAGCCTGCCGATATTCTTCAATCGCCTCAGACATTTTCAAATTATTTTCCGATAAAAATTTAACGACTAAAAGTAATGTGATGATCCCGGAATCGGAAAAGAAAAAATCGCGATAAAAATAATGTGCCGACGCTTCGCCAGCAAAAACAGCATTTTCTTGCCTCATTTTCTCTTTGATAAACGGGTAACCAGATTTTGTCGGGTAATATCTTGAACCTAAAATTTCCGCTTGATCTTTTATCGCCCAACCTCGCCGTAAATCAAAAACTATTGAATCACCGGGATTTTTTCCAAGAAGAATTTTTGTTATCAGAGCGCTGGAAAAATCAGTGTCAATAAATTCACCGGCTTCGTCCAGGAAAGCAACTCGGTCACCATCACCATCAAAAATCGCCGCTAAAGAGACATCTTTATTTTTTTGGCATTCCGCGACAATTTGCTGCCGGTATGCCGCAACCAAGGGGTTAGGTTGATGATTCGGAAAATCACCATCGGGAGCAAAATTCAATTTGATTATTTCAATCGGTAATTTTTCAACAATTTTTTCCAACGCCAAACCGGAGACGCCATTCGAGGCATCACAGATAATTTTTATCGGTTTTATTTTTTCCGCTCCTACAACAGAAAAAATCTTTCTTAGATAATCAACCCATGGATCAGTAGTAATAATCAGGCCAGGATTTTTTGCCGGAATTATTTTAGTAAGTCCCAAAGCAATCTTCATTACTTCTTCTAAGCCGGAACCGGAGGTCAATGGCTTCGCTTCTTCGCGAATTAATTTGACTCCATTATACTCCCTTGGATTGTGAGACGCAGAAATGTAAAAGCCGCCATCGGCCTTAAAATCTCCGCAAGCAAAGTACAGAACCTCAATCGGAACCATCCCGACGTCAAAAACTTTTATACCAAGGGAAACAAAAATTTCTTTTGCCGCACGATGAAATTCGGGCGAGGATTTTCTTGCGTCAAAGCCCAAAACAATTGATTTTGCTTTTAGAAATTCAACTTGAGACGCGGCAATCTTTTCGATTGCAGAAACATTAATTTCCTCGGGGTATATCCCTCTAATATCATAGGTTTTAAAAATTGATTGCAAAATTCTGGCCATATTTCTCCAATTATTTAACCTTCATAATTGCATCAAACGACTGCCCAGCAGCAGTAAGATATCTGGCGCAAATATGTTTTTTATACAGATTGATTTTTTTTACTAAAACATCTTTGTTTGGACTTTTTGAATAAGTTGATAAACCTTCATTATAAATTCCCAAAATCACTCGAATTAAGCTGAAACGAAATTTTAGCTGATCGTCATCATTGGTGATTAATAATTTAACTATTTTCTTTTGCCACTCGGGATATCGCCAAAGATAATTCCAAAGATAGGCGATATCAATCGTTTTTTGTTCGATAGAAAAATATTCGAGATCATAAAATAGAACCTTGTTCGATTTTCCAATTAGTATATTTGCCGGTGACAGATCGCCGACACAAGGAACAAGCTCTTTTTTATTAAAATATATTTTTTTATTGCTCGAAAAGAATTTCCCAAGTTGATTAAAATTTACGGCTGTTGATTTTTCAATCAATTCTTGATTAACCATATTTAGCGCAAACGGAAATTTCCTTGACTTTAGCTTCTTAAAGTTGAGTTCCGACCAATCAGAGTCTTCTAAATGTTTAATATTTTCAGTTATTGCAAAGATAATTTCTTCGGATTTTTTTAAGAATTCATCTCGTATAATATCGCTGTTGTGAAATAATTCCCCGGAACTTGAATCAACGGCTAAAGTTTTTTCCGGATAAAACTTTCTAATTGACCAAGTAAAAACATTAGTTTCGCCAAAATCAATAATTTTAGCAACCAGTTGATCTCCTGCAATATCATTTGCTAATTTTTCTCTCAAAGCTTTAATTTTCTTTTCCTTGTCGATTTTTGGCGAAAGACGCAATACTACATCAGCTTTTCCAATCGTACCTTTGGTAATAAAATAACCGAATTCAGGAACATTTCTAAATACCTCTTTTGGAATAAAGTTCAATTTTTTTGCCAGCAATTCTGATTCTTTTTGATAATTTATCATTAAATATTTTTTAATATTCTCTGGTATAATTTCTCATAATTTTCCACCATCTTTTCAGACGAAAAATTCTTCTTTGAGAATTCCCAAGAAGTTTTTCGAAACGCTTGATATTTTTCGTCAGACATATCATATATTTCTTTCGCACGTTTAGCCATTGCGTTTACATCTCCGGCCTTGACAACAAAACCGTTGACTCCGTCTTTGATAATCTCTCGCATTGCGCCATTATCAAAAGCAACAACCGGAGTCCCGCAAGCGTTGGCTTCAACTACAACTAAACCGAATGGTTCTCGCCAATTTGTTGGGTTTAATAAACAACGCATTTTACCAAAGAAATTTGATTTTTGTTTATCGTTAATCTCGCCGATGTAATAATTTTTTAAGGTTTTCTTTAAATTCGGTTCGATTTCGTCTTTAAAGTATTGTTGGTTATTCTTGTCATTGGCATCCAGTTTGCCGGCCAAAACCAGTTGTTGGTCCAATCGATTTGCAACCTCAATAGCTTGTTTGGCACCTTTGTCCGGCGAAAATCGACCAATCCAACCGAGATCGACTCCGCCCTTGGGATCAAATTTGTAGATGGAGAAATCAATTCCGTTATATACGGTTTTCGCATAATGCAGTTTTTTGTTCGTTCGTTGATTATTGCTAATTGAGACATAATTCAAACTAGAAAATTTTTCCAGTGCAACATAGCGATCAGTTATATCTTCGATTTTATCCGGCAGACGAAAATGAATGGTTACAACCGTCGGAATTTTTATTAATTTAGCAAAGGCCAGAGCAATAAAATCCGTTGGCATATTCAGATGAATATGAATCAGATCAAATTGATCACTCATATTGAAAGCGTTAAAAATGTTCATTAGTGGATAAAGCGCATTGCCCCAAGAAATTCCTCGGCGATACAACGCTTCCGGTGTGACAGAGATTAAACGGGCGCGAGTTTTTGAGTCACCGGTGGCAAAAAGAGTCACTTCGTGACCGCGATCAACCAATCCTTCAGTCAAATTATAGACAACTCTTTCGGTTCCACCATAAAGTGGCGGAGGTGTGGTCTCCCAAATACTGCCAAGTTGGGCAATTCGTAATTTTTCTTTATTCATTATTTCTCCCGAATTAAAAATAAGCTGTTCTGACTTCCCTAAGCTATAATAATTTCATCATAATATTTAACATACTGCCCAACCATTCTTTTAAGGCTAAAATTTTCCGCGCTTTTTTTACATGATTGGCTATCTATTTTAGCTAATTGTTTTTCGGCTTCAATCATGCCAACGACATCATCGACTAAAAAACCATTGACGCCATTGTCAATTAATTCTGGCATCGCCCCGCGATTATAGGCAATAACCGGCGTACCGCAAGCCAAAGCCTCAACAACCACCATACCAAACGGTTCCTCCCATTTTATCGGCATTAGAAACGCGCGGGCATTTTTGTAATACTTGTTTTTGGCGGCAAAATCCAATTCACCGACATATTTAATTTTTTCCGAAAGATACGATTTGACGGTTTTGTCAAAATAACCCTGATCACGAATCGGCCCGGCGATGATTAATTTTTCGCCGGTTTTTTTCGCAAAATCAATTGCGTCATCGACACCTTTCTCCGGAGAAATTCGGCTCATCCAAAAAAAGTAGTCCGATTTTTTGTCGCTAAAATCAAATTTTTCAACTTCGATACCGTTATATATAACTTGATACTTTTCCGGATGAGGCCATTTCTTTTCGTATTGTTTAGCGATAAAAACATAATTGACTTTTGGATATAACTTAAACACCTGGCCGATCTCCGAATCCTGAAAAGAGGTGCCATGGATTGTCATTACTATCGGTTTTTCAATCAGATCAACTAGTGGTAATAGATAATGAAAGCTGTAGACGCTTATATGGATAACGTCAAAATCTGCTTGCTTTTTTACTACTTCGACCATCTCTTTAACACTGTACATCGAAAACTTGGCGGGAGAGATCTTTTTTGTTGAATCACCGTTTACCAATTCTTGCTCCTCAACAATATTAACCAACTTTCCGGAAAAAACGCTTCCACCATTTGCAAATAAGGTGACAGAATGCCCGAGTTCGATTAATTTTTCCGCCAGATTATAGGTCCAAACCTCAGTACCGGCGGTAGAATCTTTAGTGATTGGAGTATCGATGGCACCAACAATTGCAATTTTCATTTTTTGCTCCTTTGATTTTCAAATTCTTGAATTTGTTTTGCCACTTCCAAACCAAATGGAATAAAGCCTCGAGCCATTTTTGCCATTTGTCCGTATAGATCGACAATGGTTTTTCTTTCCTTACCAATCGACATATTGTTTATTCCGAGGCGATATTTCATCAACTTTTTCTTGCAAAAATAAAATTTTCTTCCTTGAACAGCTAGTCGTGACAAAATGTCGTAATCTTCGGCCATCCGAAAGTATTGGTTATAAGGGTTATCAAGTAAAAGCTGTTTTTTCATTGCAACCGTAATGTGCGGAATAAAATGATCAGCTTTCATTTTTTCAAATGAATAATCCGAAACCGGAGTTTTGCGGCTTCGAACTTCACCACTTGCAACATCCCAGATATCAAAATCTGAATAAAAAACCTCAATCTCAGGGTTGTCCCTAAAGGCTTTTAGCGTCTCTGAAGTTCGGTTCGGATATAAAATATCATCAGAATCAGTAATCGCAATAATAGGAGCTTTGGCCCAAATCGCCGCCAAATTTCTGGCGCAACTGGCACCCCTACCATTTGAATCACCGAGTTTGAGATAGACTAACCTTTGATCATGAAAATTCTTGATTATCTCCTCCGTCTTGTCGGTTCCATGATCGTCAACAATGATCGCTTCCCAATCAGCTTCGTCCTGTTGAATTAAAGATAAGATGGTTTCCCCAATCAAATCAGCCCTGTCGCGAGTGGCAATAATATAGCTAATTTTCGGCTCTGACATCAGACACCTCATTTCATAAATTACGAATCCCTGCTAAAATTAGGTTTGACTTACTAAATAATATCAAAAAGCCGAGTAGAAAGGAAGTGAAATGAAAAAAGTTTCATTCGTTCTGGCAGTAAAAGATGGTGAGTATTTCCTTGAGAATACCATTAATTCAATTCTAAATCAAAATTATCAGAATCTTGAAGTAATTGTTGTTGATGATCACAGTAGTGACAGGACTCCAGAGATTCTAAAAACGATGGTGGGGAGTCATCCGAATTTAATCACTCTCAAAAGCCCGGAAAATAAATCCGGCGTCGCAGCAGCGAGAAATTTAGGAACACGGGTTGCCAGTGGCGAAATAATTTTTCCCGTTGATGCCGACGATCCGAATTTCCCAAATCGGGCCGAGGTCAGTGTGGCGGAACTTGAAAAAAACAAAGCCGATATTTTTTACGCCAATTTAGAGAGATTTTACCCCGAAACCGGCGAAAGAACACTCCGGCATTTTCAGCCATATGATCCCGTAATGCTAAAATATATTAACTATATCGCCCACGCCGGATCATCCGCCTACTATAAATACGTTTTTGATAAACTCGGTGGTTATGATGAAAATATAAAAATCGGTGAGGATTGGGATTTGTGGTTACGAGCGCAAAGCGCCGGCTTCAAATTTTGTTGCAAAAATATTGCTCTGTCGCAATTTACGATGCACAAAGCCCAAACAACTAATTCATCTGACAGGGGAAAAATTAAAAACCGAATATACTGGAATAAAGTAGTGAGAGAGAAAAATAAGATATTTGACGTTGACCCGGAGTACGTCAAAAACAACGCCGAACCGGCAGTAAAAGAGTTCTACTTTGATAAAAATCACGAAATTTGGTTCTCGGAAGATTCAATCCCAAAGAATTAATGGATTGATCCGATAAGATACTATTTGCTTGGATCGAATCCAACTCTTTCTTTTCTCAGCCTTTCTTCAGCTATTGCATCTTGACGAGCTACATCAACTTCAGTATTATCAATTTTCAGATCGTTGACCTCCTTTAACTCTGTGCCTATTTGACGAGCCGCGTCAGATTCCGTCGCATTTGCCACCCCGGGTATGTTGTTCTCTATTACTTCTCTGTCGATAAAATGCTCCATGTGGCGAAGATTTCTCCGATTCATCCTTCCTGCTTGTGCTTCTCTTTTTTTGATCTCCATATCCCGTGCCGCTTGTCGCTCTTCCTCAGATTTAAAATCTCCTTCAAGCTCGCTCATTTTCGCCTCCAAAAATTAATTCTTATTTATTATAAAATATACTTTTCCAAAATAGAAATCAAATAATTCAAAACGCATCAGTTTGGATTCCTTTGGTTTCACCGCCGGCTTGCGACAATTTTGTCGCCGTTTTGGCAATCGTTGCCGAAACATCGACATGTGGCGGTTCCTGATCAAGCGGAGTTTCAAAAACCGCTCTGCGCTCAGCCCAATACTCTTCGTCTTGAAGTTTATCAACCTCATTTTCTTCCATACCGGCATTTTGCGCCTTCACTAACCAATTCTCAACAAACTTGCGGTAATGCGGACTGCGATGCAAGAGTTGCGATTCGGCTGGCACTAAATCGGTTTTAATTCCCATTGCTTTGGCCATTTCTCTGGCACGATTTAGGTGATAATTGGTCGAGATAATGGCAAATTTGCCAACCGGAATATCTTCTTTGTAGACTTCTCGGAGACCGAGAGCTAAATTTCCATGAGTCGCATCAGACCTGTTTTCGAGGATAATATCTTCCGCTGGAATTCCGAATTTTGTAACTAAGTATTTTTTTGCTACTTCGGACAAGGCACCGAGATGTTGCCATTTTTCACTCCCCATGCCACCGGTTAAACAAATGACTCTGACTCGGCCCTCAATATACATTTGAGCGGCGGCAATCAATCTCATGCGAAATTCCTTATTCAGGTGTTCATTGGCTTCGCGAAAGCCGGCACCCAAAACCATAGCCATATCATAAATATATTCTTTAGGATCCTTACCTTCATCTTCCAAACTTTTCCAGAGTTCCTTTGCTTTTTCAGAGCCGATTGCCTTCGCCAATTCTCTAATCTCCGTTTGCTGATTTTTTCCTTCGTCAGTCGCCAGACATTCCTTGCAAATCCCCGGCAATCTGCCGTGCGGACAAAGGCCAATTTCACCGGGAGATATTTGTTCCGGCATTCAATCCTCCTAGAGTTTAATTTTTTGTTTTGCGTACTCCTTGCTTTCCATATACTCCTCTTCGCTGACAAATGACGGTTTCTTTGTCAGGCGATTCTTTAATCCTCTCTGGAAAGCAACATTATATGCGTGTTCAAATTTTTTAGAAATTACCTTCCAATCAAACTTTGTTTTGACATCATTTCTAGCTTTCAAAACCATTTTTTTAACTTTTCTCGGATTGTTATATGCGAATTTTATCGCTTCGGCCAAGGCGCTAACACTTTTAGGTTTAACCAGAATTCCGTTTTTTAAATTGGAGATAGCTGTCGGGATTCCGCCGATATTACTGGCAATTACCAAAGCGCCGGAGGACATCGCTTCAAGCGCCGAGAGTGGAACACCTTCAACAATAATTGATGGAACGGCGACAATATCAGCTCGACGGTATAATTGGCACATCAAATTTTGATCGTCAGGGCCAAGATAACCGGTAAAAATAATATTCTTGACGCCAATTTCTTTGACCAACTGTTTTAGTTGATCCAAATCTTCACCGTTGCCCATAATAACAAAGGCTATCTCCGGAAACAATTTTGCCGTTTTTATTAATATGCCGACGCCTTTCACGATATTTACTCGGCCGGAATAAAGAATAACTTTTTTTCCTTTCAGATTGAATTTTTCATTCGCCAAATCAACGCTGCCTCTTGATGGATAAAATTTCGTGTCGACACCGCAAGAGATTACCTTGGTTTTTGATTTCATCTTTGGCAATCCTTTGCCAAAGATTTTCAACAACCGATCTTTAGTGTTTTTTGAAACCGCCGTAATTACATCTGCCCGATTTAGAGCGTCTTGGGTCATCGGTATATATCTTTTGTCAAGAATTGCATTAATCACATCAGTGTTATGAGAGGTAATAATATAATGAATTTGATAAACCGATTTTAGATAATTTGCGATCCAACTCAAATTGGCAGCATGATGAACATGGATAACATCGGGCCTGAAATCCTCAACCGCTTTGATAATTGATGACTCGAAAGCCGTTTGGACATCATTAAGCTCTTCGCCGGAAAGCTTGGAGTAAAGCTTCGCCTCAGGATGTTCCGGTTGACCGAGAAAAGTCGCCATAAAAGGCAATTTTACTTCATAGATCTTTATTTTTTTAAGTTCGCGATTATCCGGAGTGACGATTGCGACTTGGTGGCCGCTTTTTACCAAACGTTCAGAGAGCTTTCTAACGTAAGTTCCACTTCCGGTCCCGTAAAGAGGAACGCATAGAAGTTGTAGTATTTTCATGATTTATTTTTTTAAATATTCGGCCGCTTTTTCCGGCGGAACAATGTTGATAATAACACCCGAACCCATTTCAAAACCGCCAAAAGTTGTCAGGCGCGGCGCAATTTCCAAATACCAGTGATAATAGCCACAGTCGTTCATTATGACCGGCAAAGTTCGAACATACATGTTAAGCGACAACCCAGGTAAGACTTTTTCCAATCGGTGCAAGACTTCGGTCGCCGCATCGGCAAATTCATCAATTTCATTCCGCGATGAGTTTTCAAATTGGCTCTGGTGACGCTTGGGAATGACCCACGTCTCGAACGGATAACGCGAAGCAAAAGGCGCAAAAGCTAGAAAATAATCATTTTGATAGACTATTCGCGATTTTTCACTCCGTTCATGTTTGATTATGTCGCAGTAAACACAAACACCATTGATGCCGAAATATCTTTCAGCACCATCCATTTCTCGATTGACTGTATTGGCAACGATCCCCGAAGCGAAAATCTGTGCATGTGGATGATCAATCGAAGCTCCAGCCTCCGGACCGTGATTGTAAATCGCCGTAATCGAGACAACCTGGTCGTCCTCTTTCATTTTCCGGTACCGCTCTAGAATAATCCAAAACATTTCCGAAGTCAAGCTCTTTGAGAGCTTCGTTAGACCGGTGTCGTGATCTTTGATGATTACAACCTCATGTTGACCAACTGATGGACGTTCGCGATAGAAAGCGTCTTCGGGATAATAACTTCTGGTTGCCGAACGTTTTTCGTAAAAAGCCGGAAATTTATTTTCAATAACGTAAATATCTCCATGGTTTACAACTATTTCATTTTCCTTATAACCCTTGGAGCCGACACAAAACGGGCACTTACCGCTAGATTTTGTCGCTTCCATTTTCGGATGGATAAAATCATCCGGCCGGCGAGAACGGCCGGGGGCAATAACAATCCAGTCTCCAGTAATAATATTTTGACGCAAAATCGGCGGAATAAAACCGCTCTCTTCTTGCATCCGCTTGTTGATATCGATTAGAGACATGACTATAAAAATTAGAATATATTTTTCTTCCAAACAGTTTAGAAATAGAAATTAATATCTAAAATTTTCCTGTTTGTGCACAGCACAGCGCTATTGCCAATGCATCGGCGGCGTCATCCGGTTTGGGAATTTCTTTTAAATGTAATAATGCCTTCACCATCTCCTGAACTTGATTTTTGTCGGCCCGCCCATAACCGCAAACCGCTTGTTTGACTTGAAGCGGCGTAAATTCAAACATCGGCGTCCTGGATTTTCTGACCGCCAGGATAATCGCGCCTCGACTTTGAGAAACCGTCATAATGGTTTTCTGATTCTTAAAAAAGAATAATTGCTCGACGGCGACAGAATCTGGCTTCCCGCCTTTTATTATATCAGAAATGGAATCAAAAATAATCTCCAGCCGATCGGCGTCAGGAGTTCCCGATTTGGTTGTGATAACTCCACAACTCAAAACCTTCGGAACAACTGTATTCCCGATCTTCCGGCCGCTAGTTTCAATCATTCCCCAACCAACAATCGCCGTACCAGGGTCAATGCCAAGAATTTTCATAACTGTAAATTAAAGTTCAAATTTATCTTTTGAGCTAAAAAATTATTCGATATTCGAATAAACATTAGTCACATCATCGTCAGCCTCAAGTAGATCAAGAAGTTTTCCCAATGACACTAATTTGTCCTCCGGAACCGTAACAGTTGTTTTTGGCAAATAAGTTAGTTCCGATGATGATATTTTTGCGCCGGCATCGGTCAGAAATTTTGAAACGGATTGTAAATCGGAAACGGAAGTATAAATGATGATGTTTTCGTCTTCTATTTGAAAATCATCAGCAGCAGATTCGATAGTTAACTCCTCTAACTGATCAGCCGATAAACTATTTTCCGATTGATTGATAAGAATTTGGCCTTTTTTCTCAAACAGATAGGCAACACTACCGGCCTCGGCTAAAGATCCGCCAAATTTGCTGAATGCCGCTCGAACATTTCCGACCGTTCGTTGGCGATTATCGCTTAAACACTGAACCAATATTGCCACACCACCTGGACCGTAACCTTCATAAATAATCTCTTCGATCGCCATACCAGCAATTTCGCCGGTTCCTCGTTTGATCGCCCTGTCAATATTTTCCTTCGGCATTGAAGCGGCTTTTGCCCGATCAATCGCCAACCGCAACGCAAAATTTAAAATCGGATCACCACCGTTTCTAGCGGCGATAGTGACGATGTTCGCCAATTTGGTAAAAGAAGCCGACCTCTTGGCATCAATAATCGCCTTTTTATGTTTAGTTGTCGCCCACTTTGAATGTCCTGACATGGTTTCTCCTTAACTGTCATTCCCGCGAAGGCGGGAACCTAATTTAAATTTATCTCATTCCGTTGTTTTTGGCAATAAAAAAAGGGGAGTCGATCGTCTCGAATCCCCGGAGAACTTATGAATCATGCAACACCCCGACTAAAGTTACCTGTTCTAACTACTTGACTCGGTAATTCCCGTTTTTTTCATTTTTTTTATAATTTTTGCCCGCTTTACGATTTACTCCTTTGCTCTATTACTATTTACTAATGGATCAAAGGGATAATCTGTAGGGGATTTGATATAATAGTAATAGAAAAAATGTCAGAGCGATAAAAATATATACAGACTCATTGACTTTTTGCAAGAAGTGTGCTATACTGGAGGAGTTAATGATTTAAGCCTGATCCAAGCAGTTTTCAGCCTAAAAACCGAAAATCCTTGGGTTAGGTAGGATCGCTTCCGAGCACCAACCGACCTGTCGCAGACGTCAAGAAAGGTTGTGTCGAACATGACTCACGATCGGAAGAAGCAGTCGACAGGCAACCCCAAAAGCACCCGCGACAAGCACCAGACCAAGGTGCCGAGGGGTCCCGGGAATAAGCCCGGCCCGACGAAGGAGAGCTACAAACCGGAAAAGTTCAAGAAGTAGAGGCGGAGAACATCAGTCTGCCGGTGGACGCCTTAAAGCGTCCACCGGCAGAACAATACAATAAAATGACAATAGAAAATATCAAAATCAGAAAAGCAGTTGAAACAGATTTTCAATCTGTTGATTTTTTATATCAACAAAATTATAAGCTTTACAGCAAAAACATTTCCAATGATTACAAAAATCCGCCAATCCCAACACTTCCAAAAGGAACATTTCTAAATATTACAGAGGACAAAAACGCTCTTCTTTTAGTTGCCGAAATTGATGAAAAAGTTGTCGGCATACTTTATGCAATTATAGAAAAAGATGACGGAGACGATTGGACTCACCCCTATAATCGTGTTTCAGTTGAAGAAATGTCGGTTTCGAAAGATTTTTCCCGCCAGGGCGTTGGGACAATGTTAATAGAAAATACTCAGAATTGGGCAAAGAAAAAAGGAATTAATAATTTAATTGTTCTCGTCCACGCATTTAATAAAAATGCCATCAACTTTTATTTAAAAAATGATTTCAGAGACTACAGTATTAAGATGGTGAAGAAAATTCAAGAGAAAACTCATTGACTTTTTTTTAAAAGTATGCTATAATGCAAGCGTAACGATTTGTACTTAATCCAAGCAGTTTTCAGCCTAAAAACCGAAAATCCTTGGGTTAGGTAGCACCCGCGCAAATGCGCAGGCGTTATCAAAACCGCACTTTTCCAAACACAAAACCCGCCCAACACGGGCACGGAGGCTGTTTCTGATGGCTATCTTTGCACACGCCGGAACCGAAGTTCTGCGTCGACCTGTCCGAACGACGGTTCCATGGTGGCAGGCCGACTTGTCGGCCCACATCGTCGGCCGCATCGTAATGTGGCTGGCATTCCTGATCCTGGGAGGAATGGTTGCCCTCGGGTTGTTTGCAACGATCCCGATGATCTGGGGTTACCACCCCGTCTTTGGACCGTCGATGCAGCCAACACTGCCACTGATCGGTGGCAACTTCCACATGGAACGGCTCACCGATCCGGCGAAGCAACTTCGGGTCAACGACCTGGTTGCCCTCCGAGGGCAGACTCTCGGCTGGGCAGTCAAACGCGTTGCCGAGGTTCGCCACGACGGTCTCATCGTCCGTGGCGATAACACCGATCACAGTATGGATTCCACTTTCGGCGCCGACAACAAAGACGAATGGCGTCAAGTGGTAATTCCCTACGCCGAAGTCGCCGGCCGTGCGAACGACATCTGGTCGCCAAAACGCATGTGGCGGTCACTTGCCACCAGCGGACGGTTCGAGAATCGGTTAGAGCTGGAATTCGCGCCTAGAGACAAGTACTTGTACCAGAGCTGGGCTGTGACTGCCAGTAATGGCACCGTACAGGTCTGGACTCCAAGCCAACAGACTCCTGTGTTTTCCATGCTCGGTACCGCCATCCCGGCGGGGCAAGGCACTGTCATCGCAACGAACGAAAACGGGACATGGACAATCTCTTCTGCCAAGGCCGAGAAGACTCAGGCGGAATTGAAGGAAACGTCCAAAATGTCACGTTTTGGGAAAAAACAACTCTTGGTCGACGGTGATGTTAGGCAGACCGTTCGACCCGGAGTAAAGTTGCGAGTCGGTCAGGTCGAAACAATCGTAACCGCCACCCCAACCATCCAACTTGTGGCGGGTCCCGGCCCTTGGCTCTACACAATAATCCCTGTTAAGGAGCTACCATTCGCTCCACAGGGAGTAGTACCGATCAGGGTGATCGGTTGAACATTTGGGCTCTCACGAGAGAGCCCTTTTTTAATTCTATTTTTACAAAGTAGCGGTTGATCTTGAATTTTGTTATACTTATATTAGTAATAAAAAATTGATTATGAAGAGGGCTTTACTTTCAAAAAACGTGTTGGTAGTTTTTGTGGTTGTTGTTTTTTTGGCACTTTTTTATTTTGTTTCATACAATCGGATTAATCCAAACAAAGAAATAAAAGCAGCCTCAAACTCAACGACACTTACTACTCAGGCCGATTGGGATGCAGGTACTAAAAGCGACGTGATAACTAATAATGGAACTATTACAATTGATCCCGTTGCCACACACATTGACCTATGGTCGATATATCAACAAGACCCCTCAAGACTTGTTGGCGATTGGCCAAACCCTGAACTGGCAATTGATGGAGACGTCTCGACACCATATGGCATTGGCCCAGTTCATTCAGGAACAATAACATGGACAATGGACCTTGGTCAGGTCTTCCAAATAAGCGAAATAAAAAATTATATAAATGTCACATCAGGACAATTATATGATTACACTTCTGAAGACGGTGTCGTTTATACAGAGCGTGGTCAAGCCGGTGGATCTGGTATTGTCTCACCTCCTTGGTGGACATTTGATTTTGCAGCAGTTAACGCACGATATTTAAGATTTACCGGCACTGTTTTTGGTGATTCATATAATTATATGGATCAACTTTTTGAAATTCAGGCTTCAGGTGGCACAATCGGTACCCACGTCTCTGCCCCAACACAAATTGATGGAACTGTAGACCTGACTTCTTGGGACAACTTTTCACCATATGAAATAGACCATAACCAAAACAGTGGTAACGCCAACACCACCAACACTTATGAGTTTCGAAGTGGCGACGGAAATACAAATTGGTCTTCATGGACTGGGCCGCAAGATTATTCCGGTACCGCACTAGATTTGAGTAGTTTAAATGCTGATGCTAGCCATCGATATCTACAAGTGCGTTCAACTTTGAGCACTGCTGACGGTATCGCAAGCCCCGCAATACTCAGTTACACAGTTTACTACACCACAAACAATTCTCCACCTGCCACCTGTTCTGACGGGATTCAAAACCAAGATGAAACTGGAGTCGATTGTGGCGGAAGTTGTCCGGCTTGTCCACCAACGCCGCCAACTTGTAGTGATGGGATCCAGAATGGTTCTGAGACCGGTGTTGACTGTGGCGGAAGTTGTCCGGCTTGTCCACCAACGCCGCCAACTTGTAGTGATGGGATCCAGAATGGTTCTGAGACCGGTGTTGATTGTGGCGGAAGTTGTCCGGCTTGTCCACCAACGCCTCCAACCTGTTCTGATAGGATTCAAAATGGTAGCGAGACCGGTGTAGACTGTGGCGGCAGTTGTTCCGCATGTCCGGTCACACCACCAACCCCACCGGTTGTTCCACCAACCCCACCGGATGTTTGTGCCAGCGCCAATCATTTAACAATTTCACCCTCCAGTATTTATCTAACGCCAAACTCCGGCACAACTTTTTCCGCTAAATTGTACGCCAATGACGGAACAAGAATTACAAATGCGACAATTGCTTGGTCGGCTTCTGGTGGAACGATTGTTGATAATGGTAATGACACTGCCAGGTTTGTTGCTCCGGCGTTGCCCGGAATATACACCGTAACTGCCAGTTCCTGTGGTAAAAGCGTTTCAGCCACGGTGACCGTTGCCTGGGTTTTTCCACCAGCATATTGTTTGAATCATTGTGGTACTTTGGGCTGTTCAGCCTGTCCGCCAACACCACCGGTTGTCCCACCGATAACGCCGCCAACACCACCGGTTTGCACCGGCTCAAGTTGTTCACCGGTTTGTATTGGTAGTGATTGCGCCTGCACTGGTGATAAATGCCAATGCAGCGGACCGGAGTGCGCTTGCAGTAATCCGGATAGTTGCCAAATTTGCACCGGTGAAAGTTGCAAACCTTGCTCTGGTGATGCCTGCAAGCCTTGCGTCGGAGACGCTTGCCAATGCACCGGCGATAAATGTGTTTGCATTGGTGAAGCTTGCAAATGCACTGACCCAAACATCTGTAAAATTTGTGTCGGTGATAATTGCAAAGCTTGCACTGGTGACAGTTGTAAACCGATTCCTCCAACTATTTGCATTGGGTCATTTTGTTTTCACAATCCGCTTTGTATAGGTGGATTCTGCTCCGGTGGAACAACTGAGGGAGCAAGCGGAACCGCTGGCGGTTTACCACCGATCACCGAG
>CAINNR010000031.1 GCA_903851235.1 uncultured Candidatus Berkelbacteria bacterium | reverse complement strand
GTTTGAATAAATTAATGAAACAATTTTGCATAGGTAGACTCCTTGTAGTTAAGTGATATTTCCTACATTCAGTCTACCTATTTTTGTTTTCAGCTCAAAATGAAGCTGAAACTACCACACTATTTAGTATAGAGCCTTTTTAGTATTGACTTTTGTTATTAAATGTGATAATATTATTGGTTCAGTCGATATATGAAAGGTGGTCGATTAAGACGGCACAGACATCAGCTAATGTCACCCAAGCTCCGGCCTCGGAGCGACTCCTCGCATTGTACCCAGGTCTCGGTTTCGACCGGGAGGTGGCCACAAGGGTGGTCAATGACCGTTGCTTTCCGAAGGCAATCGAGGGATTGCCCAGCCTCCGAATTGAGGCCACTCTGGCCGACTTTCTCAATGAACTTTTCCTCTACGACAGTTCTCGAGAGGAGTTCCTCTGGTCTTACATTTCGGAGATGACCGGAGAGAAAGTGGAGGACGTGTACAATCAGAAATACTAACCACCATCGGCCAACAGACTTCACACAGCGCTTTCATCTTTGGAAGCGCTGTTTTTTAGTGGTGAGCGATAATGTATCAAGTAATTAAATCTGCCAGACGAACTCGTGCTTCAGGAACTTTGGGTTAAGAATTTCTCTCCATCTTGTAACTTCAGCTTCGAATTGTAAGTTAATTCTAATTAGCTCCATCAACTAAAAAATCTGACAATTTTGTCAGGTTTTTTAGTTTAGAGAAATTTTTAGTGTTGATTTCGGTCGATGATGTTGGCGATAGCGTGAAAAAACTTACCGGCAATATTGGTGTCCGGCACTTTGGTAAGAATATATATGGCGAGAGTAATTAATATTGCTAAGCCAATCGTTCCACCGGCGGCGGTAAAAACTCCGTGCAAAAATCCCCATCCGAGCGAATTTGATCGCTTGGTTGCCCGCGTCAGCTGATCAATTGAATGTTTTAACTCTTTATTGTCATCCATTTTTCTCCTGTATATAATCATTTTAGCACAGAATTGTTAATTTGTGCCAACATTGAAAAATTTGCCATCTCTTGTTATATTTCAGTGGTGATCATCTATCCTGCCGTTTGGAGGAATGACATGACTGGAACGCAGATATTGATTGTTTCAATTATCTTCATCGTTCTCGTCATTTTGATGATTTCGCTGCCGAAAATTGGGATGGCTGACGCTAGAGCGAGGATCGAAGCCGGTTTGCCACTGACCGCTTTTGACAATTGGGCGATTAGAAATCATCTGGAGACGGATGACCATTTGGAGAGCAAAAAGTGATTTTATCTGAGTGTCGTGGCGATGGTAAACATCGCCTTTTTTTATCCGCAAATTATTGTTTTTTCCGATTGGTTGTGATAGTTTGTAGCTATCTCGCCGTAAAGGAGCCAAGTCATGGATGTCACTGTTGCCGTTACCACCGTAAGTTCGTCGTCGGGCAAGACTCATGTCCAAAGAGGGAGGAATTCATGGGTCTGTCAAGAATTTGCGGGCGGAGAGGGGTTGTTCATTTTTGGCTCACTGAGTATATCCGGTGAAAAAGGATCATTAAGCCAAGACGACGTCCGCAAAATACTTGATGCCATTGAGGCCTTGCCGGTATTGCCGACAAACGAAGAGTTCATTAACTTTGTCGAGTTTCCCTTTGTGCTCGGACATTTCAAACCGAGAGAATTTGGAGCCTGTGGCAGTTACTTGTTTGTAGTTCGCTATGGTTCGAAATACAAGCCGGGCGTAATTCATCGCAAATCAAAGCGTTAGCAACATTCATCAACCCTATTCTCGGTGCGGAACGAAAAATCCGCGCCTTTTTTTATCAGCCAATATTGACTTTTCCAGTTGATTATGGTAGTTTGTGGATATCTCGCTGTGAAGGAGCCATGTCATGGGTACAGTTCCGGCTAGCTCAAAGTCGAAAGAACTTACCGCCGAATGGAACGGTAACGGAGCCTGGATTTGTAGAGATTTTGAAGACGGCGAAGGATTAAGCATTTGCGGAGCAGTTGGTTCATCGCAAATCAAAAAACTGCTTGATGCAATTACGAAATTGCCATCATTGCCGGAAAGTGGATGCTCAGTTAACTTGTCAGGCACAACTTATCAGATTCACCATTTCAGAGGTGGAATGTGTGATCCTTTCGGCAAGTGTCGGTATTTTGTTCTGAGTGTCAGTATTATCCCATCGGGCGTAATGATTCCCAAACATGTGTTAGAGCAGACAACTTAACCGCGGACCGAAAATCCGCGTTTTTTTATCCGCAAAATTATTGTTTTTTCCGGTTGATTATGCTAGCCTGTGGATATCTCGTCGCAAAAGGAGTCAGACCATGAGAGCAGAGGGCTTTCTCGACCTGACCAGAGTCGATAAATCCGTTAGATCGACTTCCGGGAAGTTGGTTGTGACAAGACATGATGAGACGGAAGAACATGTTGGAGGTTGGATCAATCGTGAATTTGCGGACGGGAAGGGATTATGTATCATTGATGGCTTGCACACGATTGGCAGTGGTCCTATCCGGGGGACAGCTTATACAAACGCTGTTACTAGAATCATTGATGCCATTGAGTCTTTGGATTGGCTTCCCGTTGTTGGGGAAAGAATTTCTATACCGGGTACTAATGTTTGCATTGGACACTTCGTGCCTAGAAAGGCAGAAGACCCTTGTTTTATCGTTTATCTAGGTTGAGATTGCCGTTCGCGGACCATAAATCCGCGATTTTTTTTATCAAAAATATTACAGAACTTTTTTCAAATATTTCCCGGTGTAGGACTTAGGATTTTTTGCCACTTCTTCCGGAGTACCAGAGGCAATAATCTCACCGCCGGCTTCACCGCCATCCGGCCCCAAATCAATTATATAGTCGGCGGTTTTTATTACATCCAGGTTATGTTCGATAACGGCTACGGTATTACCCTTATCAACCAATGCAACCAAAACGCCGAGAAGTTTTTTCACGTCCTCAAAATGGAGTCCGGTTGTCGGTTCGTCCAAAATATAAAGGGTCTTACCGGTTGATTTGCGCGAAAGTTCGGTTGCCAATTTGATCCGCTGAGCCTCGCCGCCGGAGAGTGTTGTTGCCGGCTGGCCAAGTTTAATATAGCCAAGTCCGACTTCGGAGAGAACACCAAGTTTTTGCTTGATTGCCGGGATATTTTCAAAAAACTTCAATGCCTCATCAACGGTCATATCCAAAACTTCTGAGATGTTTTTGTCTTTGTAGTGAATTTGCAACGCTTCCTGATTGTAACGCGCGCCTTTGCACTCCGGGCAGGTGATATATACGTTTGGCAAAAAGTGCATTTCAATTTTCAAAACTCCGCCACCATGACAGCGTTCGCAACGACCGCCTTTGACATTAAATGAAAAACGTCCGGATTTATAACCGCGCATTTTGGCTTCAACCGTTGTGGCGAACAGTTCGCGAATAAAGGTGAATACCGCGGTATAGGTTGCCGGGTTGGAACGTGGGGTTTTGCCGATCGGCGACTGATCAATAGTCACAACTTTGTCGATATTTTCAATGCCGGTGATTTCTTTGTGTTCGCCTGGAATTTCGCGCGAATGATAGAATTTTTTTGATAAAGTTTTTGACAAAATATCATTTACCAGAGTCGATTTTCCCGAGCCGGAAACTCCGGTTACACAGGTAAAAGTGTTAAGTGGAATATTTACCGTCAGATTTTTCAAATTGTTTTCTTTGGCACCGATGATTGAAAGAAAGTTGCCATTGCCTTCGCGACGAACGCGCGGTGTTTCGATTTTCTTTTTGCCGGAGAGGTAATCGCCGGTAATCGAATCGGCCTTTTCGATCTCTTTGGGTGTACCCTGGAAAATAATATGACCACCAGCTTCACCGGCGCCGGGGCCGACATCAATCAGCCAATCGGCCGAGCGAATCGTTTCTTCGTCGTGTTCGACGATAATTATCGAGTTGCCCAAATCACGAAGATTGGTCAGGGTTTTTAACAGTTTAAAATTATCCTTTTGGTGCAAACCGATTGACGGCTCGTCCAAAATGTAGAGCACACCTTGCAAGCCGGAACCGATTTGTGTTGCCAAGCGAATTCGCTGGGCTTCGCCACCGGAAAGTGTGGCAGCATTGCGGTTGATGGTTAAATACGGTAATCCGACGTCAAGGAGGAAAGACAATCGCTCTTTTATCTCTTTGATAATTTGTTTGGCGATTATTTTTTGCTCATCATTTAATTTATTATCCAACTTGTCGAAAAGATCAAAACAGCGATTAATTGTCATGTCGGAAATTTCCACAATATTCATATCGGCAATTGTGACACCTAAAATTTCCGGTCGAAGTCGCATACCATTGCAGGCCGGACAGATGTGATTGACCATATATTTTTCAATTTCGGCTCGTACATAATCAGACTGAGTTTCTTTGTAACGTCGTTCGAGGTTGGAAATAATTCCTTCGTATTTGACCGAATAGCCGGAGATGTTATAGCGTTCTTCACCACTGCCATAAAGGATTTTTCGCAACTGATCTTTACCAAGTTGACCAACCGGTTTGTCAAGCGGAATTTTGTTTTTTTTCGCCATGGCGTGGAGTCCGGCCATATACCAAGTTGAATTTGATGCGGTTTTTGACCACGGTCGAATTGCTCCTTCGGAAATAGTCAGTCTGGGATTAGGTAAAATCAACTTTGGATCGATTTCCAAAATTGTCCCCAGTCCTTGGCAGCGGGGACAAGCGCCATGTGGAGAATTAAAGGAGAATGATCGCGGTGCGATTTCCGGCAGAGAAATGTTGCAATCCGGACAGGCAAACTGTTCGGAGAACTGTTCTTCCGTATCCTTATCGACATAAACGACTTTAATATAGCCGCCACCGATTTCCAAGGCTTTTTCAATTGAGTCGAAAAGTCGCATCTGCGTGCTTTTGTCGTGACCGCGATGCTCGATAATCAGTCGATCGACAACAACCTCAATCGTATGTTTTTTCTGTTTGTCCAGCTCTTTACCCTCTGCTTCGTCCAAATCCATAACCTGGCCATCGAGTCTGATTCGGGAAAATCCCGATTTGCGAATTCGAGCAAAAACATCTTGATGTTCACCTTTTCGGTCGGTAACTAAAACTGCCAAAATCATAATCCGTAAAGTTTCTTTGGCACTACTGGTAATATGCTCGGTGATTTGAGTCGGGGTTTGTTGACGAACCGGTTTTTTGCAATTCGGACAGTGTGGAATGCCGGCGCGGGCGAATAACAAGCGCAAATAATCATAAATCTCGGTAATCGTGCCAACGGTCGAACGGGGATTGTTGTTGGCGGATTTCTGGTCGATAGAGATTGCCGGCGACAAACCTTCGATATAATCAACATCCGGTTTTTCCATTACACCCAAAAACTGTCGCGCATAAGACGACAAACTTTCAACATAACGGCGCTGACCTTCGGCAAAGATAGTATCAAAAGCCAAAGAGGATTTTCCCGAGCCCGAAAGGCCGGTAATCACCACCATCTTATCCCTGGGAATTTCCAGCGAAACATTTTTTAAATTATGCTCACGGGCACCGGTAATTTTGATAGTGTTCATCGGAAGAAAATTTAAAACTAAAAAGTCTAAAAGCTAATATTATTCTTAAAACTGAAAATTTCGTATCATTTGAGCCAAAACAAATTGTTTAGAATTCAGGATTTCCTGATTCGATTTTTTTATCTTAACACTGTTAGCTATTATATCAAGCTTGTCAAGAGTTGTAAAGTCATAAATCTTTTTCCATTTTTGTCTCACAATCTTGACAAACTCTTACTTTGGGTTTATAATTTTGTTGCTTGGTCAATCATGCCTAAACGGAGGTCGAAAACTGTGATTATCGATATTGCTAGAGCACTTGACAATGTAATTCATGACTTTGCTGAAAATGATGACCTTCAACACCTGCTCGGAGTTTCTGAATATAACATAGGCCTCTGTCCAAAGCCCTATCTGTTGCCAAATGCAACTATTACCGGTCTCGGCAGGGAAGAAGATCAGTATTTGCGGTTGTCACTGACAATAATCGAGGAGTTTGTATTGCCTGAACTGGAGGAGGAACAACCGGCAGATGAAATCGCCGAGCTCAGGGCTATTGTCATGGCTGTTAACCGCCAAGCGTTACTTTCTCAGCTTATCGAGTATCCCGCGGCGGCTGAAAATCTTGGATTGGAAATCGATGACTTGATGCAATACGACAAAATCTGTCGCGGGAGTTTCATCCGGATGATTGCCAACAAAATGGCGCACTTGGTCGCGATTCGGAAGCAGAGGATTGATGACGAACGAAAGCTTAACCAGCTGTTTGGAAAATGGCTGGCACCAGATGAATTGAAGTAGAACCTTACCTGCCCTAACTGGCAGGTTTTTTTTATCACAAATTTGTTATGTGTCGAAGTATATGCTATAAAAAATATGTGCAAATCATCTTGCGGGAGGTATCGCCATGCCGATGGTGCTTGATCCGGCGTTGTATCAGGGCAAACCAATACCGCTCTGCTATGAATTGGCTTTCGATTCGCCGCTTTTTCTTTTTTCAGCACAACCGGAAGTGGTTGCCGTCGATTTGAAGCCATTTGATGAATCGGAGGGAATGTTTTTTGTCGATGAAGAAAAGCTCGGTTTTGACGGTGTCTTTGAACGCGCAGATAATCTTTCACCCGGCGATGGATTTGTGACTTGGTTGGCAGAGCTACCAGTCAAAGTGATTGGTGGAAGTAAAAAAAGTGCCAGAATTGCCAGGCAGATTTCTCAAACACTTGAAATACTCTGTTTCAAATTACAGTTTGCCGATTCACTTGGAATTTCAACCCAACTGCAGCAGTTGGCGTTCTACAGGTTATCATCGACTGACCGAGGTTATGGAATCTCGGCAACACTTTCGCCGGTTTTTAGAAATTGGGTTGAAAACAATCGGGAAATTGCCCATAATCAGGCACAAGCCGAGATGATCTCCGCGGCTCGAAGAATGTGGCCGAGCTATTTCACTGGAGGGAAAAGTGAACGGGAATATGCTACCAGGAGTTTCAGAGTTTCGCATCACTTTGATGATAACCTTGGGTTAATTCTGCAGGTTGCCGGCAATGCCTGCGATCTGGGCGTTGATGGTATGGATTTGGACGATGGCCCCGGCTGGCATCTTGAGCCACACAATATCGATGGTCCAACTCAGCAACTTACATTACTCAGCGGAATTGCGACGATGACTCGACTTGTTCGCGAATCACTTTCTAAACCCCCACTGATTACGCTATAACCACCACATGCCTGCCTCAATCGGCAGGTTTTTAATTTAGAGTTTTTTGCCAAAGAAAAAAGCGGCAGACCTGGGTCGCCGCTGGGTATAAAGTTGTCTAAAAACGCACTCGGTTATGAAAAGTAACGAACATGTCGCAGGGGAAGTTGGCTGGGTGCCACCGCTTTCCCTGATGTATTTATCAGTACGAGATCCTTGGGGCTTCAACACCGTAGCAGGTTACACTAGGCTTCACCCTAGGCGTGCCGACAAACATCGCTCTGCCGCCATCCTGGTTCGCCAGGAGTTTTTCCGTTTGCAGACTGCGACATGTAAGATACATGTAGCAGATGTTTTTTTCTTGTCAAGACCACCTGGCGACGAAAAAGAAAAAAGGAGCCGAACAGGCTCCACTAGAATTATGATTTGGGCTGATTAATACCCAGTTTTGAGCGAATTTTGCTAGTGATTTTATCGCATGGGTCGACAACATTATTGATCATTCCAAAGAAGTTTATGACCATCAGGTCAACTGTGCAATTCTCGGAGCGAGAAATCGCTTTTTTTCTGACGACTACTCTGCCAAATTTATTCTGGAGATAACCACCGAACATGAAATATTTGAAACCATCATTGACAGTAATGCAACAAGTCCAACCATCTCCAAGCAACTCATCAACTTTTGTCGTCGCTTCAGCCGCCATTGCTTCAAGTCCTTCAAGGCTGTTCATGATATGACCTCCCAAAGAGTGTTCTGGCCTGATCCGATATTAGCACTTTGAATATTGTTTGTAAAGGAGTTGAGTGAAATGTCAAAATAAAAATATTTGTTGACAGAATTGGAAAATCTTGATACTCTATCATCGTTCGTACAACTCGTGAAAGGATGTGGTTTGAATGATCACAATCAGTCTGATTGTGATTGGGACGATTTTGGGTTGCCTGGGATTGTCCGCATTTTTGGCAGTTTCGACTGCCGCGTTCATTAAGTACGAAAAGTTTGAAAAGTTCATGCATCGCTACATTGGTCTGCCAATACTCGCAATGATTCTTGGTGCAATGTTTTACACAACGATGGCAATCATAACCGCATGGAATTCCGACAGTAAGTTGTTGTTGGTTTTCGGACTTGTGCTCGGTAGTCTTGCACTTGTCGCTGAATATGACTTCTTGATTGGTATCTTCCTGATGCGCTTTGGGCTCCGGCGAGTCGGTGACGAATTTTTCGTGTCAGTCAAAACTCCGGCTTATTGGCTTCTGTCGAAATTGGATCTTTTGACTGATGCAAAAGTCAAACCGACCGATGTCTGCAACCTCTCGAAAAAGATCACGTTTGGGAGTTTGAAGCTTTTGGGAAATTCTGTCCTTGAGGTTATCCTCTTGATTGTGATTATTCCACTGGCGTTTGTTTTTGGACTGCTCTTCGCCGGTCAAGTACCGAATTTAAGAGCTGAAGAGGGCAAGCCATTTTGGACCAAAAGCTTTGTTTTTTCGCCGATCCTCTGTTTGATTTCCGGCTGGTCGATTGGCTTAATTGTAATTTCTGTTCAGGGCGGGCTTGGTTATGATCCTCTGTTCTGGCATTTGGCAACCTATGGAACAATCATCGCTGTCGTTATCTGCTGGCTGGTAACATCGGGCCTTTACGACATGAAGATTCCGATTGCGACCCCCAAGCCGTTGGTCAAGGTTGGGGCTTCGTTTTCCACAGCTGCTAACTCAATTATATTCTTCGCGGGAGACATTAGTGATACTGTCAATGACGTTTGGACCTGGTTCAAAAAGCATGCTTGCCCGAGAATTCGTGTCGAGTAATGTTTCCTCATTATTTTCTCCTGCCTGCCCCAACCGGCAGGTTTTTAATTTAGAATTTTTTTGCCAAAGAAAAAAGCGGCAGACCTGGGTCGCCGCTGTGTAATGCGCATGTCGCAGAGGAAGCTGGCTGGGTGCAACCTCTTACTCTTACCTAAGTATTTACCGGTGCGAGCTTCTCTTTGCTTCCGCTCAGGCCCATTGGACTCTGTAGCATCAGCTCCACTCTGACGTAACCGATAATACTGCTTTCTGCCCGCTGACCTTACCGATCGTCATCGGCAAGGCTTCCCCATTTGCAGACTGCGACATGCAAAATAACTGTAGCAGATGTTTTTTTCTTGTCAATTCCTGTGGATGAAAAATAAAAAAAAAGGAGCCGGACAGGCTCCAAACGGAATTAGGATTCGGGCTGACGAATGCCCAGTTTTGAGCAAATTTCGCTGATGAGACTATTGCATGGGCCGACAACATTGTTGATCATTCCAAAGAAGTTTGTAACCATTTGGTCAACACTACACTCTTCATGGAAGTTAATTTGTTTCAACCTGACGACAATTTTACCAAATTCGGTTGCGATATGACCCCCGATTTGGAAGCAGCCAAAATCATCGTTGATAAAAATGTCGCAAGTGTAGCCTTCTCCAACCAACTCATTAGCCTTTTTTGTGGCTTTTGTGGCCATTGCTCTGAGTGCGTTGATCGTTTTCATGGCACGCCCTCCTTCAGTCTGTGATCCCATCAGGATATTAGCATTTTATAATCAAATTGAAAAGAAGCGCAAAAATATCCGGGCTTTTAAAATAATATTTTTTTTGTTAGGGTAAAAGAAAGGGGAATTTTCAAGTTTTAATTAAAAAAATCCCAAAGCTTCAAAGTTTGAAAATTGCGACTTGTAAATTGAAAACTATTGATATAGTATATTCTAAAACAAAGATAAAATAATTAAGCGAGGAAAATATGGAAAGGAGAAACATGGAAAATGTCGACACGATTATTGGCTTGAATGTTAACTTGAAGGGAAACTTGAAAAATCAGGGCTCGATTCAAGTCAATGGTTCAGTCGAAGGGGAAATTCGCAGTGACGACAATGTCAATGTTGGCGAAACAGCGATTATTAAAGGACCGGTTTCAGCCAAAGTGGTAGAGGTTTCCGGCATGATCAAAGGATTAGTTGAGGCAACGGAAAAGTTGGAGATCAACCCGACCGGTAAAGTTATCGGTGATATTAATGTTAAAACCCTGATTATCAAGCAAGGCGCGATTTTTGTCGGCAAGTCAACAATGCCGGATCAAGCCGGCGACGCGATCAACACCAAGGAACAGAAAGAGGAAGTTGAAGAGATTAAACCGGAAAAATAGTGTCAATTAACAAAACATTATTATTGCGCCGGGCAATCAATTGTTTTAACTTCTTAAGTTTTGAACTTTAAGATTTGACTTTTTTATCATGTACTATTATATTTTCGATGTTAGAAAATGCAAAAATCGCCGGCAGATTGAAACAATCAAAGACCATTTAACTGATTTGGGCATCTCCGGAGAGTTTGCTGTGCCGGATCGAATTCGTCCTGCCAGAGATTTGGCCGAGCAGGGCGTTTTTAAAGGTTATTCAACAATTGTCGCGATTGGCGCTGATGATCTTATCGATGAAGTTGCCTCGGTTATGCTGTCGAAACAACAGGTTTTCGGCGTGGTTCCGCTTGGTGCCAGCGAAAACATTTATAAAATCATCGGCGCAAATACTTGGGAGGAAGCGGCGGTCAATCTTCGTTATCGGCGGGTGACTGATACTCGGGTTGGAATTATCAACGAACAGCATGTTTTCTTTTCTTATTGTGAATTGGCGCTCGAACGGCCGGCTTCGGTCACGGTTGAATTTGAAGATTTTGTTTTACAAGCCAAAGCCAAAGAATTTTTTATCGCAAATCAATTTCCAAACTTTGTCAAAAAATTCCCCGATAAACTTGATGTAATAATGAAAAGTGTCGATCCAAAATCAACGACACTTTGGGGGAAATTGCGGAAAGCCATTGGCGTTCCTGGCGTAACGAAAGATATTGACCTAACCTTGGTTCGAACTGATGGTCTGCGAATATTCTCACCGAGGCAATTGCAAATAAAAGTTGATGGTCGGCTGGCGGCAAAAACGCCGGCAACTTTCGGCATCAGTCAGAAGACAATTCGCCTAATAACAAAAAAGTCCGGAAACGCTTGACCGGCATCGAATAATTTGTTAATATAACTTCGTAACAAGCAAATAATCAAATCTCGTTTTTTGGTTATACGAGATATCGGCGTGAGATTCGCCGAAGGAGTTTCGAATAAGCAACAAATTTTTACGGGTTAATGATCGGATTCGTGCGGCTAAAGTGATGCTAATCGACGCCGACGGAACATCTTTGGGTGTTTTGTCTTTGTTTGCGGCTTTGCAAAAAGCCCGAGAAGCAAATCTTGATTTGGTTGAGGTATCACCGAATAATACACCGCCAGTGGCAAAAATCATGGATTTCGGCCGCTACAAATATGAGTTGGAAAAAAAGGATCGTGAAAATCGGGCAAATTCCAAACAGTTTGAAGACAAAGAGATTCGTTTGTCGGCGAAAATCGGTGACCATGATCTTCAGGTTAAAGCAAATAAAGCCAAAGAGTTGTCAGCCAAAGGCCATAAGATCAATGTTGCTCTCCGACTTCGTGGCAGGGAAAACATCTTTGCCGACAGAGCGATCGATGTAATTCGAAAGTTCGCTGATTTAGCGGAAATGGATATGATCGAATCGCCTAAAAAATTGGGTAATCAAATTAGAGTCAATTTGGCTAAGAGAAAATCAGTTAACAACGAAGCGAGTGCACGGATTGTTGACACCGATAAAACACAGATAGATTCAAATTCGTAATCTAATAGT
The DNA here is from genome assembly GCA_903851235.1 of uncultured Candidatus Berkelbacteria bacterium. Taxonomy (GTDB): domain Bacteria; phylum Patescibacteriota; class UBA1384; order XYA2-FULL-43-10; family CAINNR01; genus CAINNR01. The sequence goes on along the minus strand of CAINNR010000031.1, from coordinate 780 downwards.
AATATGCCGAAACTTAAAACACATAAAACAGCAGTCAAAAGATTCAAGGTCACCGGCAGTGGCAAGATTATGCATATCCGGGCGGCCGGTAATCATTTGCTGACCAATAAATCTGTAAGGAAGAACGGACGAGTTGAGCTGAGCAAAAACGATACATCCAGAATCAAGAAATTATTGAATATATAAAGCTTTTTTATTATTTTTTTATCATTATGTCAAGAGTAAAACGTGGGGTTACAACTAAAGCCAGACACAAGCGACTTTTTGCCAAAACCGTTGGCATGAAAGCTGGCCGACGCAATCAGGTTAAGCTTGCAACTCAAGCGGTGTTGAAAGCTGGAACTAACGCATATATTGATCGTCGCCGAAAAAAGCGCGATTTTCGTGGTGCTTGGATTATCTCAATCAACGCCGCTTGCCGACTTTACGGTTTGTCTTATTCTGGGTTTATTAAAAAATTGGCTGATAAAAATATCGAACTCAACAGAAAAGTTATGTCGGAAATGGCAAAAACTCAGCCGGAAACCTTTGCCGAATTGGTAAAACAAGTTTCAAAGTAATTTACCCGGCATCATTCGGTAAAATTTAGTCAGTTATAAAAAAACAGATCGCGGAGAAATTGCCAGTGATCTTTTTTTGGGCTCTATGTCAAGTAATGTGATAAAAGTAGACTAATTGGAATGAAAGCAAGCATTGCCTTTCTAATGTAATTATCAATATTTCTAAAACCATATGATAAGCGTTTAATAGTTTTAAGTTTTGTGTTGACTCCTTCGGTAT
>CAINNR010000030.1 GCA_903851235.1 uncultured Candidatus Berkelbacteria bacterium | reverse complement strand
TTTGAACCACATCTCTGACAGTTTTTTTAGCCATGATTACAATTCCTTGTAGATAAATACTTAATTATCATTTACAGGATATGATAATCAGCTACTTTTAGCAACAATTTTTTGCAATTAAGCCAAAATTGCAATGTGTTTTTTCATATATTTAACAAAATAAAAACAAAAACCTTTTTTATGTTTTTGTTTTTTCTGTCACTTTTTAACTTTTAAAGTTTACCCTTAATATACTTTCGCTTCCAATTTTATCATTTTTTCGGCTTTTTTAATAATTTCCGATGTGGAGAGCAGGCCGCTGTTGCCACCAACATGCCCGACAACGGAGCCGGAGTTGACTATCCCCCACTTCAAGGCCTCGAGAATCGTCTCTCGGTCGGGAGTAAAACTTTGAGCTTTTTTATCGCTGCAATCCTGAATAATTCTTGAAGCCATGGTACTGGCAAAAGCGTCACCGGCACCGGTGGCGTCAACCCGTTCGTCATCCGAAGCGTTTATTTGATAATAAACTTTTCCGTCATATACTCTGGCGCCATTTTTCCCGTCGGTGACAACAACAAGTTTGGGGCCGAAATTTGCCAATGTTTTTAGGCAATCTTCAATTTTTGTTTTTCCGCAAGCGGAGAAACTCATAGCTTCTTCGCGATTCAATATCAAAACATTACACAGATGAAGCAGATGTCTATTTGCCAAAGCACCCTGTTTAATTTGCAGCGGACCGGGATTCCAGATCAAACCTGAACCATTTTTGGCGATATTTTCAATTAATTTATTTTCCAAATCGTCAATTTTTTTCCCCAGAGCTGAGAGATAGTACCAATTTGTTTTTAAATTTTTCGCCAATTTCAATTGATTAAAATCTCGATCACCGTGATATGACAGAATTGTTCGATCACCGTTGTGGCTTAGTATTATCGATGTCCCGGTTGGTTGATTATCCTGTTTTAAGAGCTGTGATGAAATGCCGGCAATTTCGATTTGAGAGATAATTTTTTCCGCCGAAGAATCAGAGCCAAGAAATGTTAGAAGTGCGGTAGAAAAGCCGAGCTTAGAAAAACAGAGCGCGGTATTGACGGCCGAACCGCCCGAGTGATATTCTATTCTCTCGACATCAAGTTTGGCGCCATAATCAAAACAAAGTGAACTGCCGGATTTGAAACTCGGATCTCGCAGAACTTTAAAATCATTCGAGAAAACGAATAAATCCTGGAAAGCGCCACCGATGGTTACAACGTCATACATTTTATTCATAAAATTTTCAATTATTAATTTTTATTTTGCAAGTTGGACATTAAAATTTACAATGTTGCTACCTTGGATAGTTTTTTTAGGAGTTACTGTTTTGGATAATGAATCTAAAGATTGGGCAGTTTTTCCAGAGTAAACACTAACATTGTACTGTTCATAATATAAACCATCTAGAGAATAATCACCATTGACATCGCTGGTTGCCTCAAACTTTCGACCGCCCGGACCAGTAAATAATATTTTAAAATTCTTCTGGGCTGTGCCGTTTTTGCTGGTAATTTTTCCGCTTAATTTGACTTTGATAAATTTAATTTTACTAGTTATTTGGGCGGTTCGCGAAGCGGTGATAGTGATTCTGTCCGGATTTAATATTGTATACTCTTCTTGAGTGTAGAGATCTTTAACGGAATCAACCTCTGTCTCGCCCGACTGAACATTGGTGATGGAATAAGCACCTTTTTGATCAGTCAGGGCATATTTGCCGGCAAACTCTACCGTCATATTGGCAATTCCGACGCCACTTTCATCTACTATGGTACCTTTAACATTGCCAGTATTTCTATACCAACCAAATTCTTTTAACAAAGCATCGTAAGCTTGATTGAATTTGTTTATGGCAGTTGTAGCGAGGTTGGAAATATTTTGAGCGATAATTGAAGACTTGATTGTGCTCGTCATTGCCTGATATTGCACAGCGACTTTGTCAGAAAATGAAGCTTTGCTATAGTTCGCCTTGACCCAATTGCCATTAATAATTTGGTCAGAGGTAAAAACAGTTGAAGTTAGGGGCACAACCGATTCGGTTTTGATTAATTGGCTGGTTTTCTTAAAACCGGCTTCCAGCATAATCGCATCAATACTACCAGGCGATGAGCCACTTGCTGTTAACAATGCTGGAATTTGTCGCACGCCAACTTGGACATCGGCATTGGCAGCAGAAGTTGTTGTCACTTGATCGTATGGAATAACACTTGGAAAAGTTTGTTGCAAAACAGCATACATAAATTTGAGCACTTGTTTGCAAGGTTCAGACACCGGTGAATCAACAGCAATCGCTTTGCGGAATTCGTCATTGTGCAAATACCACCATGTAAAGAACTGAGCCCAGAGTTCAAGAGAATTAGTCCTTTCTGCATAATACAAATCTGGAAATTGTTTTTCACCGCAGCAGTTATTGTTAATCATCATGGTCCGTGCAATTTCGGTATTGCCTTCTATAGTAATTTGATCAAATTTATATTTATCTTTTTCAGAAAGACCTGACATGAAGTCAATTGTGTGAGCATATTCGTGGACTGCAGTTTCGAGTAGTCTTGGATAGCTATTCAACTCTGTATAAGCCAATGAGAAGTAGGCAGAGGAACCGTTGAAAGCGGCATGGTTTATTCCTATTGAACTGCTATGTGCTCTTGCTCGATCGAATGGTTTTGTTTGTATGTATATTGGGACACTCCGCGTATCCGACGCAGCTGTTTTTATCGCCGATAATACCTTGGCAATTTTCTCTAAAGTTAATTTTTGTTCCCCAGTGAGGATATCCATTGTCGGGATCTTCAAACCGCAAAATTTGAAACCGCTATATTCTACGCAAGTCATCCCGCTATTCGCTCGATTATAATTTAACAAATACAATTTGAGAGGAAACCCAGAATTTCCTATATCGACACCGGAATCAATTAATTTATAATGTTCTCCTGAATAATATAATAATTTTGGTCTGGATATGTCGCGAGTTGACTTAATCTTTATAGTTAATCTATTCATAATTGCCGAACTATATTCTTGAGTATAATACGAGCCGTCGACCATTCTTTCTGTATTGTCTGAAAATATATTTCCTATCGAAATTATTGCATTTTCATCTTTAGCATTTATCGGATTGCCGGTTTCAGCATCATAAAGATCGATTGTATAATTGTTGGTCGGCTCTACAGGTGAATCAAAATTAACTTTAACATTTTCGCAACTGGCAGAAAGATAAGTGTCAATTATCCCACCGGTCATTTTTATCAGTTCTAATCCGTCCACCAATAATGACCGATTCACGGGAAAATATTTATCATCAGGTTCATTCCACGGGATAATAAACAAACTAAACTTTACAGATGGGTCAATTGTCAAATTACCGCCCGAGTGAATTAATACTTCGCGAAAATTTTCAAGTGACATTGACCAGTTTCCATTTTGAACCAGACTCTCGGTAAAAGTCGCTACCAACATGCCTGTGCCCTTGAAATAATCGCCTCTCGTAGAGAGTTTCCCCACATCACCCACTACTACCAGCACCCTGGAATAATTTAACGGTTTATTATTTTTATCCACCGCATGAATGCACATTTGATAATTTTCTTTCACTTGCAACTCGATGGTGAAATTATCAGACATTGGTTTTACACTATTCGCATATTTCTCATTGTTTGTCAGCTCTTTATAGCCATCCTTGTCTATTATTAGGTTGATTTCAATCATCTTGCCACTATCACTAGCAATTGTACTGACCGGAATGTTATCGATAACAAAATTGCCACTACTATCGGTAAGCAGTTGACCGGAACTAGAATATTTCAAGGCCAGGTTACTAATTGTGTATTTAATCGTTGCATTCGCCACGTTGTCATAGCGAGGAATTGAGGATTCGCTGGGATCGGAATCGGAATACCGAATTTGATATTTAGTTGCCACATTCCCGGTAAACATATTCATGGCCACATCAGGATTTTTATTTACACTTGTATCGACAACAATGTAATATCCACCGATGGAATCAAGTTGTAAAGTTGCGCTTCCGGTTTTGATTTTGTCAGCAATATCAATAGTTTGGGGTTGAATTCCTGCGCCAAAAAGATTTAATTTTAATTCACTTCCAAGAGTGAAATTGGCTAGGTCAAATTTATAATTAGTGATGCCGGAATAATTGAATGGTTTTGGGTCTTGAGATACTGCAACCGAGGTAGTTGAAACATCACCACTCGCTGATGACAATGAAACATTTACATTATTTGCCAATTGTCCGGTGGAGTTAGTAATTTTTCCCATTACTCTCAAACTGTTTTTTCCATCTTTAATTTTGAGTCCGATTTTGTAAAAATAGGCGGCATCTTTGCCGATAGGCGGTAGATTGGCAATTTTACCCAAGGCATTTGTTGTGGTGTAGGAAACTTCTGTTGTACCGTAAGAATCAAGAACGGAACCGTCGCCGGGGATAATTGATAAATAACATTTCTGGAAATCTGCATCATTATATTTTTTGGGCAGACTTTCAAATCTAAAGTTGTACTTCAAACTATTTACGGTTTGGAAAGTATCGGATGACGAAATTGTGGTGGCCGGGCTACTAACCACCTTTCCGTCTTTGCTGATATAAGAGCAAGCAAGTTTGATGTTAGCTTTGATCGCCGTACTTTCAGAACTGTCTAACACCACATTGCCAAAAACATCAAAATTATCCGTCCCTACCACTCCTCCGGTACCGCCAGTGGTGGAATCCTTACCCATCAAAATATTTGGAGCATTAAAAGTTGTGCCGGCTTTCAAACTGCCGGTATTTATTGGAGAACCAGACTGATGAAAACCGGATTTTGTTGCTGTCAGATTATAAACACCGGGGTCAACGCTTAACTGATATGAGCCATCCGACCCGGTGATAACTGAATATGAGCCAACATCGGTCGTTACACTGGCGGTAACTATTGCAGAAGCTGTAGATTTATCTAAAACTTTACCCTTAATAATTGCCTTGGCCGGATCCGGAGTAGTTGAACAAGAAATTTTTATCGTAAAATTTGTGACAGCAGAAGTGACAATTTGGTTATTAAGAATTCCCTGACATTCAGGGGAAGCGGCAACAGTAAAATTATAGTTACCATTTTCTAAGGTTGTAATCCATTTACCAGTGCTATCGGTAATGCCGGTAAAAGGAGTACCGGATGGAAGTTTCGTTGCTCCGGCTAATACACCAACAACTGCACGATTGCTTTGATCTATAGCAGTGATAACAACATTTTGAGTGGTGCTACCGGTCAGACTATCAGCCAACATTCTGATGTTGATAACACCTGTTCGGGCCAAAATAGTTACGACACCAAAAAATAACACAATAAGTGTAGCAAAAACTATGGATATTATTTTTGTACGTTTAGATATTTTTACCCGTTTAACCACCGCAGTTCCCCCCACGTTATTTTTAAGGTTGATATCATAATATCAAAAATTTTATTCGATGTTATTAAATAGTTTCAGATATTTTTCCACCACTAATCCAACATCATTTTTTGCCTGGCCAAGAAAATCACGGACATCTTTCTCGGGATCATCAACATTTTTCTCCAAACTTTCCTTGAAAGCGTGACGAATTTGGGTATCAATGTTTATTTTCCGGATCCCATTTTTTATTGCCGCCAGAACATCTGAACGAGAGACGCCGGAAGCCCCATGCAAAACCAGAGGAATACTAACCTTTTCTCTGATTTTTTTCAGTAGTTCGATGTCCAACTTTTCACCCTCCGGTGCGCCGTGAGTGTTACCGATTGAAATTGCCAAACTGTCAACGCCGGTAAGTTTGGCAAAATCAGCCGCCTGATCCGGATCAGAGTATTTGGCGATAATCATTTCTCTGCCCTCTTCACCACGTCCGACAACACCAACCTCAGCCTCAACGGTTGCGCCAAATTTATGCGCCAATTCAACAACCTTCTTCGTCTCAGAAACATTGTTTTCATATAATAGGTCCGATCCGTCAAACATCACCGAACGATAACCGACTTCGAGACACTTTGCAATCAAATCGATCTCTTTACCGTGATCCAAGTGGATTAACATCGGAATCGGCGACTCATCGATCAAATCTTTGACAATATCAAAAAGCTCGCGCAATCCGGCGTATTTAATTGCTGACGGCGTTGTTTGAATGATCAGAGGACAATTGGTTTTCCCCGCCGCCGCGACGATTGCCTGCGTAATCTCCAAATTATTAGTGTTAAAAGCGCCAACGGCCAAGTTGGAACTTTCTGCTTTTTTGTACAACTCACGAAGTGAAATAAACATAGTAGGTAACTTAAAAATTAAAAGTCAAAATTCAAAACGAAGATATTTACTATTATATTCTACTCCATAATTTTGATTTTAAAATTTTTAATTTCTAATTTTCCTTTTATCATAGTACCCCAAAACCTCTAGCCCTGGCAACTGGATACCGGCCAAAAACTCCAATGCCGCACCGCCACCGGTTGAAACAAATGTAAAACATTCAAGCATTTTGTGCGAATCCAAAAAACCGACAGTGTCACCGCCAGCAACAATCTTGGTGTATGGATTTGATTTAACCGCATCGGCAATTTCTGCCGTTCCAATCTCAAATTCTTTTGACTCGGAGTAGCCCATATTTCCATTCCAAAAAATCGTTTTCGCCGTTGAAATGATTTGACTAAACTTTTTTATCGTCTCCGGCCCAATATCTAAAATGCTAAATTTGCCATCCGGCGCAATTTTCTTTTTGTTATCAATCGGCAAAACCAATTTATCTTTTAGAATTTCAAAAATATTCTCGGCAATATGTTCAAGCCCGGGTTCATACAATGATTCTGAAACATTTTCACCTTTGAAATATCTTAAGGTGTTGGCAATCGCTCCGCCGACAAGAATTTTATCGGCAATGTTGGCAAATCTTTTTATCATCCCAATTTTATCTTTGATCTTCGCCCCACCCAAAATTATTACAAATGGCTGGCGAGGATTCTCAGTTAAAGTTGAAAGCATTTCGACTTCACGCTCCAACAACAAGCCGGCATAACTTGGCAAAAAATGGCTGATTGCTTCAACCGAAGCATGTGCACGATGACTAACGGCAAAGGCATCGTTGACATAAACGTCAGCATATGAGGCTAAAATTCGGGCAAAAGCCGTATTATTCGCCTCCTCTTCTGGGTACCAGCGCAAATTTCCTAGAACCAATATTTGCTTCGATTTTAATCTTTTAATTTGATTTTTCACCTGCGTCTCAAGAACATAATCTGTTGCGATAATTTTCCCCGGGTGAATCTCCGACAATTTTTTTGCCAGTATCTTGGTTGATAGTGAATGAATAATCTCACCCTCCGGACGGCCAAGGTGAGTACCGATGATAATCTTGCAATTTTTAGATTGGAGATAGTTGATTGTCGGAAGCGTCGCTCGAATTCTAATATCATCGGTAATGACGCCATTCTTTAACGGCACATTCCAATCGACTCGAAGAAAAACCGTCTTGTTTTCTAAATCTTGCACTGATCGTATGGATTTCATCATATTTATTCTTTCTTTTTTTTATCAAAATCTAAAAACTTTTTGACTTCACGGTCAAAATCAGAAATATAATTTTTATCTTGAACAATCCGATATTTTTCATATTCAGATTTAGCCAAAGCCAACGAGACTTCATGACTAATTTTACCATTTCTCTGCAAAAGATCTTTTTCATTAAACTGCAAAAATGCATCCAATTTTTTCACCCAATCTTTCATCTGCATCAATTTGCCGTTTCGCGCTTGCATTTCAGCATAATCAAGATACATTGTGACAATTCTGTTTAATCCATCCAGCTCTTTTTCGTCAAGATAGTTCTTGGCAATGACGATGTCAGTTTTTCGAATTGCCCCTCTGGGCGCATTTTTCCATGTAGTCAAACCCATGTTCGGTTTTTTACTGCCGGCTCTTTGATAAATAATTTCCGCCGCGGTTTGACCGCTGATAGCAAAATGAAGTTTATTTTGGACAGTGGCAAAAAATTGTTTTGTAATTTCTTCATTTGGATCATAATCGGCGCTACATTGTGAATAAATATCGGTTATTTTCTGATAAAATCTTCGTTCACTGGAACGGATATCTCTGATTCTAGCCAATTGCTCCTCAAAATAATCCTTACCAAAAATATAGCGAGGATCCTTCAGCCGTTCATCATCCATTGAAAAACCCTTGATAATATATTCTTTCAATCTTTCCGTCGCCCAAATACGGAATTGTGTAGCTTGGACGCTATTTACTCGATATCCAATGGAAAGAATCGCATCAAGGTTATAAAATTTTACCGATTGAGTTTGTGTTTTCCCCTCCAAAGCACCATGTTGCGTGGTATGTTCCAAAATGGAACTAACCATTTTTTCATCTAATTCTCCGCTTTCAAAGATGGTTTTCAAATGCTTGGTAATTGCCGGCCTTTGAACACCGAACAAAAGAGCAATTTTATCTTGTGTTAACCAAACATTTTCATCACGCAAAAATATCTCAACTTTCACCCTGCCATTCGGCGTCGTATAAAGTAAAAATTCTGTAAATGTATTTTGTTTTGCAATCTGTTCATTGTTTTTCATAAGCATAACTCCGGCCAATCTGAAGAAAAAACGTTTTGTTTTCAATTTCCGCATCTTTAATATTGTGCATCATTTTTTGCCCTTTAATTTTGGCTGCCTGATTTTGAATTTTCGATGAAATAGTTTCAAAGCTTTCGGTCCAAGCGGTTTGGTATCCAAGCCTGAGTACATTTTGATAATATCTTGGTTTTCATGCGCCCGCCTGATTTTTTTCTCGGCATCATCGCTATAATATGCCGCGCTTCTTTTTGCTCTGATTTCCGGCGTTGTCGGAATCGGTTGGCCGCCACCGCCGAGACAGCCGCCGGGGCAAGCCATAACTTCAACATAATCATATCGTTTAATGCCGGATTTCATATCAGCCAGTAATTTTCCGGCATTTTTCAAGCCGGAAACGACTGCAACTTCCAAAATTTCGCCATCAATATCTACCGAAGCTTCTTTAATTCCTTCCATTCCGCGAACGTCCCTAAATTCCAATTTTGGCAGATCACAATTACAAAGTTTGGCGACGACTGTTCGGAGTGCCGATTCCATTACTCCACCAGAGGAACCGTAAATCGCCGCCGCTCCGGAGTATTCGGCCAGAGGTGAATCGAATTGACCATCCGCTAAATTCGGTAAATCAATTTTTTTATTTTTTAAAATTTTCGCTGCTTCTCGAACGGTTAAGGCGAAATCAACTTCAAGACGGTGTCCCAGACGCATTTCCGGCAGTTTTGCCTCGTATTTTTTTGCCACACAAGGCATAATCTCAACGATTTTTATTTTTGATGGCCGGGTGTTAATTTTTTTTGCAAAATATGATTTTACCACCGGCGCCAAACAGTGGGCCGGAGATTTGGTTGTCGTCAAGTTCGGAATCAAATCGTGGTGGAAGGTTTCGACATAGCGAACCCAGGCCGGGCAACAAGCAGTAAACATCGGCTGATCATTTTTCACTTGCAACCGTTCGATCAATTCAGCCGCTTCTTCGACAGTTGTGATATCGGCACCAAAATTGATGTCAAAAACATAATCGAAACCCAATTCTTTAAGGGCCGAAACCAGTTTTAATTCCAAATTTTTCCCTGGTGGGATTCCGAACAGTTCGCCGATTGAATAGCGAGTTGACGGCGCAAACTCGGCAACTAAAATTTGATTTTTTTTGTTTGATAATAGTTTTTCGACACCATCAATTTCCGATTTCTCCTGCAAAGATCCGGAAGGACAACGCAAAATGCATTGACCGCAAAAAACACAATCGGTCTGGGAAAAACTTTTGCCACCTTTGGGCCCAAAAATTATTGAGTGACCGCGATATTTGCTTCCGATATTTGAAAGCCCGGCAATCTCGCTGCATGAGGAGGCGCAATTTCCGCATTCAATACACTTAGCCGAATCCCAGAGAATCGATGGGGTTTTACTGTCAATTTTATATCGCCGGCGACGTTCGGGAAATCGTGATTCTTTGATGCCGAATTCATGAGCTAATTTTTTTAATTCACAATTGTCCTGCCAGTTACACTCGCCACATTTTTTGATGTGATCGGATAAAAGCATCTCCAGATTTATTTTTCTAGCTGACTTAACTTTCGGCGTATCAAGTTTAATTTCCATCTCTTCGGAAACAAAAGTGTTACATGATGTGACAACATCAGACTTTTGGGCTTTCTTGATTTCCACCAAACACAATCGGCAGCTGGCATTTGGTGCCAAATCCGGGTGGTGGCAAAGCGTCGGAATTTCCAGTGAATTTTTCTTTGCTACAGATAAGATCGTGTCATCTGACGATGCTTTATATTTTTTACCATTGATTTTTATCTCAAAAGTTTTATTCACCCAAAATCTCCTGTTTAAAATTATCAATGGCCGTTGTCACCGGCCGAGCAATTGATGCCCCTAGCGGACAGAAACTCGTGACAGCAGCAGTTTGGGCGATTTCGGAAATCAGTTCAATTATCTCCTTCCGGTCCCATAAACTTGAAGTCGCGATCAATTTGTTCAGCAGTTCGGCAATTCGGTACGTTCCCTCGCGACAAGGCGTGCACTTTCCGCAAGATTCATTTTTAAGAAATGTGATTGAATCGATGAGACCTTCAAGGATCTTCCGCTTTTTGCCGTAAATTTCCACTGCACCGGTTCCGGAGACTATCTGTTCAAAATCCTCCGGCTTGGCGAAAAAACCCGATGGACCGCTAACTCTGACAAAATTTATCTGATCCAGAAACCGCGCCGGAATCACTTCGCGAATTTTTGCACCAATTTTTTCTTCGACAATTCGCTTGCTAACAACATCGCCGGAAATTGAATAAAATCGTTTTAAATCACTACCACCTTGAGAAATCAAGTAGGCTCGGTAGAGCGTTTCGGCGTTATTTATCAAAGTTGGATATCCATATAATCCGGAGGTTGTCGGGTATGGCGGTTTTGAACGTGGTTGGCGCAACTTCCCCTCAATAGTTTGCAACAGCGTTGTTTCTTCGCCGCAAAGATAACGGCCGGTATCGATAAAAATCTCAATTTTTTTCCCTTTTACCGCTCGGTTGATCTTTGGCAGATACTTCCGATATTTATCATTGAGAAAGATATATGCTCGCCCGGCGCTAACAGTTTCTTTGGCCAAAACAATGCCACCAACGAGTTCAAGTAAATGATTTTGCAAAATATATTCATCCTTAAAAACGCCCGGCTCACCTTCTGACAAATTACAAATAACGAACCGCTTGGCCCCTAGTGACTCCTTGACTGCTCGCCATTTTTGCCAAGTCGGAAATCCGGCTCCACCAAGACCGATTAAGTTTGATTCTTTTAGTGCTGAAATTATTTCCATAATTTTTTGTTTTATTGCAATTCTCTGATCAAAAAATCAACGAATTCATTTCCTTCAGCGATATCTTCTTTGGTTGTGTACCTACCATTAAATTCTTCTGAACTAAACTTGTCATTGAAATTACTAATTTGTCGTTTAGATTCATCTGAAATTATACAATTACGTAATATCAAATATGTAATATTTCGAATTGTCACCCACCAATTTTTTCTAACTTTATAATTTCCATTGTGGATATCTTCAGCCGGAATTTCGTCGCTCCAACCAATCATCTCAGTCAGCATTCCAAGATATCTGGCCTTGGGATCACTAATTTTCGCTTCTGGATTAAAACGTCCTATTTCCATAATTACTCGCAGTTATTTCTTACTGAGTAAATTGAAACTCTCGCTACTTACAATCTTTTTACCTGATTTTTGCTCCAATTCCATTCTGGCACTTTTAGCGATTCGCCCACTTTTTTCCGCTAGAATTTTATTTTCCTCAAGACCTGTACTATCCATTCCTTCTGCGATTTGGCGAGTAGAAAGTTCGGCCAAAGCGGTAAAAATTAACTCTGCATCGTCATATAATCGCGCAAATTTTCAGCCTTTAAATTTTTTAATTCTTTGTGTTGCTTTACTAACAAGTCAGTCCACTCTGCATGGATTATATTTGTCAGAATCGCATATTCATCTTGTTTTTTTACTTCGTGATCAGCCCAATAATCGGTTAATTTATTTCTAACTTCCTGCCCCATCATTCGCCGCTGAATCCATTTTTGGCTTCGACCCATTCTTTGCCAATATTCTCTTGACCGATCTAACGCTTTTTCTGGATTCTGAATTTCTTCTATTCGTTCATTGCCAACACGTGCTAGCCATAATTTTATTGGTTCAGCTTTTTTTGACGGAACCGATTGAATAATGCGGAAGATAGTTTCCGTACTAGCAACATCAGTTTGATAAAATTTGCGGTCTGATGCTTGCAATTTCAGTCGGTGACAATTTGTCACCGACTGACTTCCTTCTTTGCGAAGTCTTTCTGCCAGCTTGTTCCAATATTTTCTAGCTAACTGAAAATCCATTTGATCAATAAGAACAGCAATAATATCTACTACTGAAAAAAACCACTGCTCAGATTTTTCGTCCCAGTGACGACGGATTTTTTTGCCTTCAAAAATTGCAATCTGTTTTTTATCCATTTATTTTTCTGCAATCAATTTTGCCATTTCAACCAAGCGGCAGGAATATCCCCATTCATTGTCATACCAAGCAATAACTTTGATTAAATTGCCGCCAACGACATTGGTTAAACTCATGTCAACGATTGATGACGCCGAATTACCAATTAAGTCGGAGGAAACGATCGGCTCATTTGTCACGGTTAATATTTCCCGCATTTCTGATTCTGCCGCTGATTCAAAAGCTTTGTTAATTTCTTCTATTGAAGTCGGTCGGTCGGTGACCGCCACAATGTCCGATAAAGAAACCACCGGTGTCGGAACTCGAATTGCTAAACCGTCAAATTTTTTATCTAACTCTTTGATAATTTTGGTCACGGTTTTCGCCGCGCCGGTTGTTGTCGGCACGATGTTACAAGCCGCCGCCCGCGCCCGGCGCAAATCCTTGTGCGGACCGTCAACCAAGTTCTGGTCGGCAGTGTATGAGTGAACGGTGGTAAATAATGATTGTTTAACACCAAAATTATCGTTCAAAACTTTGATCACCGGCGCAATACAATTGGTGGTGCAAGAAGCGTTAGAGACAATGTCTTCGCCGTGATATGTGTCCATATTGACACCGATAAGATATGTTGGCGTCTCCTCATCTTTGGCCGGCGCCGAAATTACAACTTTTTTTGCTCCTGCCCGAATGTGGTCGCGGCAATCGGCGGTGGTTAAAAAAACTCCAGTTGACTCTATTACAACATCAATACCAAGCGCTTCCCACGGCAGTTTTGCCGGCTCTTTTTCGGCAAAAAAGTAAACTTTTTTATCATCGATGGTAACTTCCTTGTCTGAAAAAGTGATTTTTTTGTCAAATAATCCGTAAGATGTGTCGTGGGTCAACAAAAATAACAAAGTTTCTGGATCGGTAAGATCGTTAATGGCAACAAGCTCCAGATCCTCTGAGTCCAATATTATTTTTGCCGCCGCTCGACCAATCCGACCAAAGCCATTGATTGCAACTTTTGTCATAAAAACCCTCCAACCGGCTCTGCCGGAATTTTAAATTATTTTCTTATACTCCGCCACAATCCGGCAAAGTTTGATAAAATTTTGCCCATTCAAACTCTCACGTCCAACAAGCACGCCGTCAATTTCCGGCCGTTGCATAAAACTGTAGATATTGCCGGAGCTCACGTCGCCGCCATAGATAATCGGCGTCTGAGGCGAAACAATTGCTCGCAGTTGGTTGATAATCTGCGCAGAATATTCCGGCGTTGCCGGCTCGTCGGCGCCGACAGCCCAGACCGGCTCATAGGCAACAACAATTTGTTCAAGTTCATTTTTGTTTATACCAACCAATGACTCCTTGAGTTGCTTGACAATTTCAACCGCCGATTTCTCGCTCTTTTTCTTCTCCCCGACACAAACAATCGGAACTAGCCCGGCATCAAGCGCCGCCGCCACTTTTCGCGCAACAATTCCATTTGTTTCGGCAAAACTATTTCTTCGCTCCGAATGTCCGATAATGACATATTTTGCAACATCGCGAACCATTGTTGCAGAAACTTCGCCGGTATAACTGCCATCAGTCAGGTAGTGGATATTTTGCGCTCCGAGTCCAAGATGGCCGATATTTTTGTGAATAATCTCTGAAACCTCTGTTAACCAAATTGCCGGCGGGCAGATAACAATTTCGACATTTGAAATATCTTCAACTCCATCGCGAATGACTGTCGCCAAAACAACAGCATCTGAGATGTTGGTGTTCATTTTCCAATTTCCAATTATCAATGGTCGACGCATAATTCTGCCCTCCCGCTTCGCTAGTATAATCAAGAAACAAGATACAAACAAATTTTAACAGCCAAATTCCAAATATTTGATTATTGAAATTTGGATATTGTTTGGCTATTGCCTACAAGATCACTTGGTAAATTTATTGCAAATAAACCTTGCAGCCTTCATGAACTTTTTGATCAACTTTCAAGCCGATTTCGTCACCGGCTTTTGCCGACTGAATCTCGGTGCGATCAATTTGCATCGAGGAAATTTCCTGTTCAAATTCCTCGCCAATCGGTGCGACAACTTTGATTCTGTCGCCAATTTTGATTGGAGTTTTTACCTTCAAAACCGCCGCCGAAACGTGGGGAAAAAAGTGACTGATAACACCAACCAATTTTCCCTTTTCCTTTTCCTCTTTCATATTTTCTCCTTCCTAATTCTTGTTTAATATAATTCGTCGTTTCTCTATACTACTATTATAGATCATGTTGGCAAGTAGCGCTAGATGGTTTATGATTATTGGCTGATATATGATTGCGTCATCCCCGATCTAGTCGTGGGATTTACTGATTGTAACGTCATCCTGACAACATCCATATAACTTTGTCCGAAGAAGCGAAGCGAAAGATCTGCCCGCATTCATTGATGTTTTTTGCAATTGATGATAACATGACATTGCGAATCCGAACTCGCTCGAGAGGAGTGGTTCCGTTGGCAGGGCGGATAGATAACTTGTTGCTGAAAATCGCCGGTTGGTTGATCCGAATCGCCGCATTTTTTGGAATCGATCGCTGGAATTTGATTGTCATATGGATTTTCGTCTCATTTCAAGCCCTTAATTTTGCCCCAGAACTTAAAGACTTCACAAAGTCTGCCATTTTTGGGATCTTTATCGGTTTTATGGCTCTATTCCCGGCCAGTCATTGTTACAGAGAAGGTAACATACTTAGTAATAATCCGCTGATTGTCAACCGAGGGTACAGATTGTTTCAGTTTTTAGTTTTTTGGACCATGAGTCTCCTGTTACTCCTTCTTCCGCATCAACTGTTTGTGGTCAACATCCTAAGAATCGCGATGCCGGTATATCTCTGGCCATGGTTCTGTCTGAACCAGTCACCAAAAGATCCGCTGACTTTGCGGAGTTTAGTCAAATCGATGATCAAAAAAATCCTATCTCCGTCACCAAAACCGGTGCCGGACACGGCTTCAAACTTCAACCCACCAACTTAGGCGGGTTTTTTATTTCAACAAATTTTTCCGGTGCAATTTGCGATAATAGTTCTGCGAAAATCGATGGGCTTCATCGCGAGCGATAATGGCAAAATTTTTTAACTCGGGGTTTTTTTGGAAGTATTTTCCAATTTCCGGCGAAGTGAAATGAAATTCATCCTTATCTCGATTTGGACCCTTGGCGATTGCAATTGTCGGAATACTAATTTTTAATTTTTGGAGTTCAAAATTAACTGATTTCAAATGTGTCACGCCACCATCAATGACAATCAGGTTCGGTCGAGGCCAATTATTAGAAAATCGCCGTCTGATTACCTCGACCATCATAGCAATATCGTTGGCGCCACTAACAGTTTTTATTCTGAATTTTTTGTAGTCGCTTTTGTCAATTTTTCCTAAAGAAACCACCGTCATTGCGCCAACAGAAAATTCTCCGCCAATATTTGAAATATCATAGGCCTCAATTCTGGCGAAAATCGAACCAGTTCTAAAATCATCAAAACTATCTTTTAGCCCGACAGAAAATCGGTTTAGATGTTCCAAAGCAAATAATTTATCGCGAATAACAGACGCCTCTTCATACTTTTTCCTTCGGCTTAAATCAGTCATTTCTTTGGACAGCGATTGAATAATCTTTTGTTTTTTGCCGGATAAAAAATCTTTTAAATAGCTGACCTGTTTTTTACATTCTGGGATTGATGATTTTTCACACGGCGCCAAACATAAATTTATGTCACCGTAGAGGCAAGCTTTGGATATTTTTTCAGCTCGGCGATATTTTGTTTGCGAACAATTTGCAAACGGGAAAATTTTTCGTAAAATTCGCAGCGCTCGTTTTACAATATCGCCGGATGGATACGGTCCAAAATAGTAGAAGTTTTTATTTTTCAAGTCTACATTTCTCGTCCGACGAAGTTCAACTCTGGGAATTTCATCTTTTGAGATTTCAATAACCTGAAAACTTTTATCATCTTTTTGTCTTGAATTATATTTCGGTTTAATTTTGTTGATCAACTCGGCTTCCAAAAAAACCGCTTCAATTTCCGAATCAGTTTCGACAATTTTAATTTGATTGGCTAACCCAACCATTTGAAAAATCGCTTCCGATCGGGTTTCCTGCAAATCCTCTGACTTTTGAAAATATGACTTGACACGATTGCGCAAATTTTTCGCTTTACCGATATACAAAATCCCGCCAGAGTTATCATAGAATTGATAAATACCCGGCCCGGTAGGTAAATTCTGCAATTGTTCCTTTGATATTGACATTTTAAATAAATAAGTATATATTATTCTTAGTCTTCAACTACATTGGAGGGAGCGACCTACCATGAAGCGTTGCTACTTGGTTTTGGCAGTTATTGCTACTATCATGACGTGTTCTGCTGGTTGCCATTTTACCATGCGTTTGTCCAGAGGTCCAGAGAGGCTTGAGGGTCAGACCAATTTCCTGCCGGACATTGCTAAATCATCGACAATTCTTGCTGGAGTCGTTGCCCGAGGATCAGTGCCAATCAATTCAACTGGACTGTACAAGATAATTGTTGCCGACAAAGACGGATTTTGCCATTGGGAGGTAACTGGGGACAAAAGTATTAAGGTTAACGACACAGTGTTCGTGGTAAGGCTGCAAGTTTGTCAACCGAATGACCCAGATTTCCGTGTTAGGATAGCAATTAAAGCATCTGATTTTCCAAAATTTGAAACACCGACCGCAGAAGCACCTACAGTGAAATCTGACAGTAAAAAGTAATCACAACTATTGCGCGACCCATAACTGAGTCGCGTTTTTTATAAATACCAAACTCAAAGGTTCAGTTTTTACTTCCAGACTGAAAAGTACGGAAGTGAAAAAGATTAATCAAATATTTTCAAATTTATTAGGTCAATGATTGAGCTAAAGAGAAAAATTAGAGTTTCGTATATATTTCGGAAATAGAAACAATTTCAGTTTTTGAATTGTGAATAATTTCAATACCACCGGCGGCAATAGACTTCTCTGAGATAATAATTCGGATCGGCGCACCGACCAGATCAGCATCGGCAAATTTCTCTCCGGCAGAAATTTCCCGATCATCATACAATACTTCGATATTTTTATCTAACAGCTCTTCATAAAGTTTTTCCGCTTCAATATTTTTGTTCAGAGAAATAATTTCAACCACAAACGGCGCGACCGATTTTGGCCATATCATTTTCGAATTTTGCTGGTCGTAATAAACCTCGACTAAAGTTGCCAACGTTCGAGTCAAACCAAGCCCGTAGCAACCCATTATCATATTTTGTTCTTTGCCATCGGCGTCCAAGAATTTGGCTCCCATTGATTTCGAATATTTTGTTCCAAGGGGAAAAATATTCCCAACCTCAATCGCTTTTTCCTCTTTGATAGTGCCGTTGCATTTCGGACATTTATCGCCGGCTTTAATTTTGGAAATTTCAGCATTTTCAGCAAAATCGCAATTTTGGCAAAAATATATCGTGTCTTCTCCGGTTTGACAAATAACCTGAAATTCATCCGAATAGTCTGAAAACATTCCACCACTGGCGGCAACAAATTTTGTCTCCAGTCCAATTCTGTCAAAGATTTTATCGTAAGCCTCGGCAACACTTTTATAGTACTTTTTGAAATCCTTTTCATTAGCATGAAAGCTGTACATATCTTTCATCAAAAATTCACGACCGCGTAAAAGTCCAGATTTGGCACGCGGTTCGTTGCGAAACTTTACTTGAATTTGATAGAGCGATAGTGGTAAATCTTTATATGATGAAATTTTTTTTCTGACAATGTCGGTGATTTGCTCTTCATGAGTTGGCGCCAAGCCGATGTCATTACCAACACGGTACATCACCTCTTCAACCTTGTCCCAGCGACCGGTTTCCTGCCAAAGTTCCTTAGTTTGCAGTACATTCATTAAAAGTTCTTGTCCATCAATTCTGTTCATCTCTTCACGAACAATATTTTCAATCTTTTGATAAACCCGAAATCCTAGGGGCAAAAGCGCATAAACTCCGGCCATCTGTTTCTGGACATAGCCGGCACGGACTAAAAAACTGGCGTTAACCGAATCGGCGTCACGCGGCAACTCTTTTTGAGTTTTCAATAAAAATTTTGAGGCTTTCATAAATTTATTATATATTAACGATGGACAAATTGTCATGCTGAATTTATTTCAGCATCAGTCGGGTCTTAAACTGGTCCGAGGACAACGGCAAATCAGCGTCATTTTTTGATAATCAGGTTGATTATGTCCTTATAGGTGACAATCACGGCAAACAGAATGATGAGAGCAAAACCGATAGTGTGAATTATATTTTCAACATTGTCGTTAACAACTTTTCGGCGGAAAATTTTCTCCAAGATGATGAATAGTAAACGCCCGCCATCAAGGGCTGGAAATGGCAAAATGTTTATTAGCGCCAAGCTGATTGATAAAATAGCGATAAATTGCAAAACCACCATCGCTCCGGCTTTGACCGCCATGCCAGTGAAGATGTAAATTGCCACCGGGCCGCCAACCTGACTGGAAATTTGTCCGTGAGAAAAAAGCTGAGCAAAAAATGATTTTAAGAAAACAAGATTGATATTGATAATTCGAATAATTTCGCGGAACGCGACAACTGGCGACCAATACCAAGAAGTTCTGACAACCGAATTTTCAACCATTGAAATCCCCAGCGGGCTCAAACCGCTTTCGGCAAGAGTTATATCCGCCAACTTTTCAACACCGTCGCGCTTGTAAACCAATTCAATTTTTTTCCCGTCATGTGATTGAGTAAAATTTGTCACCGCTGTCGCACTGTCAAAAATCGTTGATTGCTCTCCTTGAGCGGAAGCGGAAATCAAAATGTCGCCGGATTCTAGCCCAGCAACTGAAGCTGGCGATTTATCATCTACTCCGGCAACAATAATTGATGAAGAAAGTTTTTTGCCGGGAATTGAATCCGGCGAGGAAACCAACGGTGACATGCCAACAGCAAATCCAACGGTTAAAATTAACCAAGCCAAAACAACATTCATTAAAACACCGGCGATTGAAACCGCCGCCCGAACGCCGGGTTTCTTTTGAGAATAAGATCTTTTACTCTGACTTTCCTCGGCCTCACCAAGCATTTTGACATAGCCGCCGATTGGAATTGCGTTGATTGAATATACTGTCTCACCTTTTTTCTTTGACCAAATTCTTGGCGGAAAACCGAAAGCAAATTCCTCGACTTTAATTTTCGCTAATTTGGCGGCGACAAAATGACCTAGCTCGTGGACAAAAACCAAGAGCCCGAGAATAAAAATGAAGATTATTATAGTAAGAAATGTCATGATAATCTAAATGACGATTTACAGTTAATTTGAAAATTTGTGATTTGTTCTACATCCGTCATGCTAATCTCTCAGTTTATAGACTATATAGTTTTTAATTCAGAAATTTTTGTCGCAACGATCCCTTCAATTTCTTTATTTTTTCGATCAATCAATTCGTTTAATTCCTTTTCTCCGCGATATTTTTCATCTTCTGAAATCGCCTTGTTCTTAAGGGAATTTTGAATTTGCTCCCAAGCCTCGCCACGAATATTTCGAACTGATACTCGAACAGCTTCGGCTAATTTTTGCGCTTGACGTGACAACTCTTCTCGGCGTTCGCCGGTTAACGGCGGCAGAGAAATTCGAACAGCGTTGCCGTCATTAACAATTGAAAGTCCAAGATCGGCATTTTTAATCGCCACCTCGATATCACCCAAAGATTGCTTGTCCCATGGTGTAACCGCGAGCATTGTCGGCTCCGGAACAGAAATTGAAGCCATCTGCTTGAGTGGAGTATTTGCGCCATAGTAGGAGACGATAATATCTTCCACTAATCCGGCGCTAGCCCTACCGGTGCGAATATTTTTCAAATCCGACTCAAAATTAATAATTGCGCCGTTCATTTTCGGCTCGATTGATTTGATGATTTCTTTTATCATATGTCTACCTCCAATTAGTCCGATAAGCTCTATTCATCTAATTCGCTTTCAGTTTCATCTTAGCAAGCAAGATCAAATCTTACAAAGCGAGAAATCACAATTTTCTCACCGGTTTTAGCAGTAAACTCATTTAACAAGTCCGAGACTGTCATTTTGGGATCGCGAAAATACGCCTGGTTTAACAAACAGACCTGGGCAAAATATGTT
The DNA here is from genome assembly GCA_903851235.1 of uncultured Candidatus Berkelbacteria bacterium. Lineage (GTDB taxonomy): Bacteria > Patescibacteriota > UBA1384 > XYA2-FULL-43-10 > CAINNR01 > CAINNR01. The sequence goes on along the minus strand of CAINNR010000030.1, from coordinate 57,958 downwards.
TCAACTTTCCCGTCAACTATTTTGCTGATGATATTTTCCGGCTTGCCGGATTCTTTTACAAGCTCTTGATAAATTTTCTTTTCAGCTTCAATTTCCTCAAGCGGAATTTCATCCGATTTCAAATATTTCGGAGCGGTTGCGACAATTTGCAAAGAAATTTCGTGAGCAAAGTTTTTGAAATCATCGTTTTTCGCTACAAAATCAGTTTCACAAAGAACTTCGGTCAGAACACCAATTCGGCCGGCATGGACATAGGAATCGATTAGACCGTTTGCCGTCGCCCGATCAGCTCTTTTCTCCGATTTTGCCAGACCTTTTTTGCGCAGTATTTCGATAGCTTTTTCTTCATTGCCATCAGCTTCAATTAGGGCCGCTTTAACTTCCATCATTGGCAAACCGGTTTTAGTTCGAAAGGCGGCAATTTCTTTAGCTGTAATTTCCATATAACCTCCAAATTAGTCTTATTGGTTAATTCGACTCATTAACCGAATTTGCTTTCGGTTTAACTTCGGCGATTGCTTTTGCAAAAGTATCAACGATTATTTTAATTGATTTTGTCGCATCATCATTGGCCGGAATCGGCCAATCAATTTCCCTGGGATCGGCATTCGTATCTACCAAAGCGACAACCTTGATTCCCTGATTTTTTGCCTCTTTAAGCGCGATCTGTTCATCGTGAGCACCGATAAGGAAAAGAATGTCCGGCTGTTTTTTTAATTCGGCAAGTCCGCCAAAAATCCGTTCCAGTTTCGCCGCTTTTTCCTTAACTTTGTTTTGTTCGATATTTGAAATTTTTGCAAAATCGGAGCTAGCGATCTGATCATTTAGCGATTTTAGAGTTTTGAAGTTTCTTGAAACCACGGCATAGTTGGTCAAAGTTCCTCCACGCCATTTCTCAACAACGTATGGCATACCACAACTCTCGGCCGCCGCTTTAACAATTTCTCGCGCTTGACGCTTGCTGGTGACAAAAACCAGATTTTTGCCGGCTTTGATTTCGTCGGTTACAGCTTGTAAAGCTTTATCCAACATCATTTTGGTTTTTTCCAAGTTGATGATCGAAACGCCATTTTTGGTCGCAAAAATAAACTCCTCCATTTTTGGATTCCATCTGGCCCGCTTGTGACCAAAATGGACTCCGGCTGCGAGCATCTCGCGAAGGGTCGGTGATTCCATTAAAATTCTCCTTCTTTAGTCCCACATAGCTCTTCGGGCATAGTGGGATCCTCCACTTCACATTAATCCCCAATTGGGACAAGGATATTGAGAGAAGTGTGTGATTTAATAAATACTTTGCTTATCAATAAAACTCTATCACAGTCTTGAAAAAAGTTCAATAGTTTGATAAGGTTTAATCGCTATCTTATTCCGCCGGTGGAGGTATCGAAATGCACCCAGCTGATTTTTTTGCCATGATTCTGGATCAGGCTAAAATAATGTTACGATCAAATTTGGATTCAAAGATCACTTCGGAGAAACACAGAGAAATCCTCGATTGGTCAAAGACTTACTACACCGCGACAGCGCAACTCTTCGGAATCGATATCTCGGAATTCACCGCTGACAACTTCGCTATCGCCGTCGGCTTGGTCATTGCATCGCGACTGGAATAATCCTGACACCGGCAGCTTCTGTCCACAAGCCATCAACCGACCGGTGGCTTGATTTTTTTTTCAACTAATGATATCATTATTTTGTTATGAAAAAAGACATTCACCCACAATATCATAAAGCCAAAGTTACCTGCTCATGCGGGAATACTTTTGAAGTTGGCGCCACGGTGCCGGAAATTCAAGTTGAAATTTGTTCACAATGTCATCCGTTTTTCACCGGCAAAGAAAAGCTGATGGACACCGCCGGCCGAATTGATAAATTCCGCGCAAGGCAAGAAGCCGCAACCAAATTCAGGGAAGCAAAAACCAAAACCGCAGATAAATAACTGTTTTTACGATATAATAAATCCAGAAAGAGAAATCAATCTGGATTTTTATAAATTATGAAAGAAAAACTCGAAAAATTATTGGCAGATTTTAAACAGCTGGAAAAGGAACTTTCCGATCCGGCTAATCTTTCCGATAGCGAAAAACTTTCGCAATTATCAAAACAAAAAGCCGATTTAGAAAACGATGCCAGAAAGATTGAGCGCTATTTGGCGCTTGTGAAAAATATTCGTGAAAATGAGGAATTCCAAAATGGCGAAGATGAAGAATTTCGAGAAATCGCCGCCGAAGAACTACCGAATTTAAGAGCGCAAAAAACCGAATTGGAAAAAGAGATGGAACTGCTATTAATCCCGAAAGATCCGAATGACGAAAAAAATGTACTCATTGAGATTCGGCCGGCGGCTGGCGGTGACGAATCGGAACTTTTTGGCAGCGAAATTTTCCGTATGTACTCGCGTTACGCCGAAAAACAGGGTTGGAAGATTGAAATTTTAGACGCTCAAAATTCCAGCATTGGTGGAATCAAATCGCTGACCTTTTCAATTTCCGGTGACAAAGTCTATTCCAAAATGAAGTACGAATCCGGTGTTCATCGAGTCCAACGTGTTCCGGAAACAGAGAAAGCCGGCAGAATTCACACCTCAACGATTACCGTCGCCGTTTTGCCGGAAGCCGAAGAACAGGATATTGAAATTAAAGCTGGGGATATTAGAATTGATGTTTTTCGCTCCTCCGGGCCAGGCGGACAGTCAGTTAATACCACCGATTCGGCGGTTCGAATTACCTATTTGCCAACCGGGATGGTCGTAACCTGTCAAGACGAAAAATCACAATTGAAAAATAAAACCAAGGCGATGTCGATTTTGCGTTCACGACTTTTAGCGGCTGAAGATGAGAAGAAGCAAAAGGAACTTGGCGATACTCGTCGATCACAAATCGGCACCGGCGATCGATCGGAAAAAATTAGAACTTATAATTTTCCCCAAGATAGAATTACCGACCATCGTGTTAACCTAAGTTGGCACGGAATTCCAAAAATTTTGGCTGGTGACATAGAACCGATAATTTCCGCTCTAATTTCCGAAGATCGAAAAAGATTGCTGGCTGAAAAGAACTAAAAAGACCGCCTATTTGGCGGTCATGTAAGTTCAATCCTCAATATACTCTTCTCCAGAGCAATTTGGCGTATCATCAGGCACAACAGTCAGTCGGATAGCAGTTTTTTCCGGTCTGCTATTCTTCAAAGGATTGATCGGATAAATCAGCTCAACTTTCCTCCCCAGAAGCGTTCTATCAAGGAATGCCAAGTACATTGGTGCAAAGAAATGGCTAATACATAACCAGAGGCTGGTATCCTGATCCAATAAAATTCCATAGAGACCATTTTCATCGTTTCTTTGCAAAACACCAACTACTCGATTCATCTGTCCCCTCCGGACACAGCAGGATGTTTCGACTACTTTGTTTATATCAATTGTAGTAAAAAATGTCAATATCGAAACTATTAAAAAACTCTACCGATATATTAAAATCCGCCGGAATTTTGTCGGCGGAGATTGATGCAAGAATTTTGTTGGAATTCGCAAGCGGAAAATCGCGAGAATTTTTATTGGCGCATCCCGAATATGAATTATCGGATATTGAAGTTGATGATCTAAGCAAATTGGTCGCCAGGCGGAAGCTGCACGAGCCGATCGCCTATATTACCGGCCATAAGGAATTTTTTGGTTTGGATTTTTTGTTGACACCAGATGTTTTGATTCCAAGGCCGGAAACGGAACTGCTGGTCGAGAAATGTTTGGATTTTCTACAAACTTCCAATCACAAACCACAAACTGTTCTCGATATTGGCAGCGGTAGTGGAAATATAATTATCTCGATTGCCACCAATTGTAATCTGCCAACCGCCATTTTTTTCGCATCCGATGTTTCTAAAAAAGCATTGATAGTAGCCAGAAAAAATGCCAATAATCACCAAGTTAAAATTGAATTTATCCAATCCAATCTTTTTGAAAAAATCAGCGGAAAATTTGATTTGATAGTTGCCAATTTACCCTATGTTCCGATTGACGGATCAAGTGACAGGGAAATAAAACACGAACCACAAACGGCGATTTTTGCCGATAATAATGGTGAGATGATAATAAAGAATTTTTTATCTGAGGCGAAAAATTTTCTTGCCGATGGCGGTCAAATTTTAATCGAAGTCGATCCGAGAAACGCAAAATCCCTGGCGCGATCTGCCACCAAGGATTTTGAAAATATCGAAATTTTGAAAGATTACTCGGGCAAAAACAGATTTATTCGGATATCAAATTAAAATACTACGACATCGATTGCAACATGACTTTGACTGTTTTTTCGCTGCCGGCGTGAGAGATTTTCAGCGACACAGTATCGCCTACGTTATATTTTGAAAGCAATGAGGTTAGACTGTTTGTACTGTCAATTCGTTCACCGTTAATCTCCAAAACAATATCATTTTCAACTATTCCAGCTTTGTCGGCTGGGCTACCGGGAACAACAGCGACTTGTCCGATGCCGTTTCCACGAACTACAAGTGCGCCGTAATCATATTTTAAATTATTGGTTTTGGCGATATCCGGAGTAATCGGTAGATATCGGATCCCCAGATATGGTCGAGTAATTTTGCCGGTTTTTTTGATTGAATCGATAGCGCTTTTGGCGGCATTGATCGGAATCGCAAAACCGATTCCCTGCGCACCGGACGCAACCGCAGTGTTAATTCCAATAACCTGGCCTTGCAAATTAACCAATGGCCCACCGGAATTTCCGGAGTTGATTGCCGCGTCGGTTTGCAACATTCCTGAAAGATTTTCAGTTGCTGCACCAGTTGAATCACTGGCTTGAATATCCCGCTGTTTGGCCGAAATCACTCCGGCAGTCACCGTGTTTTGATATTGTCCCAAAGCATTACCGATTGCCACCACCCACTGGCCGACTGAAAGTTGATCAGAATCGCCAAGCTCAACCACCGGAAGTCCGGTGGCAGTAATTTTTACCACAGCCAAATCATTTAATGGATCGATTGATTGAATTTTGCCGTCATAATTTTTGCCGTCGGCGGCGATAACCGTATATGTTGCATTGGCATCAGACACGACATGCTTATTGGTTAAAATCAAACCATCAGAAGTGATAATAAAACCAGTGCCGGCACTCTCTGATTGAGAGGTATCACCAAAAATCGTTTGCACCTGAGATTTAGCGACGATTGAAACCACTGCCGGAGAAACCTTATTTGCGCTATCGATAATCGCGCTCGATTCTTGAACATTAATTTTTTTTGTTTCTGTCAGCGGGATAGTTAAATTGTCCCAATTGATAAAACCGATTTTTTTTGCCAAACTGCCATTATTTTTTGACAACAAAATAATGCTGCCGACACCGGAAACCGAGCCAAAAATTAATGAAATCACAACTATCAATATTATCAACCCAAACTTTCCCCGTTTCTTTTTCGGCTTTATTGCTTCTAAATCACTTGGATTTTCATACTCAATCTTCGGCATTTTAGTTCTCCTTTTATTTCTGTTTATTTAACAACTTTTTAATATCAATTTTATTGTCTGCAACATCACGGGAAACGACCTGCCAGCCCTCTTTGTCCAACTTGGCATTTGGAAAAATATAGATAATACCGGCATCGTCAACAACCCTGATTTTTCGAATATCAACGCTGTGAACAATCCCTATCACATCGCCAACTTTTATTTTGTAGCCGATTTCAAAGTCGGGATCCCGAGCCAAAAATACGCCGGAGATGATATCAGCCGCCAACCCGGAAGCTCCGGAAGCCAATGCCAAGGCCAGAACTGCCAGCGATCCAGAAATGGTAACTGCCAGCGATCCCAAACCAAGTTCTCTAGCAATTTCAGCAAAGAGCGCCACCCACATTACAATCAACGCCAATGATACGATGACGGAAATCAACGCTCGTGGCATTTTTGAAAATTTTAAAGCTCGATTCAAGACAGCGGTAATTATCTGGATAATAAAATAACCGACAACCAAACTAATAATGATTGTTGGAATTTTCGGACCAAAATTGGCGATCGGTTGCCAAAACCTTTCGGGGATGCTGAGAATGGTGTCCATTTATTTCTCCTTTTTAATATACTGAACTTGTCAGTTGAAATTCTGCTGAAATTATTTATTTTGAAAGCCTTTGGGTCAACAACCTATTCAAGACTTGCGGATTTGCTTTACCTTTAGTTGTTTGCATAATTTTCCCGACAAAAAAACCGATAACCTGTGTCTTCCCGGCTCGATATTTTTCAACCAGATCCGGATTTTCATCAACGACTCGATTGATTGTCGATTCGAGCTCAGAGCAATCTGAAACCTGCTCTAGCCCCTGCTTTTTAATTATACCAGCCGGCGCCTCGCCTGTCATTATCATTTCTGCGAAGATCTCTTTGGCGGAAGTTTTTGAAATAATTCCTTCGCCGACCAAATTCAATAAATCGGCGATTTTGGAAATCGGCACGCGTTTTTGATAATCGGCAAATGATATTTTATTTTCAACCAACGCCCGGCTAACTTCTTCGGAAACAAACAATGCTATATCATGCTTCAACTCGGCTGCGCTCTCCAAATATTCAACCAGCTGTGGCTGGCGAATCAATTTCTCCGCTATATCCGGCCGAATTCCGGCATCAACATATCTCTGATGCTTCTGTTTCGGCAATTCCTTGATTTCTTTCTTGATCTCTGATATCCGACTCTCTGAAATCTGAATCGGCGGTAGATCCGGTTCGGGAAAATAGCGATAATCAGCCGCTTCCTCTTTTCGTCGCTGTTCAAAAGTAATTCCTTTATTTGAATCAAAACCGCGAGTGATTTTAAGTCGATTTTCCGGCCAATTGGCAAAATCCGCCGTCAATCTCTTCTCCTCAAACGCTAAAGCCTGTTCAACGAATTTAAAGGAATTCAGGTTTTTTATCTCAACAATTGGTGATGATTTCCCGTTCTTTTGGATCGAAATATTGGCGTCACAGCGCAAATGTCCCTTTTCCATATCGGCGTCTGAGACTCCAAGATAACGAAGCGCAAGTTGCAACTCCTCCATAAATTGTCGCGCCTCCGCCGGCGTAGTAATATCCGGCTCGGAAACGATCTCCATCAACGGTGTTCCGGCCCGATTTAAATCAACCAATGAGTGATCTTTGCCAACAGGATGAGTCAACTTACCAGCATCTTCCTCCAAATGAATTCTGTTTAGACGGATAATATGGTCATTAATTTCAACACTTCCACCTTTGCAAAGTGGCTGATCATATTGAGATATTTGATAACCTTTCGGCAAATCAGGATAAAAATAGTGCTTGCGGTCAAACTTGGACTCAACCGGAATCTGACAGCCAAACGCCAAGCCAGTCATCACCGTCATTTCAACCGCCGTTTGGTTTGTCACCGGTAAAGTTCCCGGCATCGCCAAACAGACCGGACAAACCAAAGTGTTCGGTTCGGCATTCTCAGCATTATTATTACAGGAGCAAAACATTTTACTCTTGGTTTTCAGCTGGCAATGAATTTCCAGCCCGATTATGGTTTTAAACTCTGGCATTTCTCACTCCGATGTTTCGGCCACTCCCAAATCACTATCTTCGTAACCCATTTTTTTCAGTGCCTGATAAATTTCAATCATCTTTTTTTCTGTTGCTTCAACTGCATCCAGTTCCTCATCATTTACCTCACCCGAACTTTTGGCGGCGGAAATAATCCCTTCGTAACTATTTACTTCCTCTTGGGTTAAGTCATAAACTTCCATCTGCCGACTAATATCAACACCAATTTCCGCAAGCTTTTGCCGCCTATCATTCATTTTATGGAAGCCTGCTGAATCAGGGCTGCTTTCAGCAAAAAATTTTGTCGTTTGAGCTGCCGTTGGTAAAAAATAATGATAACCGGACGCCAGAGAAGAAATTAGATTATTTAATTTATCTCTAGTTTTTTCAATCTGGCTAAGTCGTTGGTTTGTCACTGATTCCGAATTAAAACCGGGTAATCCTTCAGGCATAATAATCCTCCATTAATGTTCTTATTGCTTTTATTAATTGTCCTTTACTAATTTCCACATCGTCGTGGGCGATTTGGTTTCGAACTTTGTGGGCGTTCCAAAGATTTTGATAATTCGCCTGATCGATTTTTTTCTCGGCACTACGCAACCGGTCAGCAAAAGTTTCACCGGCAAATCCACGCTTTTTCAAAATAAAATCAACCAATATATCAGCCTCAATTACCGCATGCTTTAACTCATATATATTATCACTTTGGGCCATTTTTTCAATTTCATGACGTTTGGACATAATATACTTTTGGTCGGCAAGAGAAATTTTTCCGCCACTTTTTTTCCGACGAAACGGCAATTTCACGAGCCACCAAATCCCGGCAAAAATGCCCAGAACAATTTTCTCTAAAACGGTTTGTTGATTACGCCTTGACATTATTTTAATTTTGTTTATTCTTTTCCGGTTTCAATGTTTCGCTCATTTTTCTCCCTTAGTTTGAAAAAACTACTTTACAGTTTGATATGCTAGGATCAAACGAACGCTTGACTACGTGTCACGTCGCAACGCCTCCCATTTTTTTATTGTTAGACTATTGACATACTTTATCACACTTTGTTATACTTACTACAGATACTTCATTGGTAGCAAATCGCTGAATGAAACGTGCGAAGTTCGCACTTCCTTAATTGGATAGTTACAGCGGGTTGCTACGAGTGAAGTATTTTTTATTACATATATCTTGAATTTTGCCAATGCTCGGCTTAACCAAATCATACCATTTTCTATTTTGATTTTCGAAAACCTGAAAAACCGCGAAAGAAATATAATCAGCTATTTGTAAAGCACCGTGAGTGTAATGTGGATTGTGATGATATGCCAATGAATATTTAGCATCTAAATTCGGATGTTGCTGTAAATAGTCTAACCGGACTTTCTCTACTTCGGCTTCAAGTTCTTTTTGAAGTTTTAATTTGCTATCTTTTCTTGAAAAAATAACCTCAGTATTGTTTGATTGATGACAGATATTCTTCAATAATTGTCCAGCCATAACCCCATACATTTTCCCAGAATTTTGTTGGAGTGGCACGTAACATCTCAATTTGTCAACCACGATAACATCTATTTTATTTTCTTTCAAAGAATTAATAAAAACATAAAATTTTTCCATTACTTCAGGGTAATCAACTTGCGCATGAAATGCATCTGGTGTGTACGCTGACAAAAAAATTTTGGTCAATTGGTTATCATTCAAAAGCTGATCGAAAAGCTGTAACTTTTCTTTGTATATCAAGTTGGTCCGTTGTTCCGATCGCTGAAATAACTAAGAATTTTGATGCCTGATTTTTTACAACTAAATTTACTCCGCGACTTGAAAACACTTCAGGTTTTCCAGACTCATCTAAAAAAATAAAATTTTTTTCTGCTAATGATTCCATTATTTTAATATCACACTTTTTAGATAAACCGGTGAAAGCGGTTTTTCGTTGGAATCGGTTGGTGTCGCTTCAATTTTTTTTACCACGTCCATGCCTTCGACAACTTGACCGAACGAAGTATATTTTCCGTTGAGTGATGTTTGGCCATCGACTGTGGTGATAAAAAATTGCGAGTCATTGGTGTTGGCTCCGGCATTCGCCATACCGACAATACCGGCGGTAAAATTCAAATCGGAAATTTCATCATTGACCTGTCTCCCGGCGCCACCGGTTCCGGTTCCGGTCGGGTCACCGGTTTGAATAACAAAACCTTTAACCACTCGGTGCCAAATCATATTTTTGTAAAAACCGGATTTTGCCAATGAAACAAAATTGGCAACGGTTTTTGGCGCTTTGTCGGCTCGCAACTCTATTTTAATATTGCCCTCGGAGGTTTCTAAAATTGCGTATTTCCCCTGCGGAAAATACTTTTGGCTTACAAAAGGGTAGGCGATCAGAGCCACAATACAAATAACAAAGATGATGAAGATTGGCGACAAAAAAAACTTTTTTGGGTCGAAAAAATTAGCCTTGGCTTTCATCTCTTCCTCCAAAGTCGTCATCTCTTCTATTTTTCTTGCCTTTTTTTCGCGTTGTTTTCTACCCATGGTTTGTTAACAAAATTCCTCAATTAATAGACTGTCCAGTAATCGACTTTTTTGTGCCAATCCAAGTAGATTATATTCAATTTGAGACAAAACTTTATTTTTCTCCATTAAATTTAGAATGTCCTCGTGTTTTTTCTTCAATGCTATGATTTCTTTCAATTTTGATTGATTATATTCTGGATCAATTATTTTTTTCGCAATTTCTATGCCGGAAATCATCGCAAAATACATTCCCTCACCAGTCAAACCGGAAGCGAAACCTGCCGCGTCGCCAACCAGAAATTTATTGCCGAATTCGTGGCCCCTGTAATCATAATTAATATACCAGGCTTCGCGATCATCAACTTTAAACTGGACTTTGGGATAATTTTCTCTTGCCCATTTTTTGAAATTTTCCTCAAGCTGTTGAGCGTCCACTAAAAATCTAATATCGGCGCCACAGCCAATTGAAGTAAAATCTTTGTGCGGAAAAATCCAGGCATAACCGGCACCGAACAATTCAGCATTAAAAAATAATTCAATGTCAGGAAGTCTCTCCGCAACTTTATAATGGAAAGCAATCATTTGGGTTTCTTTTTTTATATTCAGTATTTTTCTTACCAAGGAATTTGAGCCATCGGCACCAATTAGGTATTTGTAGTAGATTTTTTTGCCATCAGCTATTTCAACAAAAGCATTTTTTATATCTTTCACTTCAACATCTATTTTTATTTCTGCTCCAACTTTTTCGGCTTCCTTAACCATACGCTTACCCAACCTGCCTCGGTCAACAGTTGCAACAAAAGGCTTGTCATCTTTTATTTCATCATCAAACAACGGCGTATGCAAAACGACTTTTGAAAAAAATTTATCAGCGATTTTTTTATTAATTCCGAGTTTAAAATCCTTGGTCGTCAAACCACCAGCACAAACTTTTGGACCGATCACCTTGTTTTTTTCTAAAACCAAAACCGTTTTGCCATTTTCAGCTAAAATTTTAGCAGCTGAAAGTCCAGCCGGACCTGCCCCGATGATTATCACATCGTATTTTTTCACTGTGATTTTTTTGCTCATGATCAAATTTTTGGCTTTCTTTGATGAAAATCAGTTGCTTGTTGAAAAGCGTTGGCGACTTTGAAAATTGACTCTTCAGCCAAATGCGGACCGATGATTTGGATTCCAACCGGCAAGTTGTCAAGTGTGAAACCGGCGGGAATTGAAATTGCCGGCACTCCGGCAGGATTTATTGGCACCGTGTGGATATCCGATAAATACATTTGCATCGGGTCATCGGTTTTTTCGCCGATTTTAAAAGCCGCGGTTGGTGAAACAGGCGTAATTAAAATATCAACTTTTTCAAAAGCTTTTTCAAAATCTTTCTTGACCAAAGTTCGGACCTGCTGAGCTTTCTTGTAATAGGCGTCGTAATAACCGGAGGACAGAACATAATTACCCAAAATTATTCGCCGCTTGGCTTCATCGCCGAAACCCTCGGTTCGACTGGAAATGTAAACATCCTCCAGATTTTTTATCGCCGATTTTTGGTTCTTGATTTTTGAATAACCGTACCTGATACCATCAAATCTGGCTAAATTCGAAGCGACCTCCGCCGGCATAATAATATAGTAGACAGAAAGGGCGTATTTTACATGAGGTAAAGAAACTTCGACAATTTCTGCGCCGTTTCTCCGGTAAAAATCAATCGCACTTTGAACGATCTTTTCAACTTCGCTGTTCATGCCTTGACCAAAAAACTCTTTTGGAACTCCGATTTTCAAACCGGAGATGTCACCGGCCAATGATTTTTTATAATTCGGAGTTTTATTCGGCAGTGTTGTTGAGTCTTTATCATCAATTCCGGCGATGACATTCATCACAATCGCCGCGTCTTCAACAGTTTTGGTGATCGGACCGATGGTATCAAGCGACGACGCCATTGCGATTACGCCGTATCGGCTGACTCGACCGTAGGTTGGTTTTAGTCCGACGACGCTGCAAAGCGATGCCGGCTGACGGATTGAACCGCCAGTATCGGTGCCCAAAGAAAAAATACATTCATCGGCCGCAACAGCAGCAGCCGAGCCACCCGACGATCCACCGGGAACGCGAGCCAAGTCCCAAGGATTTTTTGTCGTTTTGTAGGCCGAAGTTTCAGTTGATGAACCCATTGCAAATTGATCAAGATTGGTTTTGCCTAAAAGCACACAACCGGCGTCAAGCAATTTTTTTGTCACCGTTGACTCAAAATCGGGGACAAAATCATTAAGAATTTTTGAAGCCGCCGTTGTCAAAACTCCTTTGGTACAAAACAAATCCTTGGCGGCAAAAGGAACTCCGTCGAGGTCGGAAAGCGGTTTGTTTTCAGTTCTACGCCTATCACTTTCCTTCGCTTGCGAAATTGCCGATTGGTTGCAAATGGTAATAAACGCCTGAATTTTCGGCTCAACTTCGGCGATTCGATCCAAACAGGATTGCGTTAAATCCAGCGAGGTAATCTCGCCGGTTTTCAGCTTTTTCGCCGCTTCCGAAATTGTTAGTTTATATAAATCAGTCATTATTGAAAAACTCCTGGGACTTTTATCGAACCGTCTTCTACTTCCGGTGCATTTGATAAAAGTTCGTCGCGGGATTTTTTACCAGCGGGATTTTTTACTTCGTCGGAGCGAAAAACATTGGTCAGCCCGGTGACCTGAGCGGTAATTTCGACATTGTCGGTATAAACTTGATTTAAGAGTTCAAAATTCTCCAAAACCGCGCCGAGCTGGCCGGCAAATTTGGTTTCCTCGGCATTGGTGAGTTCAATCCGAGCTAGTTGGGCAACATTCGCAACCCAAGAATTATTCGTTGATTTTATATTTTTATCAACCATATTTAATCGTATTCTAGCACTAGCATGATTTTTTTTCAACAACCGATGGCACTTGATAAATATTTAAAATTTTGCTACACTTTGCTCGCGAACCTAATACGAGGACAGAGGTGACGAGATGATTCGCAGAACGAGAAATTATGCACCTTACTCTGTTCCGACGGCAATCGATTGTTGCCATCTAAATGGACAGATTCTTATCTCTCAAGAGCAGGATCAAAACGTTGTCATTTTCCCCGTCTTTTTTCTGAGTGACAATCAATTGCTTCCGACAACTGAAATCGTCAGAACCGCTCCCGGAGGAGAATTGCTTCGCCTTACCAATCAAGAACTGGAAGATCCTAGATTCTGGAGAATGGAAGACTTTTCATTGGTAGACGGAATTCAGATTGTGACTCTTTTAGAAGCTTTGAGAGAATTGAGTAGCGACCAAAAAACCTACAGTCTGTGGAGAAACAAAAGCGAAGAAAATAGAGAGGTCGTGATCGTCCTTGAGGTGGTTGAAGGCAGGCAGCCTGAACAAATACCATCGATCATTTTGCCGATTGAGCAATGCCAACGATGCCAACTGTCTCCGACAGGATTACACGTTGTTGATCGCAGAGTTTTGTTTCCGACCCAAGGCACCACACCACTTGAAGCCGCCCAATGTAAATACTGTCAAGGACTTTTCGGCATAAAAGCATTCCGAGAAGACTAGTTCTGGTTATTTTTTGTCCCGCTCATCCGCGGGACTTTTTTTATCTCACCATTTTCAAAAATTCTGTTTCGGACAGTATTTTAGTGCCAAATTTTTTCGCTTTATCTAATTTAGATCCAGGTTCGTCGCCAACAATTAAATAATCAGTTTTTGATGTCACGGATGATGAAATATTACCGCCATTTTTAACAATCAATTTATGTGCATCATCGCGTGGCATTGATTCGAGCGAGCCGGTAATGATGAAGGATTTGCCTCCCAATTTTTTAGACACGACAGGGGAGTGAAAGGGCAAAATTTTTACTCCGAGTTTTTGCAAATTATGAATCATTTTCAGATGTTTTTTGTCGGAAAAATATTCATCAAAAGAATTCCCAACCGCCTCGCCTATTCCATAAATTGAATCCAAGTCCTCTTTTTTTCGCGAAAGAACTTTTTCGATTGTTCCGAACTGTTCGGCAATGTCAGTGGCGGTTTCAGCGCCGACATGACGAATCCCCAAGGCATAAATGAATCGCTCCAAGGAAATTTCCTTCGATTTTTCAACCGCTTCGATGATGTTTTGTGCCGACTTTTCGGCAAATCTTTCCAGCGGTTGCAGATCGCCATCGGTTAATTTATAGATGTCAGCCGGATCATTGATCAACCCCTCGGTCATCAACTGTTCAATGATTTTCGGTCCCATACCGTCAATGTCAAAAGCATTTTTCGAAACAAAAAAACCGATCTGCCGCAATTGCCTGGTTGAACAGTTTCTGTCGGCACAGTAATAATCAACTTCACCGGCTTTTTTGATAACTTTACTACCGCAAACCGGGCAAACTTTCGGCATATGAAAAGTTTTCTCACCACCATGTCGGAGAGATTTAACCACCCCTTTGACCTCGGGAATAACATCACCGGCTTTACGAATAATAACTGTGTCGCCTATTTTGATATCTTTTCGGCCAATTTCATCGGCGTTGTGAAGCGTCGCTCGCGAAACTGTTGAACCTGCAACCAAGGTCGGCTCCATTATAGCCACCGGCGTTAACTTTCCGGTCCGACCAACCTGGAGGATAATGTCCAAAATTTTTGTTGTTGCTTCCTCGGCGGCGAATTTATAGGCGATCATTCCTCGTGGCGCTTTTCCAACAACACCCAAGCGGTCAAAAGCCTTTTTGTCGTCGAGAATAATAACTACGCCATCGGTTTGATACGGTAATTTCTCTCGCGACTTTTCCCAGTGAGTCAGAAACTCCTTAACTTCAGACAGATTTCGGCAAAGTTTATTGTTACTATTGATTTTAAAACCGAGAGATTTGGCCAAGTCGTGTTCCATGTGATGAAGATGCAAGCCGATTTTTGACGGTACAGCGTAGACAAAAAAATCCAATTCACGCTCGGCGGTTATTTTCGGGTCAAGTTGGCGAATTGAACCGGCGGCGATATTTCGCGGATTAGCATATTTCGGTTGATTGGATTTTTCTCGTTCGCCATTTAACTTTTTAAAATCCGATTTTGACAGAAAAGCTTCTCCCCTGACTTCGAATTTTCCATTTAGCACACTATCCAGCCCGCGCGAACAAAGCAGTTTTTCTCCCTGCTCTTTACGCCATGATCCGTGCTTCAATCTTAAGGGGATCGACTTGATGGTTTTTAAATTATTAGTTACATCTTCGCCGATTGTTCCGTCACCCCGAGTCGAGCCTCGGACCAAAAATCCGCCATCATAGATTAAAGAAACCGCCAAGCCATCCATTTTAAGTTCGACAAAATAGCCGTTCTCTTCAATGGCCGATTTAGCGCCGAGTTTGATTAGCCGCTCCTGCCACTTCTCCAGATCGACAAAATTAAATACGTCGTTAATCGAGAGCATTCGCGAATCATGTTTCACCTTTTCGAACTTTTTTGCCGGTTCGGCGCCAACCCTTTGCGTCGGCGAATCCGCTGTGATTAGTTCAGGATAACTCTCCTCCAATTTTTCCAGTTCTAAAAACAATGAATCGTAAGCAGCGTCAGTGATTTTCGGCGAGTCTTGAACATAATAATAATGACGATGCTGATTTAACTCACCACGCAATTTTTCTATTCGCTCTTTGGCTTCGGTTTTATTCATTTTTATTTTAGATTCCCTATAATTTCCAACAACTTTTCGATATCTTCTCCGGCTTCAGCGATTTTTCTGAATGTTCCTTTGCCAAATGAATTTTCTATCATTTTCCCAAGTGTTAATAAATTTCCGGTAAAAACTCCGTCAGCAAACGCGGCAAATATCTCCTCTTGTGAAATTTTACCCTCGTTAACTTGAAAAATTTTTGCCGTTAGTATCTGAAACGCATAGCGTTCGGCCTGATAAGGATATTCAATAATCGAAAGATCAAAACTGCCGTCCGGATGACGATAGGCGGAAGCATACATTATATCATCATCGTCCAATGCCGGTTTTCCATTTTCGTCTGTCGCATAACTAAATTTCTGTTTTACCGCTACAAATTGATCTCTTTCTTCTGACAAAGCAACATCATTGCAATTTGACAAAAGTTGTTTAGCCAGTGTCTCGATAAAACCCTCACTTAAATTATTTAGATATAATTTTTCACCGTTCCTATCAAACGCAGCGAGACCCATACGATATTCTGCCATAAATCCTTCTTGATCGGCTTGAATTGCTCCATAACTTTTCATGTGCAAAAATTCGTGAATTAATTTATCAAAAATAATAGTTTTTATTTCGTTATCTTTAATCGCCACCCCTTGAATGAGCGGAGAAAACTTTCCATCAGTTTCAGGGTTTGACCAACCTTCCGAAGAAATAATATGGACATTATCCGGTGGAATATCCATGGTTGGATAACTCATAGATTCCAAAAAATTATTAGTTAATTCATTAACTGATCGAATCATGTCAAGTTGTTCCGGAGTTTTTTCCACTTCATATTTCAACAGCTCAGATGACAAAAATTTTTCTGATGAATGATCTCGAAAACGATCTTCGATAATTGCACTCATTTGATCCTTTTCATCGTCAGATACTGAACCGACGACTTTATCAATTGATGAAAATCTTTCTGGCATTATTTCTCCCAATTTTTAAGTCTATTGACATATTTATTTCATTTGATATAATTGTAACAGAATCACTACGAAAAGGCTCCAGACGGGTTTTGTCCCTAAGGGGTCCTTTTCTTTTTTTGAGCTTTATAAATAAGTTTGTTCTTTAAAACATCCATGAAAGCTACAAACCTTCCTCTGGTACTTTTTCGCAAAAGTGAAGAATATTTTTTGTTGCTAGGAGCGAGAACTGTTTTTAATTTTTCTTTCTCAATCAGATAATCGACTAGACAGGCAAAATCACCATCACTGGTAACAATAACCGCCTGACGATAATTTGGATATTCAATCATTGTGTGAAGTACCAACTCGGCATCACAATTGCCTTTGATTTTCCCACCCGGACCTTCTAAAGTTGGCTTAAAAATCAAAATATATCCGTATTCTTGAAGTGTTTGATATAAAACCTGATTTCCGTCGATATAGCCGATAAAGTAATACACTTTTCTGGCTTGATACTTATCCTCCAGATATTTTCTGAATTTCTTTAGATCTAATTTCCAGCCAAGTTCTTTAATTCCAAGATTAAGATTCTGCCCGTCGATAAAGGCATAGTTATTTAATTGCAATTTTTTGGCATCGGGTTTGTCCATAGGCTTATTATATCAATCTATACCAAAAAGGAAACCAGTTCGTCTAAAATAGATTGCCACGTCTGCTGACTCGCAATGACAAATTGTTTCGGATTTATTTACACAATATCTGTGTCACGAATCTGTGTAATTACTTCAATTTATTTTCTGGCTCGATTTCGCTGAGTTGCATCCAAAATCTTTTTTCTCAGTCGCAAAGAACTTGGCGTAACCTCCAAAAGTTCATCATCTTCCAAAAAATCGATACACTGTTCAAGTGATAATATTGTCGGTGGCGTCAAAATTGTGATCATATCTGAACTTGCCGCCCGAACATTTGTCAGCTGTTTTTCTTTGGTAACATTAATTTCCATATCTCGCTCGGTTGGAGTAATCCCGACAATCATGCCTGTGTAGACCTCGGTTTGTGGCGGGATAAATGTAACGCCGCGTTGTTGGGCGATATTTAGTCCATAGGCAACTGTTTTTCCCGGGCTGAAAGCAATCAAAACTCCGCTTCTGGTTTTCGGTAACGCCGGACCAACCGGAGAGTATCGCAAAAATAGCGAGTTGATAACCGCCGTTCCTTTTGTTGCCGTCATTAAGGCATTTCTGAGTCCAAGCGTTCCGCGAGTCGAAATTTCGAAAACCAATCTGGTTGTGCCATCAGGATTTTCATTTTGATGAATTAGCATTCCCCGTCTTCGACTAATTTCCCCAATGACTGTTTGGGCAAAATCACTCTTTACATCAACTGTTAATTCCTCCGTCGGCTCCGAAAGAACGCCATTAATGACTTTTGTAATTACCTCCGGTTTGCCGACTTGAAGTTCAAAGCCTTCGCGACGCAAATTTTCAATAAATACGGAAAGATGCAGTTCGCCGCGACCGGATAAAATATAATTTCCATCTTGTGACGCATCAAGTCTCATTGAGACATTGGTTTCCAACTCCTTTTTGATTCGATCTAGGAGTTGTCGGGCGGTAACAAATTTTCCCTCACGACCGGCAAATGGTGAAGTATTGGCATAAATTGAGATCCGCAGTGTCGGCTCTTCAATCGCCGGCGCCGGCAAAGCCAGCGGATTCGATGGGTCAGCAACAGTGTAACCGATGGTAGCATTTTTGATACCGGCGATTGAGACAATATCGCCGGATGAAGCTTCATTGACTTCAACTTTTTTCATTCCTGAGTTAAGATAGATTTTTTCGATTTTTCCGTTGCCGATTACACCGTCGGCATCCAATAAAATCACCGGTTGACCCGATTTAACAACACCATTTTTAATTTTTCCAACGGCATATTTTCCCATAAAGTTGTCATAATCGAGCGCCGAAACCAGCATTTGAAAAGGCTTGTCATCATTCTTCTCCGGTGCTGGAATATAGTCGATGATGGCGTCCAAGATCGGGGTTAAATCAGCATCAGAATCGGTATTTTCCGGCATTTCACTCCAAGATTTTCCCTCCCGACCGAGAGCGTAAAAAATTGGGAATTCTAGTTGATCGTCGGTTTGCGCCATATCCAAAAACAAATCATAAGTGTTGTTAATAGTCTTCTCAATATCGGCGCTCTTTTTATCAATTTTATTTATCACAACAATGATCTTCAGCCCGAGTTCAAAAGCTTTTTTCAAAACAAATTTCGTTTGCGGCATTGGTCCTTCTTGGGCATCGATGACCAAAATTGCGCCTTCCGCCATATTTAGCGTTCGTTCAACTTCACCTGCAAAATCGGCATGGCCTGGAGTGTCGATAATATTGATTTTGACACCACGATAATTGATCGCCGTGTTTTTCGCCAAAATCGTGATTCCCCGCTCACGTTCCTGATCGTTAGAATCGAGAATAAGATCCTGTTCCATATAAGCTTCGTTGTCGCGAAAGGTTTTAGATTGCTTTAAAAAACCATCAACTAGTGTGGTTTTCCCATGATCGACGTGGGCGATAATTGCAATATTTCGCAGTTCCATGTTTTTAAATTAAAAAAACAACAATCAGATTAACAATTGTTTCGTTAGATCTCCCTCAAATTTAGCCGGAGAAATGCTACCAAACAATATTTGTATACTATTATAGTACACTTTTTAAATGATAATGTCAACCGGGGCGACGAAATTAGGCTTTTTTCTTGCCCCAAATATAAATGTAGAGGATGTCTAATATTCCGATGGTATTAACAATCATCATTATAACAAACCAGGCGATGTCGTTGTTTTTTGCCGCTTTCCAAAGTGCGATTCCCTTCCACGGCAAACTCCAAAGGGTTAAAACTAAAATCACAACCGAAAACCAAACTGGCAATTGGTCAGATGTCATGTTGCCTCTCTTTTATTTAAAACCATTGATAAAATATACATTTTTTGTTAAACTCATCACAGTGACGAACCACCTGAACCAAGGAGACACTGGCATGATAACCGGAGAAATTCTCGCCAGAATTCTGCGAAGGGCAGAACAGCTTAAATTACCATTGATCGCAATCATCGATTGTGAGCCATCTAATGGGGGTTACGGTCAGTTGGAAATGACGAACACTAGGGAAGGTATTATAGCGGTTATCAAAGAAGACGGTGCAGACATTGATTACCTTAAATTCGATAATGGAAAGTCCGAAAGGTTTCATACTTGGTTTGGGTACTGAACACATAAGGTGAGCAAGGCTCACCTTATTTATTTGTTACATTGGTCGCAAAGTGCCGGCGAAAACTTGCCAGGCTAAAAGTGATTTGGCAATCAATGACAGAATAATGTAGGCGCGTTCGCCGTATAGATAATCCTTCCACGATCCGACTTTTTTGTACTGCAAAACTTGATTGATGGCAAAGCAGTTGAAAAAGATAAAGATTGAAAAGTAAATCCAGTAAACGAAATTTGGCGCATGATGAGCGCTGTCGCCGGAGCCAAAAAGATAAAGAGCAATTACAACCCAAGTCGCCAAACCGGCGATACAACCGAAAATGAATGATGTCCAATTAGTCTTTGAAGTCGACTGATTATGAAGTTCCATCATCCATCCGAACAAAATCATTGTCGCATTCAAAACAAATAAGAGGATGAGCGCACCGATGTCATAAACTCCAACCAGCATGGCTATGACAATAATCATAATTGATGACGAAAAGGAGTACTCGATCCAGCGAGCAAAATTGATACCGCGAGCTAAATTTTTATTATACCAATCATTAAAAACCGTGCTGATTAAAAGATGAGCCAAAGCCGACAGAAAGAGAAAAATCGCAATCATTGGGCCAATTTTCAAACTGAATAATGTTGATGGATTTGGTTGTAATGTTCTAGTCGCAACATCAAACTTCAAATACGAACTCATCACCGGTAATTTGAAACTGCTGGACAGCCAAAGCATCGCCACTCCTTGGCCAAAATGCAAAAGCGCCATAAACAAATTAAATTTCCGCAACCCTTGCAATTTTTTCTCCATTTTTTCCTCCCTAAATTAATTATCAATAACGTCGATTTTATTTACCAAGCCGGCAATTCTTCTCTCTTTTGCCTCATTATTTATCTTTTTTGCAAAGTCGTCATTTCTTTTTTTTCTCATTTCGATAACAGTTCCAATAATTTCCTCAACTTGGGCTGTCTGCTCTGGGCTAAAAAACGGCAACAAGATCTCACAATGTTTCAAACACGATCCGGAGATTATCAAACCGCGCAAGTATTGTTTAATATCCTCCGATCGAGTTGAGTTCTCCAAATCCATACCATCATCAAATTCTGCGGTTAAATCCATCCTTGATTTCTCAAATTCTTCCAGAAAGTGTTCAACAACGGAATGATCGATTGTCTCCGATTCTACTTTCAACTGTTTCAGATCCACACCCTGATTCGCCGGCGCCATTCGTTCATAGGATTTCAAAAGCGCCCTGCCATCACGCAAACCCAAAACCGAAAGGACATAGGCGATAAACAAAGTATCATCTCCGGATTGTTCGATCGCAAAATTACCGTCTTCCCGATTATAAACGTTATGACAGAAAATTTTATCCAGTCCAACTGAAACATCTTTGCGTGGGTCGTATCGCAAATCTCGCTGTTCCTCAGGCGAGAGATCGTTATAACCAACAATGTTTTTTATTTGCTCACCATATTTTAATACCAAGTGTTCACGTTCGTTTGGGTCAATAATTTCTGACATTTTTATCTCCAAAAAGCTAATATTTTGACAAAGATATATACTTTTTGTTAAGCTGATTGCAACAACATTCCCAAGCGGGAGGTAAGCGAGATGCTCGATCTGAGTGAAGTTGACGAAATGTCTCGGATTGTAACAGCCGCAATGATCGACGTTGACAATATCAGACTCGGGAAAATCAACATGGTAGATATCTCTAAACATCTGGAACCATTGTTAAGCTGGCTCTGCAATGTCAGCCAAGTATTGGGTGAAGGTGCTAAAGATTATCATCTTATTCAAGTGTCATGGTACAATGGCGAATTTTCGATCGTTTCACAGGCGCTTGAATACCAATACCGTGCCGGTGACGATGGTACCGTTGGAACCGTCTTTCCAAAATTGCGTGCCGAACTTACGTCAAAACTGTGTATTTTGCAAGCAATCTGCCTTGATCCTTCTGGCATCTTTGCCGGCAATGACATTGAGGAATTGTTAAAATTCTGTGTTGCGCTTTCTCAGAGTTTCGGCGATCATAAAGAATTATTGATACAACAACTTGCCTTCTAAAGCAAAGACCAAATTCCACCTACGCCACAATTGGCGTAGTTTTTTATCAGCGAAAATCTGCGTGATAAATAAGAATTGGAATTTCATTTTTCTGACCAACGGTCAGTTTTTCCACAGTCCGTGAATATTACAATATGCGCGGGCGACTTTGATATCTTTGTTACAAAACTCCGCTTGCGGTTTGTCATCAACCGATAAAACTTTCCTGCAAACATCATCACCCTCCAAAACTTCAATCCACTCAATGTGATGTTCAGCTTCCATCGGATGTGGGGCCGAGCCAACCAAAACCATTGATTCTTCAATCACCGGTTTATGCTTCTCCATCCCTTCTTCGCCGGACTTTTCGCTTTGCAATTCCATCGGCGCTCCGCAACAAACCAATTCTCCACCACCACCGGTAACAATTTCGACAATGTTACCACAAGTGCTACATTTGTAAATCTGGTTCAACTTTTTCATTTTTCCTCCATCCTATTAATTTGAATTACTTAATTTTGAAATCTTTCAAAACGATTGTATCGCCACCACTGCCAAAGTCAATGTCTTTTGTCCCAGTGCTGTTGATTTGGCCAATTTGCTCACTGTTTTTTCCCTTGATTTTTATCAGCGCCCAATTGACAACCAAATCCACCTGTCTTTGTAATTCGCCAGCAGACAACGGTTTATCAATTTTTTTCGCTTTTGTAATCTCCTCGACCGCCGAGTTGATAGCAAAATTTAGCATTTGATCGTCAATGTTTTCGACTCCGAGTTTGTCTTTAATACCAGAATAAACCGAGCGAGAATCAATTGTTTTCTCGGAAAATTTCTCTGATACCAAAGAACTGATTTCACGTTTCAGCGATTGCAAATCTTTGGGCTTGGGTACGTCTTGTGGTCCAAAATCCATGACAAATTTATTAATTATTCTGACTTAATTATAGCACCTAATTAGTCAAGATAAAAAAAATACCACCAGACCAAAATCGGTGGTATTTTTAGCTGATATTTTATTCCGATTTTGTCGTTACCGAAATTGAAACTCCGCTCGATGACGCATCGTAAATTAGTGTCAAGTCGTAAGTATCTTTTTCGTAGGTAATCATACTGGCGCCGAATGAAGTAGTGGCAGTATTTGTCCAACCAGCCGATTCAACCGAGGCTTTATATACATCAAATTGTGCTTGGCTAACTTTGTCGGCTTCGACCGACCACGCCTTGTTGGTTTTGTCCGATGTTGCCATTGTCAATGTACCGGATTTCAATTGTGGCACGGTCGACGGCATGTCAGATGGCCACGCCACATTGTTGCCAACCGAGGTCGAACCAGAACCGTTGGAAACCGAGGTTGTTCCGCTATCGGAGTTAACTGAAACATTACTTCCAGTTGCCGCGCCAAGAATTCCACCGGCAATTTTGTCCGCCGCTTTCCTCGCCACCCATCGGCTAATCAACGTTCCACCAACTCCCAAAACCAAAACTGCAACAACGACAATGATTATAATCATCGTACTGTTGTTTTTCTTTGCCGGCGCCGCAGCTGGTGTTGTTGCTACAGGCGCTGACTTTTTTTCATCTGGCATAATTTCCTCCCTGATAATTATTATTAACACATTAATTATATCAGCAATTATTTCTCATTCCAATCGATTCTTTTGCCGTCGCGTTTGACCAGCTTGGCATCAAATCCTTTCGGATAGCGTTTTTTTAATTTGGAAACATTTTCCGACAAAATTTCATTCAAATCCCAATGATAAAAATTACAAATCTCGGCAATGTACCACATTGTGTCACCAAGATTTTCCCGAATTCCGGTAATTTGATCATTTTTGTGACCAACGGTCTTTTTTATGCAACCAGCCAAGTCTCCCGCCTCTCCGGCGACACCCAAACCCCAGACCATTATTTGCTTTTCCGGATCATCACTCATATTTCCGGCAGTCGTCTGACAAAATTTTTGATAATCTTTTAGTTCCATTGATTCTCCTCCTAATTAATTATACCATAAAATATTTTTGATATTAAAAGGATGGCCAGTTATAGCCATCCGAAAACGTCACTTGAAAATCATTTCACCCATCGCCAAAGCGCTGTCAACCTGACTCATAACGGCTCCGATCATCATCCGATCAGTGATCGAGGAAATTAACGGATGGGACGGGTCAGAATCATTTGGCGTCATTAGCGTTACCGCTGAACGATTACCAGCATCAGCTATTCTAAACCCAATTGGTGAGAAAGTGCAAATTGGTCGTCGAATCACAGCCAACCCAGAATCCACCAACCTTACAATCGGATGATCGCCGAGCAGATCATCAACGTCACTTGGAATGAAAATGATATTCTTTGCCGGAATCTGTGACCAACGAACAATTGCCTCAACTTCCGGTAACCTCCAAAACTCCGGTGGATTAATGTCACGAATTAATACTCTTCCCCGAGGTCGAGGTTTCCCCCAAAAAATAAATCTTCGTCCTGAAACAACATTTAATATCCAAATCAAATCATTGATCCCCGCCTGATAAGCCCGATCTGCATTAGACACTGAAACCGCCTCCTTGTGAAGCATTTGTATCACAAAAAAAGTATAGCAGAAAATCTGCCAATGTAAATATTAGAACAGCTGATCATTCGGCCATTGCCTCCAAGGCTTTGATTCGTTCCTCGACCGGCGGATGAGTGTCGAATAAACCGGAAAACCACGAGCGTTTTTTTGTTGGGTTCATAATAAACAGCAGTGATGTTGCGTCGTTAGCAAAACGAACCGGTTGTTTATAAGCCGAGATTTTTCTAAGCGCATTTGCCAAACCCTCGGGATAACGAGTCAGAAGCGCGCCATTAGCATCGGCTAAATATTCCCGTTTACGAGAGATTGCCAGTTGAATTAAGGTTGCGGCGATTGGTGCCAAAATTGCCATAATTATTCCGATAATCAACATTATTCCGCCAGAATTTCCACTCTCGCGATCATCGCCAAAGCCGCCCCAAAAACCGACTCGGAAGAACAAGTTTGAAGCGATTGCCACAACACCAACCAAAACCACAATAACCACCATCAATAATGAATCGTGATTGCCAATGTGGGAAAGCTCGTGAGCGATAACGCCTTCAACTTCATTTTTATCCATAATCGATAGTAGACCTGAGGTAACGGCGATCGATGAATGCTCTGGATCGCGACCGGTGGCAAAAGCGTTCGGCGAATCATCGTTGATAATATAAATTTTCGGCACCGGAATGCCAGCGGTAATCGCCAAATTTTCGACAATACGAAAAAGATCCGGGCTGTCAGATTTTTTCGCCGCCTGCGCATGAGTCATCGCTAGCGCGACAACATCACCCCAGAAATAACTGGTCATTGATTGAACGACGGCGATAATTATGGCGATGATTAAAATTGCTGGCGAATGATAAATGTAAGAAAAGAGCCAGCCAAGGGCGATAATAAAAATCAGAAAAACCCCGATATAAAAAACGGTTTTAAATTTGTTGTTGCCGATTTGATCGTAAATGTTCATAAAAATAACTCAAAAATTAAAAGTTAAAAGTTAAAAGTTAAAAGTTAAAAGTTAAATTTTAAATGTCAAAACTAAAAAATGAAAACACTAAATCAATCTTAGCTTTTTCTTGACCGTTTTTCAATAGAAAAAACGGGCAAAACTACTTGCCCGCCTGTGAAGCTAGAAATTCAGCACCGTGACCAAATTCCGTGTCAATCGGGATATGAGACTTGCACATCGGGCAATCAGCCGCGCTCCAAACCTTATTTGGCATTTCAACAACTGTAATAAGGCGATCAGCACTAACCTGATCTGCAGTCAAACAACACCGGTTAATCATGATTGCGACAATAATTTGTTTGGCACCAGCTTGCCTTACAAGCGAAACAACTTCAGCAATGTTGCCACCGGTGTTAGCAATATCATCTAAAACTAGAACGGTACTATCAATCAGATAGTTTAGAAAAACTGCTGGAATCCTATAGCGACAGCCAATCAACCGTCGCTCTTCCACATCTCGAATTTTTTCGGCATAAATGCCACGGCAAGGGCGATTGGCAGTTTTCTCCAAAAAGTATGACGTCATATGAGCCAATGCAATCCCACCACGCTCAGGACCGATAACAACATCTGTATTGATTCGCTGATCGTTAATGCCTTCACAAAGATTGTTATAAAAGAACATAATGTCTGGCCAGCGTGGTACGATGGCTTCAAAATCGAAAAATTCGTCGCAATGTCCACCACCCGAATACACAAAGTGGCCACCAACCTTCAGCGCACCAATTTCAATGAACCTTTGCCTCATTGATTCATCAACTAAGACTGGCAACTGCATAAAGCTATACCTCCCTTTCTCGTGATAGCGCCAAAAGTAGTATATCAAATAATCTATTCCAAAACTAAAAAGACCGTTTCAAACGATCTTTTTAGAACAGATTATTCAAATATTTCGATCGGATAGCATCGGGTCTAAACAAAAGCCTAAACTAAATCGACAACCTCTCGGCGATTTTACCAACAACCGGGACTGGCTCTGATTTTCCGGTCAAAGCATTAAGAACTCCGGTAAACCAAATAACCAAATACGCCAAAAGAAAAACCCAGCCGGCAACAGGGATCCAAAAAGTAAAGGCGATTAGAATTGCCAGCACAAACATTACAACGCCCTGTTTTGCGTGATAATGAACAAATTCATCACCTTTGATAAAATTCAGCGGGAAGAACAACAAAATTGAGAGATACGATAAAAGTGCCAAAAGTTTCTGCTTGATGGTCAAATTGACCTCCATTAATTAACTAAACGAAGCGCAAATGGATATTTATATGCTTCACCCTTACTGGCGGCTGTCGCTCCCAAAACACAGAAAATCAAATTAACCACCCAAACCGCGCCGAAAGGCAAGAAGCCAATACCAATAAACGAAAGAATTGCGCAAGCTACCCAAGCGATCAAAACTGTAATCTGGAAATTCAAGGCCTCCTTTGATTGCGAGTATGCAAAAGGTTTGTCCTTGGCGGTTAAATAGATAACCAATGGCCCAATGAAGCCGATGACAATACCCAAAATGTGGGCGATCATCGCCAAATTGTTTTCATCACTCGAAACCTTCTTTTCCTCCGGCATAACTTCTCCCTTCTTTGATTAGCTCAAAAGTTATAAGTCAAAAGTCAAAATTTTAATTAATAATCACTAATTTTGACCTATAATTTTGAATTTTTACTTTTTAATTTTGACTTTTTTTAAAATTTAACTTCAACATTTTGACGTTCAGCAACATCATCAAGCTCAAACTGATCTTTTTTCTGATAATGAAAAAGTCCGGCAACAATATTTGAGGGAAAACTTTCAATAGCGATATTAAGATCGCGAACATTACCGTTATAAAAACGTCGTGCGGCTTGAATTTTATCTTCAGTATCAGTAACTTCGCGTTGCAACTCCAAGAAATTTTCGTTGGCTTTTAGATCGGGATAATTTTCCGCTACGGCAAAAACCGATTTTAGGGCTGAAGTGATCTGATTTTCGGCTTTAGTTTTTTCAGCCAAACCTTTGGAGGAAATTGCCGCAGTTCTGGCTTCGGTAACTTTTTCAAAAACTTCCTTTTCATGTTTAGCATAACCCTTGACCATTTCAACCAAATTGGGAATCAAATCATGTCGCCGCTTCAGTTGAACGTCAATGTCGCTCCAGGCTTCATCGGTACGGTTTTTTAAACTCACCAATCGATTAAAAACCGAGGCAATGATGATTAGTAATAATACGATGATGCCAACAATAATCCATAAACCTGTCATATTAACTCCTAGACCTTATTATTACAAACTTGAAAGAAAATACAAGTAGTTAGCCCCAACCTGTTTGCCCGATGTGTCGGTTTTATCCTCCAAAACAGACGATAACGTATAACTCGCGCCATCGGATACATATCCATAATAATTGGTTGGGTCGTTCGGGTCAAGTGGTAGTGTAGATAAGTAGGTTGGAACCAAACTGGAAAAAAGTGTTCCAGATGTCGGTGAAATTTTTTCCGTGCCCGTCGCTTGCGGATATTCTCCGTTAGCCGTGTGATAACTCTCCAGAGCTTTAGCGATGTTGGCGAGGTCGGTTTTTCTTTGATTATCTCTGGCCCCGACTGTTGATGATGTTGATGCCGAAGCAGAGAAAGGTGTCGAAGTTGCCGGTATTATAAAATCAGAAGAGTTATTGCCGAAATCAGAAAAATCGAGTGTCATATCAATTCTGGAAACAGCCGACTTGCTTCCGGGAATAATTCTCATAGTCAGCCGACGGATAAAGTGGTCATTCGTACCAAGCCAGTAATCCATGTTCAGACTGGAGATGCTGTCATTCGAAAGACCAAAATTTTGCAGGGCGTTCCCAATGGTCGCGACACCGGTGTAATGAAAGCAGCGAACGCCGTTAATTGTTTCCTCCGTACCGCGACTCCCGACAATCGAGAAATCCGAACCGGAAAATTGGCTACCCAAAAAGCTTTGCCCTGGATTATCGTTGCCAAATTTATTAAAATCTAACGATGCCCAGCTACCCTTTGTTTGGCTGCCGTAAACAATATCGTCCGAGGTTTTCAAGTACATTTTGTCGCTCGAATAAACCAGCTGAATTTTAGAATTTGAGTTTTCACTTGATTTGATGTTGATGTCGACGCCACTGACGGAATCGGTAATTTGGGCGTTAATTTCAGTGGTCAACTCTTCAACCGTTGATAAACCGGAACTCTCTGTCGCCGTTGACTGACTGTCGATGGATGTTTGGTTACCGGCCGTCGAAACAATGGGTGAGATTAAGTCGGATTTTACCCCTTTATTGACGGTGATTGTCGCGTTTCCCGATATTTTATAACCTTTTTCCGTTTTCATCTTCAACGCAGACATGGCGAAGGCGTTTTCAGCGTTGGCCGGTAAACCGCCCCAAATGGCATCAAGATGAATCGCGCCGTAAATTTTTTCTAAACCGATCGAAATTATACCTTTTTCAGTCAAAAACACTCCGCCAGTGAAAAGTATGACGACCCCGACAACGCCGGCAATAATAAAGGTTTTAATTCGATTATTTGCTGTTTTCTGATTAGGCGCCACGAGATTATCTGCCTTTGGCAGCGGTGCCGATGGTTGAGATACCGGTTGTTGAGTCGTTGGACGGATTGGAACTTGTGGCGTCGTTGCGGGAGCTGATGCCACAGGTTGCGGCTGATTGATGATGTTTGTTACTGCTGTTGGCACAATCGGAGCCAGCGGTTTCGGTTGCGCCGGTTGAGTTGGTTTCGGAACCAGAGTTTCAGTTGGTACCGGAGCGCTCGCGGTTTGTCCATAAATTGATTGCCAAAAATCGGAGTTAGCCTCCGGGGCTTTTGGTGCAACTTGAGGGCTAGGATTAGCGTTTGGTGCCGAAGTTGCAATCGGTTGAGCCGGAGTAATCACCGGAGTTTCAGCCGCAACATCAACTTTGGCGCCAACTTTCTCCTCGGTATTGGTCGGGAGTTTTAATTCAGTCGGTTTCTGATTTTCGGCTGTTTGCGCCTGTTGAATATTTTTGCTAACATCAAGATCACCAACGATTGTCGGCATTGGTTTCTTAGTTTCAGCACCTTCGGGTAGTGGTTCATCCCACGGCGAACCACCGGTAGTTTTTCCAACATCAGCCATAGACCCCTCCTATCTACACCAATTCTATATTATTTTCGCGCTTTCCGCTACTTCTTCTTTATCGATAACGGCACAATCGAGACGATAATGTCTAATGTCTGCTGACCCTTAAACCCTAAATTATATTTGTGGTCGCCGATCTCTTTCACCGGATGATCCGGTGTCAATGATTCGACTTTTGTCCCCAGCTTTTTTTCAGCCGCGACTTTGATTTCTTTGACGGCGACACTGCCAAATAACTTTCCCTCACTTGAAGCTTTCCGCTCGAACTTTATTATAAAATTTTGATTGGCACGAACAAGTTCAGCGATTTTCCCAATCTCTTCCCCCTGCTTTTCGGATTCAGTCTCTTTGATTTTGATTATTTCCTGCCCACGAGCGGAATCGGCAGGAACCGCCAAATCTTTTGGAAACAAAAAATTCCGCGCGTATCCCGGCTTAACTTCTTTGATATCGCCTTTTTGGCCGATGTTTTTGATCTCAGACGTGAGAATTATTTTCATGACTATCAATATTAAATTATAAATTTAAAATTTAAAATTATTTCGTAATTTCCAATTTTGCTTTTTCCATTTGCGGATCAGATGAATTATCCGTCGGTGACGTGACGACAACATCCGGCGTAATGCCGATTTTATTTATTTGCGACCCATTTGGCGTTAACCAATTGGCGATTGTGACTTTCAGCGCCGATCCGCCGGAAAGCGGTATAATTTGCTGAACACAACCCTTACCAAAAGTTTTCTCGCCGATTATTTCGCCGCGTTTATTATCTTTTATCGCACCGGTTAATATCTCCGATGCCGAAGCGCTACCACCATTAACCAAAACTATTAGAGGCAAATTCGCCAAAGTTGCCGCGCCGCTGGTTTTATACTCTTGCTTTTTACCATTTTTGTCAACCTCGCTAACAACCAGCTTATTGTTCGGTAAAAACACGCCGGCAACAGTGACCGCACTGTCCAAATAACCACCGGGGTTGTCGCGCAAGTCGAGAATAATACCATCCGCCTTGTCACTAATCGCTTGATTGGCAAATTTTTCCACCAGCGAACTGGTAT
Organism: uncultured Candidatus Berkelbacteria bacterium; assembly: GCA_903851235.1. Classification (GTDB taxonomy): domain Bacteria; phylum Patescibacteriota; class UBA1384; order XYA2-FULL-43-10; family CAINNR01; genus CAINNR01. The sequence continues at coordinate 27,272 of CAINNR010000030.1, read as the reverse complement.
CGTCGCCAAACTGGCTGATGGTGAAAGTGGCGATTTTTTTATTTCCATCCTGATTCAAACCGTAAGTCACACTTGGCACAGTAATCTTTGCCCTTATGATCGTCAAATTGATCGGCGTGGAAGCGCCGGCGTGCTGAATCTCCAGTTTTACTTGCGTTCCAGCCGCGCCACGAATTTTATTAACAACTTCGGTCAGAGTTAAATTGTTGGTTGATGTTTCGTCAACCATTAAAATTATATCACGGGCTTTGATTCCGGCTTTTTCCGCCGGTGATGACGCCAGTGGTGCAATAACCGTTACAGCATCATTGTCCATTGTCAGCTCGGCGCCGATCCCTTCCAGCTGTCCCGATAAATCCGACGTCAGCGCCTTGTTGTCCGACGGTTTTAAAAATTCTGTATATGGATCACCGAGCGAGGAAACCATGCCGGAAATTGCGCCATAAACCATCGACTGCGGATCAGAGGAATTATTGTACGAATCCCGAACCTTGTTCCAAGTTTGCCAGAATAATGAAAAATCGACGTTTGCCGGCTGACCGGAGTTTGAATTGCTAATAACAGACGGGATGAAATCACCTGAACCGCGACGGAGTCCGAAACCGTAACCGGCATAAAAAATCAAACCAAGCGCCAAAAGCGCCGTGACAATTTTTAGAATTATTTTTTTATTTCTCTTCACAAATTTATTATATCAAAACCAAACGGAATTGTCTTTGTGCGTTATTTGAATTTCAAATCATATCAATAAATATAACTGTATGGTCCGCGACTTGACGGGTTTAAGTTGGTTTTAATATCACCGCCATGATTATATGACCAGTTATATTCGGAAACATCAATTGTGCCATCCGAGTGAACTGCTTGGACGATTGCCACGTGTCCCCAATCGGATGATAAATAGCTAGCCTGCCATGAAATTATCGCTCCAACTCGCGGAGTTTGGGAAACCGAGTAACCCTGATCACTGGCCAGCGCCGGCCAGTTCCAAGCGCTACCGGAACCCGGTCTGGTGTTAACCCAATGTTTTCCTAAAACATCATTCCAATACCAAGCGGCATATCCGGTACACTCCGATTCATAAAAATTCCACGGGTCAAGAACATAGACATTCGGTGGCTGCATATACTGATAGCCCAAAGCACCGGCAACACCGGGTGAAGATTTCATTCGTTGGGCGTAAAGGTCGGCGGAGATATGAGAGATATCGTTTTGAAGCTTGGCGACTAAAGCTAAATATTGTTGCTGTTGCGCCAAAGTCATATTGAGCATTTGCGTTTGAAGACTTTTCTGATTTTCAACCGAACTTTTATAAGAGCTCTGTTGTTGTTGCAAACTTTGTAAACTTGCCATCTTCGTTTGCTGATCGCTTTTTTGCGCTGCTAATTGCGCTTTTAGATCATTAATTTGATCCATTGTATTAGTAACTTGTTGTTTGATCGAATCATAATATTGCTGTTTTGAAACCATGTCCGACAGACTTTTCGAAGAAAACAGTGTTTGAAAAAAGCCTGAGCTGCCTTCCATATACCAAGAAGAAACAACCTCGTCCAGTTTATTTTTTTCATCGACAAGTTTACTTTCTTGGGCTGCAATCTGGTCGGTTAAATCATCAATTGTCGTCTGAGTACCGGCAATATTACCGTTTGTTTGATCTAGCGCACTTTGTGTTGCGTTAATTTGACCGCTGATGACGGAAATTTGACCCTGTATTTGCGCTGCCTGATCCGCTTTGGCCTTGGCCGCTGCTGCTGCTTGCTGCTGGGCCGCTTTGGCATTATTCAAATCCTGCTGAGTGGCGGCGAATATCGAAACTCCGTGACAAAAACAGAGTGCCAAAATTATTAGCGAGACAATAAAATTTAGACGGTATGGTTTTTTCATTTCTTTTTTTTGCCGAATAAATACTGTCGCATTGCGACTAAGGAGCAGATTGCTCCCATCAACAACCCGACAATAAATTGCGAGGCGACAATTAACCAAAGTGTTGATGATAACGATGAAGATAAATCGCTGATGCCAAGATAACTTTCCGCCGGCGGCAAAGAAACTCGATAAACGACAAAGAAAATTATCGATGAGATAATCGCGCCAAGAAAACCGTAAGTCATACCCTCAATCATAAACGGTGCTCGAACATACGAATCCGAAGCACCAACCAACTTCATAATTTCTATTTCATCAGACCGACTGTAAATTGTCAAACGGAGTGTGTTGTAAACGATTAAAACTGAAATTAAAATAAATATCAATGATAACGCCAGCCCGAGAGTTTTGACAAAACCGGTAATTCGAATTAACCTGTCAACAATGTCTTTTGTTTGCTTATAACTGATCTGCTGAATTAACGGCGCGTAATCCTGATTATCAAGAAAGTTAGCAACGGTTTCAATTTGCGTCGGATCGGCAGTTTTGATCTCGAAACTCCGCGGCAACGGATTGTCAGCCTGGGAGATCACATTGGCAATATCAGAGTTGTCGGCGTGACTTTTTTGCCAAATTGACAACGCTTGATCCTTGGAAATCAACGAGACGTTTTTCACTTCAGGCCGCGACTCGATGATTTGTTGCAAAGCCGTAACTTGATCATCAGTGTCGGCATCCTTCAAATAAACCGTCAAGTCAACTTTGCCGTTTAGAGTTTGGGCCGCTTTGTTGGCCACTACTATAGTCAGAGAAAATATCGAGATGATGAACAGGGCCAAAACAATAATTACCGTTGTCGCCAATGATAAAAGTCGGTTGCGCCAAAATGACAAAAAACTCATCTTCAGAACTCTGCTAACTGTCATTATTAAGTTGGAAAATCCGCTAGTTTGCATGAAATACTCCATGAATGGATAACAAATTATACTGATAGCTAATGGTTATTTGGACAATATTTGTTATAAGTTATTAGTCATTCATTCTTGTGATTATAATATGTACTTTCCATCCTCTTTGTCATTGATAACTTTTCCATCTTTCATCGTGATAACCCGCTTGTGAATGGCATCAACAACCTCTTTGTTGTGTGTCGCTAGCAAGACTATTGTCCCCTGCTTATTGATTTTGAATAGTAGTTCGATGATTTCCCAAGAATTGACCGGATCCAAGTTGCCGGTCGGTTCGTCGGCGATTAAAAGCTTCGGCTCGTGAACTAAAGCTCTGGCAATAGAGATTCGCTGTTTTTCCCCGCCGGACAACTCCTCCGCCAGCGCATCCGGACGATTATCCAGACCAACTAATGTCAACATTTCCGCCACTCTCTTTTTGATTACCGATGGAACCACACCGGCAACCTCAAGCGCAAAGGCAACATTTTCATATACCGTTTTTCGCGCCAAGAGTTTGAAATCCTGAAAAACCACACCGACCTTCCGTCGGTAATACGGCAATTCACGCTCTTTTAATTGGAAAATGTCGCGGTCGGCGACTAAAATTCTACCGCTTGTCGGCTCCTCTTCTCGCGTCAACATTTTTATCAATGTTGATTTTCCGGCGCCGGACGGTCCGACCAAAGCCACAAACTCATGCGCACCAATCTTAAAAGTCACGTCGTCAACTGCAATGATGTATTTGCCATATTTTTTTGTCACATGCTGAAATTCAATCATGGTAAAATTTAAAATTCAAAAATCAAAATGTAAAATAACGGAATTCACTACTATGGTTCGAGCATAAAATGCTCTCAATAATTTTGAACTTTATATTTTACATTTTAAATTAACTTGCTGATATCTATTCCATTCATTTCCGCCGGTTTGTCGATACCGATTATGCCTAAAACTGTTGGTGCCACATCGGCCAATATCCCGGTCGGGGCATTAGCGGAATATTCCAACAACGATTCATGATTAAAATCGCTACCGTTTTGCGGCGTGAATGGTTTTGCCGACAAGTCACAAACAACAAACGGTACCGGACTTCCGGTGTGTTCCTTATTAATTTCGCCGCTCGACGGGTTAATCATTACTTCACAATTTCCATGGTCGGCGGTGATAATTACATTATAACCTTTTGCCGACGCCGATGACAGTAGCAGACCAATATTCTCGTCAACCGACTCAACCGCCTTAATCGTCGCCTGCAAATTTCCAGTATGGCCGACCATATCGCCATTGGCAAAATTAACGACAATAAAATCTTTTTGATTTTGAATTGCTTCCACCACTTTGTCTTTAATCGCCACCGCCGACATCTCTGGTGCTGTGGTGTAACTTTCGACTCGTTGTGATGGCACAAGAACTTGATCTTCATGCTCGTGCGGTTTCTCCTCACCACCGTTAAAGAAATAGGTCACATGAGCATACTTTTCCGTTTCGGCGATATGACTTTGACTTAAATTGTTGGATTCGATAATATCAGCGACAACATTATTCATATCAAGTGGCGGAAATATTACCGGTGATAGCTGATCGTCAAAGTATTTTGTCATCGTCAAAATACTCAAATTGTCAATTTTTTGCTTTTGAAATTCGGAGAAGCTATCACTTTCAAAAACATTGAGGATCTGGCGCACTCTATCGGCTCGGAAGTTAAAGAAGATAATACCATCGCCCGGACGGATTAGGCCATCCTTGTCGATTAAACATGGGCCGATTTTCTCATCGTCGGCGCCGGCGCGATAGTTGGCGTCGATAGCTTCTTTTGCACCGGAGTAAAAATCACCCTGACCCAAAACCCAAAGATTATACGCCTTTTCAACTCGCTCAAAATGTTTGTCGCGATCCATGGCATAAAACCGACCGATAATGGTGGCGATTTTGCCGACCCCTGTCTTTGAAATCTCCGCTTGAATTCGATCAATGTCCTCTTTGGCAACTTGTGGCGCCGTGTCACGACCGTCTGTAATCATGTGAATATAAATTTTTTCCAAATTTTTGTCGCTGGCAAACTTTAAGAGCGCAAATAGGTGATTTAGACTCGAGTGAACACTGCCGGCAGAGCAAAGTCCAATTAGATGCAATGTCCCATCGGTTTTTTTTATTTGGTCGGTCAATTTCATCAAATTTTCATTACGAAAAAAACCAGCGTTTTCTATTGCTTGGTCTATTCGAGGTAAACTCTTCCAAACCACACGGCCAGAACCCAAATTCAGGTGTCCGACTTCGGAGTTTCCGGATTCGCCGGGCGTAATTCCGACATCAATACCGGAAGCTGAAAGTGAAGTTTTTGGGTACGATCCGAATACCCAATCCAAATTCGGTGTTTTTGCCAAATAGGTAGAATTACCTTCTTTTAAAGGCGAGAGCCCCCAACCATCCAAAATAACAAGTAGAACTTTTTTCAAGCCCCTCCTAAAAAATTGAATTATAAATAATGAATTATGAATTTTGGACTTTAATCATAACCCTTAATTCATAATTCTTTATTCTTGTATTGATTATACCATAATGAGTCAAATTCTGTCCAAAAAAAAATAGATTTGTTATAAGTAAAATAATTATCCCTTCGCTACATCACTGTATGTCGATAAAGTTAGGGATAATTATAAAAACCTCGACCGGCGAGGTTTTTATAATAAATTTGTCGATTACTGAGCTCAAAATTATATTTCCAACATTGGATAAATATCGACCGGCGCTTCTTCATACGGATGAACCGCCGAAATTGTATTAATAACTGCTTCAACTTTTTCACGACCACAAAGAGTTTCAATCCGAATTTCTTCAACTGATTTCTGCTTTCCAATTTTGCCAATTGATGGATTTGATCCTTCTTGCGGTTTAAAATCACCAGTACTTTTTGATGACGAAAAACAATAAGTATAATTTCCGATCACGCCGGCGCCGGCATCACCCATTGCTTTTCGAATCGCCTCGGCATGGCTTTCCGGGACAAAGACAACAAGTTCTACTTTTTTTGATTCCTTCATTTTTTCTTCGTAAATTATTATCCCCAAAATTAGCTATCACAGACTAAAACTGGGTAGGCGATATTACTTTCCACAGCATTTCTTGTACTTTTTCCCAGAACCGCACGGGCAGGGATCGTTGCGGCCGGGCTTATGCGCTGATTTAACTGTTTGACCGGCACCATTAGCATTATCCATCCGCTCAAAAACCGATTTCCCTTTTTGTCTGATGGTTGTTGTAATTCCGTTTGACATCTGATCGTTTGAACTTTGAACTTCATTTGACATTTGGGTTTTGTCATTTGGATTTTCTTCTATATCTCCCACCCGATCTGGATCCGGTGCAAGATATTCCAATGGTCTTGATTCGATGGCGCTCGCCGGCGGTTGAATATTGACCTCGACATGAAAAATCGTTCGCAAAACTCCGGCATTGATAGCCGATAGAAGATCCTGAAACAGGCGATACGATTCGCGTTTGTAGGCAACTAACGGATCAGTCTGAGCATATCCTTGCAATCCAATTCCGGTTCGCAACTCCTCCATTGTTGTTAAATGCTCAATCCAAAGCATATCAATTGTTCGTAAATAAACCGCTTGCTCTACTTGATGCATCACTTCCTGACCGAATTTTTTTTCGCGCTCAACATAAAGTTTTTTGACATCATTTTTGACGATGTCGGCTGATAAATCTTTCGGACTGAGAGTAAAAATCGCCTCGATTTCCGTTTTAATTTTCTCCGGCTCAGCCGCCAGTGTTGTGAAGATACCATCAATCTCTTTGTTGGCAATTTCCAGAATGTCCTCTCTTATATTTTCTATTTTATCATTCGAAATTTTTTCGTCATTCGAATTTCGGGTTTCAACATTTGGATTTTGATCTTCATTTGAACTTTCCAATATCTTCCTTCTTTTGCCATAAACGTATTTGCGATGCGAATTCATCACATCGTCATATTCAACCAAATGTTTGCGAATATCAAAGTTGTGACCCTCAACTTTCTTTTGCGCCGTTTCGATTGAGCGAGAAATCATCGAGTTTTCAATCGGAATATCTTCAGGCAAACCAAAACGTTCCATAATCGATTTCAATCTGTCGCCACCGAAAATTCGCATCAGATCATCTTCCATTGAAACATAAAATTGAGACGATCCCGGATCGCCTTGACGACCGGAACGACCGCGAAGCTGGTTGTCAATTCGTCGCGATTCGTGTCGTTCGGTGCCGATTACATGTAAACCGCCAAGGCGCGCTACTCCGGCGCCAAGTTTGATGTCAGTCCCGCGACCAGCCATGTTGGTGGCGACGGTGACGGCGCCGATCTGCCCGGCTTTGATAATAATTTTTGCTTCCCGCTCATGGTTTTTGGCGTTCAAAACTTCATGTTTGATTCCGGCTCGTTTCAAGAACTTCGATAGATATTCATTCTTCTCGACTGAAACTGTGCCAACTAAAACCGGTTGGCCTTTTGCCTGGCGAGATTTAATGTCGGCAACCACTGCGTCGATTTTGCCGGCAAAAGTTTTGTAAATCTTGTCGCCGGCGTCGTGACGGATCATCGGTTGATTGGTCGGAATTTCGGTTACATCCAATTTGTAAATTTTATAAAACTCCTCGGCTTCCGTCGCTGCAGTTCCGGTCATGCCGGCAAGTTTGTGGTACAGGCGAAATAAATTCTGAAATGATATCGTCGCCATTGTTTGCGACTCGCGTTTGACTTCAACATTTTCCTTGGCTTCAATCGCCTGATGCAAACCTTCGGAATATCGACGACCCTGCATCAATCGGCCGGTAAATTCATCGACGATAATAATTTCGCCGTCTTTAACGACATAATCTTTGTCTTTTTTAAATAATGCGTGCGCCTTCAGCGCTTCCTCCAGGTGATGAACCAATTCGATTGATTCGGCGCTGTAAACATTGGCAATTCCCAACATGCCCTCGATTTTTTTGATTCCCTCATCGGTAATCATCACCGCTCGATCCTTTTCATCAACGGTATAATCTTCAACAATTTTTAGTCGTGGAACAAGGCCAGAAAATTTTTGGTACAGCGACGCCGATTCTTCCGCCGGCGCCGAGATAATCAGAGGTGTTCGGGCTTCATCAATTAATATTGAGTCAACCTCATCAACAATGGCAAAATGTAGTTCGCGCTGAACACACTGGGCCAAACTCGGAGCCATGTTGTCGCGCAAATAATCAAAACCAAACTCATTGTTGGTGCCATAGGTAATATCGCAGGCGTAGGCCTCCTGTCGCGAGCAGGGCACAAGATTCGAACCATCAGCCTCGGAATAATGTTTGTAATCTTTTTTCTTCTCAAATTTGTAAGAGATCTGCTGATTTTGGATTACACCGACTGAAAGGCCCAAAAAGTTGTAAATTTCACCCATCCCCTCGCCCTGACTTTTCGAAAGGTAGTCATTGACGGTTACCAAATGGGCACCACGACCGGCTAAAGCGTTTAAATATAATGGTAGCGTTGCGACCAAGGTTTTTCCTTCACCGGTTTTCATTTCGGCAATTTGACCCGAGTGCAAAACCGCGCCGCCAATCAGCTGGACATCAAAGTGTCGCTCTCCCCAAACTCGGCGCGAAACTTCGCGGACAACGGCAAACGCCTCCGGCATAATTTCTTCCATAATTCTTGATTCCTCCGACAACTGACCACTAACTACTGTCAACTGCTTTTGAAATTTTCCTGTGTATTCTTTCAATTGTTTGTCGGATTTTTTCTTTAACTCCGACTCTAATGAATTGGCATCAACTAAAAACTTCCGATAGCGGTTGACTACCTTTTGACTGGAATCGGTAAAAAATTTCGAGAATAAGGACATTGTGTTGTAATTCTTACACCAAACTTTCACGCCGATTGTCACTAATTTCGTCTGCGGTTATCTGCGTGATAAATCTGCATCAGAATCTCCTTTTATGCTTTTACTTTACCACTTTGTGCCTATTTTTTCAACTCACAAAAACACTCTTGATAATTGGAAAGTTTAATGCTAGAATCAAATCGCGCAAACAACACGGCTTTTGGAGGCAAGAGATGAAACTCAAGAACACATATGGTGACGTCATTTTCACTTGTAGACGTCGAAGTGTTAAGACGGCAGTTGAGGAGGCCGCACACAATCGCAAGTCGCTTTGCGGTGTCGAATTGTCGGGAGCAAATCTTCGTAACCTCGACCTGCAAATTAAATATTATAAGGGTTTTCGGCATAATTACGTCAACCTTAAAAACGCAGACTTAAGTTATGCCGATCTTACCGGCGCGAAATTGATCGGTTGTGACCTAGAGTCTGCCAACCTGCATGGAGCCAACCTGACAGGGGTTGACCTAACAAACGCTTATCTGTATCGAACAAATCTTGAAAGAACCATTTTTGGTCAAACCATTATTAAAGGCACGACACTCGAAGGAACTGATCTCTTTCAAGCGCAAGGAATTCTGAACATTGGCCCAATTGGAAGTCGCAGTGACCTTCTTTACGCCGTCAGACATGTAGACGGGCCGATGATTAAAACCGGTTGCTTCTGGGGAACTCTTGACGACTTTCTCCGGAATATCGACAGGGATCACAGCGACGACAAAGACGGGGAAGATTATCTCGCTGCTGCCGAATTGATCAGAACATGGGCATAAGTCCACAGAATCTTCGACTTTCACTGATACTCACCTTTTACCAAACACCACGAGCAGCCAAAACGGCCGCTCGTTTTTTTATTCTATTAATGAGATCCTGAATCGAGTTTAGGGTGACAAAACTATTTGTGGATTCCCGTCTTTACGAGGATGACACGTTACATCACTTCTTCCGTCGGAATTTTCCCAAAATCCCAAAAACTTTGTCAAATCTTCCGCCACCGGTTTGGGCTTTTTGGATCTCTTTTTTATGCTGATCGCGGACCTGGCGGTCAACTGATCGGAGCGCATTGGCGAAAGCCTTCATAATATTATTCTTTTTTTCCTCGATGTGAATATTGTAATGCTCGGAAACAACATCAATTTTCACACTCTGCGTCACTCCGGTTTTGTTCGGCCCAGAGTCGTCAATTAAGTGAACTTCGATATTCACCGGACTTTCATGTTTCAAATATTTTTTAAGTCGACTGATTTTTTTCTCAATATCGGATTTCTGACGGGCCGTGATGATAACATCTTTCGTCACGACATTAATTTGCACTTGGGCCTCCTATTCAAACTAATAATTAATAACTTTAACTTTTTAACTTTTTAACTTATTAACTACTTGGCTATGGTTATTAGTTATACGTTTTTAGTTATTCGTTATCTCTTAATTTCCTTGAAATTAAGAGATTTGTGAAGTATTTCCGGGATTTTGATACTGCCGTCTTTTTGCTGGCCGTTTTCCATAATCGCGATCAGCATTCGACCAATGGCAATTGCCGTGCCATTTAAAGTGTGGAGCGGCGCAACCTTGCCGTCTTTGTCGCGATATCGGATATTAAGACGACGAGCTTGAAAATCAGTGCAATTTGAACAGGAGTGGGTTTCCCGATATTGGTCTTGCCCCGGCATCCAAGTTTCAACATCATATTTTTTCACCGCCGGGGAGCCCAAATCGCCGGCACAAATATTAACAATTTGATATGGCAATCCGAGACCGGAAACGATTTTTTCCTCCAGCGAGACCAAATATTCATGTTCCTTTTCTGAATTTTCCGGCAAGCAAAAGGAAAACATTTCAACTTTGTCAAATTGGTGCGCCCGTAGAATCCCCCGGACATCTTTACCATGGCTGCCGGCTTCGCGCCTGAAACAGCTAGAAAACCCGGCGTAACGTAAGGGCAAATTTTTTCCATCAATAATTTCATTACTGTGATATCCGGCCAGCGGTTGCTCCGACGTTCCAACCAAATACAAGTCATCCTGAGTTTTATAAATTTCATCCTCGCCGGCCGGCAGATATCCGGCGCCAGTCATTGCTTCGCGGTTTAAAAGCACCGGTGTGATCATCGGCACAAATTTTTCTGCCGTCAGGATCTCCATCGCATATTGCGCTAAGGCAAACTCCAGTTGGACCAATTCATTTTTCAAAAAATAAAAGCGTGAACCGGAGATTTTTCCAGCGCGTTCGATGTCAATTAGGTCGAGTTTTTCTCCCAACTCAACATGATCGAGTGGTTTGAAGGAAAATTTCGATATCTCCCCGACAGTACGGTTTACGGTGTTTTCTTTGTCGGATGCGCCGTCGATAACATCGGCGAGTGGCGGATTCGGAATTAGGAGCATTATATCCACAAACTCCCTTTGCGATCGATCAGCCTCCGGTTTTAACTCTTTGACTTTGGCCGACCAAATTCCGGCGTTGTTGATAGCATCAATTTTTTGCTGACCGTGCAAATTGGCGATGTCCTTTGAGTGGCGATTTAACTCCGACTGCGCCCGTTCCAGTTCGGATAACACTCGGCGACGATTGCGATCAATCAAAACCACTTCGTCGATTAAAGCCGGATCGGCGCCCTTTCTGGCAATGGCTTTTTTAATTCCCTCCGGTTCTTTTCGTATCAGTTCAATATCTAACATATTTCTCCTAACTAATATTTTATAACTAATAACGAATAATTTTAATTTCCTAGCTAATTAACTACTTAGTTATGGTTATTAGCTATGCGTTTTTAAATCATTCGTTCTTTTCCGGCCTCATGTACGGAAACAGTAATATCTCACGCAAAGTTTTTGATCCGGTAAGTAGCATGACTAGTCTGTCGATTCCCATTCCCCAGCCGGCAGTCGGTGGCATACCGTATTCCAAGGCTTTGACGAAATCGGCGTCGTATTCATGAGCTTCCTCGTCACCGGAATCCCGCTTTTTCCCTTGATCTTCAAAGCGCAATTTCTGATCAACCGGATCATTCAATTCTGAGAATGCGTTGACGACTTCCAGCCCGCCAAGAATCAGCTGGAATCGTTCAACGGTTTTTTCTCCTTTACGTTTCGCCAACGGCGATATTTCTATTGGATGATCGATAACAAAAGTTGGACGAGTGATTTTTTTCACCGCAGCTTTAAACGCTTCGTCAGTATTTTTGCCGCCGGTAAAATCGGAAAATGTAATTCGTGGAAACTTAAGACTAAAATCCACCATTTCGCCAGTAATTTCAACATCGGTTTTGCCAAAAACTTCCTTGACCAGATTTTTCATTAACTCTTCGGTAAACTCCATCAGCTTTTCGTAGTCGGTATAAGCCCAATAAAATTCCAAGTTGGTAAACTCCGGATTGTGTGTCGCGTCTACTCCTTCATTGCGGAAACAGCGGGCAAATTCGAACACCTTTTCAAAGCCACCAACAATCAAGCGCTTGAGATATAGCTCCGGTGCAATTCGGAGAAAAACCTCGCGATCATAAGCATTATAGTGTGTCGCGAACGGTTTGGCAACAGCGCCGCCGGCGATCGGTTGAAGCGTCGGAGTATCAACTTCCAAAAAACCATTTTCGACTAAGAAATTCCTGATAGTCGCAATAATTTTTGATCGTTTGTAAAACAGTTCCTTGACGCGCGGGTTAACAATTAAGTCGACATAACGCTGGCGATATCTGGTTTCGGTGTCGGTTAATCCGTGCCATTTTTCCGGCAACGGCCGAAGTGATTTCGTCAGTAGTTTAAATGACAGAACCTCGAGTGTTGTTTCGCCGGCCTTGGTAATAAATAATTTGCCGGCGACTTGAATAAAATCGCCAACATCCAACAAATCTAAAAGTTTAAAATCTTCTGCCAGCTTGTCGGATTTAAAAAGTAATTGAAGTTTTCCGCTCTCATCTTGCAAATCAGCGAAGATAATTGCGCCATGTCCACGCATCGCCGTAATTCGTCCGGCCAATTTCAGCACTTCCGCACCGGCAATAAACTCCTTCTCTGACGCCAAAACTTTTTTGACAATGTAGTTTCGCTCCGACTTCGCCGGATAGGTTTCAACATTAAGAGCCTCAAGTTTCGCTCGCTTGCCTTTTCTCGATTTAATTAGCTCCTCTTCAGTTTTGCCAAGTTGATTCATAATAATATAATTATTACACTGATCTGTCACGCTGATTGTTTCCATCAACGTTTATCTGCGCAAGAAATCAGTGCTGGAATCTCCGTTTATGTTTTTACTCTAGCAAAAAACTCGCCAAATTTAAAGCTTGTTTTATTTTCTCAATTTTGCTATCCTTTTGACAAAGGAGATGATGGCATGTTGGATGTCATCCGCGAGCTGATTGCTTACATCGTACTCCTGCGAGAAACCCGCGTAATAGCATCAACAGTTCATTATCGCCAGAATCGACCAACCGGTCCAGCGCCGTCGAGATGACCACAACCAAACCGCCGCACGCTGGCGGTTTTTTTTATTGTCAAAATTAAATACTTGTGTTAAAATTACTGTTGTCGTAACAATAATAACGAAGGGTGGCAAGCACAATGGGGCTACCACTAAATTGGTTTTTCTTGCTTTTCTGTTTCGCCGTTAGTATCATTTCATGGACTGCCGTCGGTAATTGGTATTCAGATTGCCCGCCTAAAAAAAGACTGCCTAAACCACCAAAAGAGATAGTACTGTTTACTCTTGTTGTTTCCACCTTGTTTACGATCGTGTACATGATTGGATTTTATTTGCCTACGTGGACGTACATTTTGTACGCTATTCTTTTGCTTCTGGCCGTAATTGGCGGGAAAAAAATCCCAAGCTAAACTACTTTACTCAAACCGCCACCACTGGCGGTTTTTTTAATAGATGCTATAATCAAAACAACCCTGGACAGAAAGGAAGTGGTTGAGGTGTGCGAAGATATTTTCGATAGCATTCAATCACATTATCGAGAAAATGGAGTTTTGCCGGTTGTTCGTCGACTGCAAGCAGAACGGCAACGACCAACAGTCAGTCCGGAAACTGCTCAATTTTACAGAGACTATTGGTTTGAAAGGGCATGGATGATTTCGGTTGGCAATGATCATTTCTACCTTGATACTTGATAACATTTAGCCCACCGCCCAGCCACCACTGGCAGTATGCTATAATCAAAACAACCCGACCGAAAGGAAGTGACCGAAATGCTCAGAGGCGTTCTCGACGACATTCAGTCAAATCGACGAGAACATGGCGAGCTTCCAATTGTCAGCATGACAAGATGTGGGCAACTCTCACAGCTAGTTGGTTCAGCACCTCGAACATTCGATCAAGACTACTGGCGTGAAATGGCTTGGATGTATCGAATGGGATTGGAGCATTTCCATGTTGACGACTGACAACGATCTGGACATTGTCCAATCACGCCGAAGAGAAAATGGTCCCGACAGAACAACTCGCCACTTTCTCGCCGTTCGTCCGCCGGATCTGCGGACGCCAAAACAAGTAGTATTGGAATCCGAGTATCTTGCCGGAATCGCTTGGGCAGAAGTTATGCCCGACAATATGTTTGATGTTCACTGACTCGCCGGTTAGCACACGCTGCCGGTTTTTTTGTTATTAACATTTTGTGTGTTTTTACTCGCTCGATCGAGTAAATTTGTACAGAAAATATTGAACAACAATTACTAATCTTCATTGTTGCTTTTATTATGATTTCTGCTAATATGGATTTTAGACAACGCATCCGAAGGATCGGAGTGATGGCAATGCTACAAATCGTTACAAACAAATGTCTTGGTCTGATCGAGCTTTTGAATAAATATTGTCCCGATTTGGATTATGAAATGGCGGCAGTTGATATAACACTGACCAGAACCAAAAGTCAGATTCCTGGAAAACGTATCACCGTCAAAAACTTGGGCAGGGTAGCATCCATGGATAAAGTCAGAATGGCAATCATCTGTTGTAGTTGTATCGCTGATACTGAAATCGACATTGTTTCCCCCAGCCATCCAGACAACTGCCTTTGCCGAGACCTTATCACGCTGAAAAGAAAATTGTGGTTTGAGCATGATCCGGTCAGAAGAACTATTGTTAACGCTTCTTTAAAAAGCGACTTTCAAAAAGAATGCGGTTACGATATTCCGGTAACATGGAACCCTGATGTTGTTAGTAGAGGGACAGTTGCCGAGCTGTTAATTTCTTGGGGAAAACCACATTTTGAAAACTGCGGGCCACGTGAAGCTTATACCTACCGACCAGAAACATTGGGTTCGATTAACGAAGGTAGAGAAAACAGACTCGAACCAGTTGTCCCTGTCGGTATGGATATCCTAGATCAACAACTCGATCATTTGCGCAACATCTTTCGTTGATTTTTTCATCCCACCGTTCAGCTACCGCTGGCGGTTTTTTTATCACAACAAAGAAATGTTGTGACTCCTAATAATTTATCTTCCGGAGTCTACCGAAGGTGACCCTAGCGGGTGACCCTGCGGACGAAAAACTTCAATGATAGTACGAATAGGAGTTTAAAGCTATTGGTAAATTGGCATGGGCTAATGCCGGATGTCGTACCTTGGTTTACCAAAGGGAATTCGATCCGGTGCCGAGTCCTTTGCGGCAAAAACCGACGCCGGATGGATGAAGCCGACACCAAATTCATCATCAATTTTGTCCATCGCTTCGGAGATTTTCCGCGACTTTTCAATTTCCGGCAAGATCGAAAGTTGAATATTTTTTGCTGATGACAAATTAAAGGCGGAAACGGAAACATAACTTGGACTACCAGACCAGTGGCAATCACACAACATTTCAAAAGTTTGAGTGATAAATGAATGCGTATCGGAAAACGGGGAGACTCGCCGACTTTTTTTGAAGGTTAGCCCGTCGTAAAAAGAGATGGCGACGAAAATTCCACCGGCTAAAAATCCCTCCGCTCGCAAACGCGACGCGGCTTTATAAATTAGCTTTTTTAAAACCGCTTTGGCACCAGCAGGTGACCGATGTTCCGGCGCTAAAACATGCGAGTGACCGACGGTTTTTGTCGATGATCTGTGGTCATCGACTTCATATCCACGCAAACGATAGTACCAGAGTCGGCCGCCATGATTTAAGATCGCCCGCAATCGTGGCAAATCAGAGTGGTAAAAATCCAGTGGCAAATTTACCCCAAAACTTTTTAATCGAAATTCCAGCTTGTGATTTATCCCAGTTATATCGAGCAATTTAATTCTGCTGTAAAATTCCTCCAAGCGCGATAACTCAACTACCGTCAGCCCATCAGGTTTTTTCCGCTCCCCCGCCATTTTCGCCAGGAATCGGTTCGGCCCAATCCCAACCGAACAAGTTAGAAAATCGCCAACTTCCGAGCGAATTTTATCTTTTATTCCCTGCCCCAACTTGACCGCCGTTTGATAATTTTGTTCGTATGATGTTAAATTGATGGCAAATTCGTCAACCGACAATACTTGATAGTGCGGTGTAAAACTTTCAATAACTTTTTTGATTTCTTTGTGATAAATCATATAAAGCGCAGGCCGTGATTCGATAATTTTAATCTCGCGATACAGTCTTCTCGCCTCCCTCACCAAACAGCCGCATTTTATGCCCAAATTTTTTGCCTCCCGCGACGCGGCGATAATACAACCGCTGCCGCCGGTGTACGGTGCAATGCCGACTGGCATGCCACGCAAAGTCGGCTGAACTTGTTGCTCAACCGAGGCAAAAAAGGAGTTCATATCAAGAAAAAGAACTTGGAAATCTTTTGGCGGTGACGAAATTGACATGATAATCCAATGTTAATTTATTGTGATTCAATGGTAGCTCAGTAGCAATTCGATCGAAAAACAATTGTATTGCTACTGAATCAACTATTGTTAGTATAGAACAAAACCCGAACATGTTGCAAGCCCGACTAACCCCTTTTTTATTAAAAAGTATTGACCAATCTTCATATTGGTGATACGTTCTTAACTAGCTGACACTCAACAATAACTCTGGCGCCAGGGTTTGTGTTGAGTTACATGCTCTTCTGTGCCACACCAACCTGATAGGACCAGCGGTGGTTGGTCAGCCAAGAGAAATCCTGCAACATGGCGGATAGTACCGTGCTGACGCGAATGCGCGTACGGCTATGGTGGTAGCGCCTATCGGGGCAGAAGAGCATTTTCCTTAACCATCGGAAGCCCGCGAGGTTTCCGGCAACCCCCCAGACCAAGGATTCGGCTTCGGCCGATCCCTTTTTTTATTTCAATAAATGTGTTATAAATAATTTACGTTCAATCCGCCGTATCAGGGAGGCAAACCGTGGCCAGCAAAGAACATCTGATCAATGCCAGCGTTGGCGACAGAGTCGCCGTCATTGGTCACATGGACCAAGATAGCCGGATCAAACCAGATGTAGCGGGTAAGGTTGTTGATCTCGACACCCCAACCTGGCCAGGAATCGACATTGGTGGCGGGGACATCATCCACGTCCCGCTCTACAACCTGAGGGCCGCCTAACCGGTAGCACTAGGGATTCGGCCTCGGCCAATCCCTTTTTTTATTTTTCAATTGCGAATAATAAAAAAACCGCCCGAGCACAGCGCTCGAGCGGGGGGGTAAACTAGCGAATTCCGTAATAACCCTTGGACAATTGGTCATGGGAAATTCTGATTGTCGCATGAAAGATCAAATTGGAAGAAACTAAAGAATTGGGATTCTCCAGAACCCAGGGATAAGGATTCGACGGTTCTTGATCAACTTTATATTTGAATCTGATTGTTGGGGCAACAACATTGTCGTCAACGACCCAAACAATGTCATCGGCCGGGAGAATTGTCAACATTCGCCGTTTGTCGCTGTTGTTGAGTTTCCAGCAGAAGTAAACGTATAGTTCCGGTTCTGATTCACCGGAAATACTACCGCTAAAACCTCCACCAGTACCACCGACTAATGTGTTACCACTCCAACTGCCGTCAACATTCGACTTAATGTCTTTGCTGATTCCGGGATCAAACACCAACGGATGCTCGCTCAGCATGCCATTTTCCTCCAACATTTTGATTGTCTTTTTGACATTGGCGGTTTTTTCGACAGCATTTTTTTTAAATTCAATAGCCATATAAGGCTGCGGGTAACTGCTGCTTGGGATAAAGTCTTCCTCATAAAAGTAATCTGGCGAGTCAAATTTCACATGTTGCCACGAAATATCCGGTTTTTCCGCTTTTTGCGGATCAGAATTGCGGCAACCGGAAATCAAAAAGATGAACAACACCGCAATCAAGCCTACCAACATCTTAGACTTCATGGTCCGCTCCTCGCGATCTGTGATGTCGCACTCACGCACTATACATCAAAAAAATTATTTCGTCAACAAAAAAACCGCCCGATCACAGCGCTCGAGCGGGGGAAAATATTTAACAACTAATGAAAATCAGCTAAACCTCTCAATTAGCTCCTCAACACATCGACGTCCAGCAATATTGGAATATTGCGATAACAATTCGGCAAGAAACTCCTCTTGGTTACAGCCACACATCGCAGCAACCGCAAACCATTGGGTATCCTGAAGTTCGAATGATTCTATTCCCTCCGGTTTCAAGACACTGACAACCACCCTGACATCGGGCGGAACGAAATAGTAGTGACCACCTTCTTCTTGTGTAAAATCCTTTTTCAGAAGTCCCATCGCTGGTAGTTGTATATGGGCAAGATATCCCACTCTCCCCTCATCGACCCGGTCAGCAAAGTGGTCCTCCAATTCTTTTACGCTGAAATATCGACGACGATACATTTCCAAAACGATTTCCAACTCCAATGGATCAGAAAACTGATTCCTAATACTGGCCGGCAACGTCGAAACATCGGCGCGAAGGTTAGACATCGCTGTCTCCTTTTTACGGCCGGGTGGTCGAACCAACAACATGCATAATATCATATATATTATTTTTCGTCAACAAAAAAACGCCCATATTCCGGAGCGGATTTTTTATTTATTGAACTTTTCAGGATTTTTATTCCAAACTTACTGGCTCTTTGACCTATGACTATACGATTTTTTTGATTTCAAATTCCATTTCGCCGGCCGGAGTTTCGACTTCAACCTTGTCACCAACTTTGTGGCCGAAAATCGCCTTGGCGATAGGCGAGGAAACAGAAATTTTTCCGGTTGTAGGGTCGGCTTCGGTCGCGCCAACAATATCGTACTCCTCTTTGCCATCAGCCGATTTCAAAACAACATGCGAGCCAATTGCAACAACACCGGCGCTACCACCCTTGTCGGCCATCCGACCATGCGAGAGTTTATATTCAATTTCAGCAATTTTACCGGCTACAAACGCCTGTTTTTCACGTGCCTGATGATAATCGGCATTTTCCGACAGATCTCCAAGTTCGCGAGCAGATTTAATTTGCTCGGCAATCTCTTTCAGATCCTCGTTTTTTAATTTGATAAGCTCAGCTTCAAGTTTCGCTCGCCCACCAGTTGTAAGAATTATTTCTTCCATAGTTTTATTCCTAAACAAAAATCCCCCGCTAGAAACCTTATTGATAATACTTAACTATACTATTTGATCGGACAGAGTTTGTCAAGAGATAAAAAATATTATTTCGGCATAAAAAATCCGGCCCAGATATAAGCCGGAAACGGAAGAAAAAACGATGCTAACCAAACAGATTTACGCTGAATTCGGGGTTAATCTTGCATGTGAGCAAAAATGCCACAACCGAAGTGAAATGTTGATGCTCTGGCGGGAGCAAGAACCACTTCTCCAACTTCGAATCAAACTGCTCAATCCAACTTACACCCAGTACCCCCTGCGCAATCTCATCCATATACCCAAGCTGCTGTTCAGAGTCTGCTCCGACACAATTGTCAGGTAGATGAATAACGAAAGTTGCTGAGCCATCAGCAGAGAGAATGGATTGTTCTCGATATGCTCCTCGCAGTGACCAAATTCTTAATTCTCCCATCACATCAGGGAAAAATGGACAACCAGGAAAGCCAAAGTATTTGCCCAAAGCCGGAAGTTTTTCGGCTGAAGCGGCAACCAAAACACTGGCATCGTGCAATGTCCCTCGAGTAACAGTAAATTCTGGATTTCCCCTTTCAATCATTCGGACCGCTTTGGCAACAACGCAAGCCGTGATGCCGTCAGTCAACCGGATCATCCCTTTCTGGTGGCGTTGGCTAAACGATAGCAAAACGCGCTTCAAGTGTCAACAAACCTAATTCTCAGTGCGGTTGGGAGAAGTAGTATTGCAAAATATCAGTTGATAAACATACCTTTTTCTTGAATAATTTTTGCTGATGTGATACAAATACTCTGCCAAACAAAACTGCAAGTGAGGAGGCAGTCAAGATGGTACTCGGATACCCTCCGGACGGGGTTCATTACCCAAGTTGTGGCAGAAATATCGATGTTGAAAGCTGTTTTTTGATTGTTGGTAGGGCCTACGGATTTACCGGTGAACCCTCGCAGGTTTATCAATGGTTGATGAAATTTCTGCCAACACCAAGAACAATGGTCCATGCCCCAATTCTTCACAATAGGGTTTGCCAGTTGGAAGTGCTAGTTCACGGAGTAAATGGTGGCTTTTCCATCCAGTCATATTTATCCCGGACATTTGTCTCGTCGCAAGGGGATGTTCGGGAACACTTGCGACCAATTACCGTTTTGCCTATCCGTGGCTAGAATCTTACCGCCTCCGCAACGATGTTTGCGGAGTTTTTTTAGATTATGATATTTCGTCTTTAATGCGGTTGGGAAAAATAGTATTGCAAAATATTATCGGCCACCGGTTCTGAGGCGGTGTAACCTTCACCGCCACCTTCAATCATAACCATAATGGCGATTTGCGGATTGTCGTAGGGTGCATAGGCCTCAAACCAAGCATGCTCTTTTTGGTTGTTCATAAACTGGGCGGTACCGGTTTTCGCCGCCGCCGTAACCGGCAAATTTTGCAAAATGCGGCCGGATCCCGAAGATGATGTCACCGCTTGTCGCATTCCGGCTTGAACGGTTGAAATGCTGGCCGTCGAGACCATATTTTGTCGCTGAACCTCGGGAGCAAAACTTTTCACCACCTTGCCACCGGAATCGGTTATCTCTTTAACCAATTGTGGAGCCAAAAGCTTGCCGCCATTGGCAATCGTCGACAGAGCATTTAACATTTGCAAGGGTGTGATCAATAAATCACCCTGACCGATTCCCAAATGGTAAGTGTCACCAATATACCAACCTTCACCGCGTGTTTGTTTTTTCCATGCTGGCGTCGGTACCAACCCGGCGGCTTCGGATGGCAGATCGATGCCGGTTTTTGAACCAAAACCAAAGAGTGATAAATATTTGTCAATCCGATCAACACCTAGACCCTTAATTTTGTCATAGCCACCGGCCAAGGCGTAGAAAAAAATGTCGTTTGATTCGGCAATCGCCCTCTCAACATCGGTTATTCCGGTGTGATATTTCCAATCGGGAAATTTGTAAGCGCCGATATCGATTTCCGGTGGAGTTTCAATTGCGGTGTTTTGGCTGATTACCCCCTCATTCAACCCGGCGGCGGCCATAACAATTTTGATTACTGAGCCGGATGGGTAAACTCCCATTGTCGCGCGATTTAAAAGTGGTAATGTCGGATCGGCCAGAAGTTTTTGATATTCGCCGGTATCAAGCTTGCCGGAAAAAATATTATTGTCGTACGACGGGAGTGAAACCATGCCCAAAATCGCACCAGTCTGTGGATTCATTGCAATCACCGTTCCCGAAGTCGAACCGGTACCAGAGCCGGCGATTCCCTTAGCCAGCTCCGACGACATAACCTGTTGGAGATTGTAGTCGACATTCAAAACCAAATTGTTGCCCATAACCGGCTGCTGATTTTCGGCATCGGTTAGAGTTTGCAACACTTTGCCGTGAGAATCAACTTCAACTTTTTCCACGCCGGGTGTTCCACGAAGTTCGTCTTGATAAGTTTTTTCCAAACCGGCTTTCCCGGTATACTCATTCATCAAATAATCAGTATTGGCGGCTAGCTCATCATTTGAAACCAAACCGGTATAACCTAAAATGTGAGCCAACCCGGAATCGCTTTTATACTCCCGAATCGATTGGGCGCTAATGGAAACCCCGGGCATGCCGGCGGTGTCCTCTTGCAAAATTAACGATTGGTCGTGCGGCAAATCGGCTTGAATTATCGTCAATTGAATCGATGAAAGTCCGGCAGCATCAACTTTTTTTCTGATTTCATCAACCGGCACTGCCGACAAAGTTGAAAGTTTAGAGTATTCGGCTTCACGATCGGCGGTTTTTTTCGGCAAATCTGAAGGATAAACGCCCAACACAAAGCTCGGTTCATTGCGAGCCAGCCAAGCGCCATTTACATCGGTAATAATCCCCCGGCTGGAAAGAATACTTCTCGGTCGAATGCTGTTTCCCTCGGCCAAACTTTGATTTTTCGAAGCGCCGACAACTTGAAGAAAAAAAAGTTTCGTCGCCAAAAGTAAGAAAACAACCACCAATAGTATCTTGATAACTGAAAAAGATCGTTTTTCTTGTGGCTCATCGATTTTTGATTGACCCTCAAGTACAGGATCGGTGTACTGAAAATCCGAGTCACTTACAACATGTGCTTTTCTTTTCTTTTTGTCACCTGCCAGGTTGGGAAAATTACCGAAAATATCCATGGTTTTTCGCTTAAGATTATTTTTTTGGCCGATATGGCATCATAATCCCTGTTCCAACTTCCATTTAATACGTTTAGATGTTGGAAATTTTAACCTTTTCCCGCATCAACTGTGGATTTAAAAAGTAATAAATTTTATTACAAAGCCAGTAAATCGCTCCGCCGACGATTGCGCACATTATTGATGAAACAACAATCGGAACCAGATAGTTGATTGAAAAACTTCGCATAATTGCAATTTTAATCAGTTCAAATAAAATTGTGGCAATAAATAACATAGGCAGAGACATCAGCGTTGACGGTTTGGAAATTATTCGCCGATCGGAGAGAAAAATGTACAATATTATCAGCAAAAATGTCGGAGATATAAGATAAATTAATGCAATTCCGGAGAGGATTGAAAGAACAATCGATGAAACCAAGAGAGAAACGCAAGCCTCGCGGACCTTGCCATAAAATAGGAATATCAGTGTGACGATTAAAATCAGGTCGATCGCTCCGCCGTGAACTGTCAGCGATGGCGAGACAGTTGATTGCAGAAATGCCGTGATAATTGCCAAGAGAATAGTAAAAATCCACATTTAAACTCCAGTTACAACAAAGAGATGCTCAAGTTTTGAAAAATCGACCGGCGACGTAACTACAATCGTTTTGAAAATATCGGATTTAACCGAGACTTCACTGCCGGCCGTTCCGACAAAAATTCCCTTTGGCAATTTTCCACCAAGACCGGAGGTAATAACATTTTCTGATGGCGCAATCACCGCATCTAGCGGAATACTCCCCAGTTTCATTCCCGATATACCACCGACAAGAGTTCCGGTCGTTCGGGAATTTTCCAACATCACCTGAACTATTGAATCATTGCCAGTAATAAGCATCACCCGCGAAGTGTTCGATGAGACTTGGTCAACTTTGCCGACTAAAGCGCCAAGTGAAATCACCGCTTGACCGACGGCAACGCCGTCATCAGAACCTTTATCGATCATCAAGGTGCCAAAAAAATTAGTCGGATCAAGACCGACGACATCGGCTAAAGTTAGTTTCATTTCCGGATTGGCGTTTTTGTAATCGAGCTGAGTTTTCAAACTTTCATTCTCTTTCGTAAGTTCAAGCATTTTTGATTGATCAACATTCGACTGAACTAAATCGTTCGCCAACTGTTGATTTTCTCTCCGAAGACTGCCAATTTCAATGATCATTGAAAAGAAATTTTTGCTGTTTTGACCGAAGGAAACCAGCGGTTTGGAAATCGGTCGAGAAATTTTTGTGATAAAGTCAGTGGAAAAACGGCTCAGCGGAGAAGGGATTACAAAAACCGCCGCCAAGACAACGATCGTTAAAAACCAGATTAGTAAACCATGTCGTTTCATAAAATACTTGAATAAAATTTAAAATTTATTTCTTAAATCTATTCGGTACCAAAACCTCTGATAATAAATCAATGTCCTCCAAAACAATTCCGGTTCCGCGGACAACGCAAGTCAACGGATCGTCGGCAATGTGAACAATAGTTTTGGTTTCTAGAGAAATCAATTTATCCAAACCGCGCAATAGAGCTCCGCCACCGGCGAGAATAATTCCCTGGTCCATAATGTCGGCCAGAAGTTCCGGCGGTGATTCCTCCATCGTCACCTTGATCGCTTCAATAATGGCGGCAACTGATTTTGAAATTGCCCTTCCGATCTGCTCATTTGAGATTATTATTTCTTTTGGCAAACCGGAAACCAAATCCCGCCCGCGCATCGGCGTTTCCAATTTTTCTTTCAATGGCAAAACCGCGCCGACGGCAATTTTTATCTCCTCGGCCGTTCGCTCACCCAAGAGTAAATTAAACTCTTCCCGAGCGTAGGCGATTATATCGGCATTCATTTCGTCACCGGCAATTCTTAATGACCGTGATGATACGATGCCGCCGAGCGAAATAATCGCGACTTCGGTCGTGCCACCACCGATATCGACAATCATGTTACCTGATGGATCCTGAACCGGGAGTCTGGCACCGATGGCGGCGGCGATCGGCTCTTCAATCAGATAAATCTCTCTGGCACCGGCATTTATCGCCCCTTCCTCAACCGCACGCTTTTCAACCTCAGTCACACCATAAGGAATGCCGATGACAACGCGAGGATGAGGGAAAAGTGAAAATCTCTCACGATGAACTTTCTCAAAAAAATATTTTAGCATCTGCTCAGTAACTTCAAAATCGGAAATCACACCATCAACTAGCGGCCTTACAGCAACTATGTGTGCTGGCGTTCGACCGACCATTCTTTTTGCTTCCTCGCCAATAGCAAGAATTTCTTTGGTTTTTTTATTAATCGCCACAACCGAAGGTTCGGAAATGACAATTCCCTTGCCTTTGACATAAACCAAAGAATTGGCAGTCCCCAAATCAATGCCAATGTCGTGCGAAAGTCGGTTGAATATGAAGTTGAAAGGATTTTGCATTTAAATAGAAGATAAATTGCTGACAAAAAATTGGAGACCTCCATCCCCATATCAATATTAGCATAATTGAACAATCAAAAAAAATCAAATTCAAGTTCGTTATTGCAACTATTCAAAATCCTGAGAAAGCACAACGCTATTTTCTTTCTCATCAGTCAAAAATTTCTCACTAGTTTCCTTAACTGGCGCTTCACTTAACGAAGCCTTAATATCGTAACGGTTTTTATCAACCCACAGAGGGACTGGATTCCCTTGATAAAGCTCAAAAAAATCAGCCAAAAACGATGTTGCATAGGCTCCTTTACCAAGCGAAAAACAAAATATATAGCCAGTCGGTAAAATAAGTACGCGGTGGATTTCTGGCATAATCACTGTTGACACGGCACGACTTCGATCCAAGCCCAAAAATTGCAAAACTTCTTGATCCAGTTTTAATGACTCAAGTTCAAAGAGCGGCATAATTTTTTTGTAAATCTCTTTAACTTCGGCATTGTTTGCAATAACCGGCAATGACTCCGGTATTGGTTGACCTGATTCGATATAGTCTGAAAGCAGTTTGTTAAACCAAAAACTACCATAAGAGTATGCAAACATTTTTGTTTGACTTTCAATTGCTTTCAGCCCGAGAAAATATTTCCCATCACTTTCGATTAATTTATCCAGTAAGGCAATTTCGTAACGAAAAAAATAGGGAAAAAACTTGAATTCTTGACGCATTTTTTCCCAATCGCCCCAACAATTTTCCACTTTGGCCCGAATATTTTTCAAGGCTAAAGTTTCAAATGAAGATTGCGCAGTCAAAAACAGATGGACTGCCTGTTCAAATTCGCATTGGAGGATCAATCTGCCAAGTTCGGTATTGATTAAACGCGGACCGAAGCGCTGCAATGAAAAAAAGTTATAAAAACCTTTGTCCTTTATGGCATTAATTTTTTCATCAACTTTTATATTATTCTTTTCGTCACAGCGAACAAAAATGGTAAATTTATTGCCCCAAAGACTACCAGTCTCAACCACTCCTTTACGTTGATGGATATTTTTCAGAATTATGTTTGGGATTTTTATTGATTTGATCTTCTCAGACCCAACACCGCTTATTGAAATATTTTGGGCGGTTAAAGCTTTACCATCTTTAAGTCCGGCTGTTTTTATATCAGAAACATCAATCTCTAAAGCGGCGGCGATTCTCTCCACCGCCTCAAATGTATCAATTCCCTGTTTTATCAGATCAACACTAACTTGTGTTCGTGAGCTGCTGATTTCTTCAGGCAAAATAATTTCTGCCGGTGAAATGTCAACGATTCGCCGGTCTTGAGTGATTTCTTCAACAATAAAATCAAAGGGATAAAGTTTGATGTAACCCTTGCCAGATTTTTCCGTACTATAATCAATGCCAATTTTCTTAAGAAATTCGGCGGTAAATTGAGGATGCTTTTCCGGCATCGCCAATTCCGGCTGAACTTTTGCCGTTTCTGCTAATTTTTCGGCATCGATTTTCTTTAGTTCATAATTCGATAATTTTTCCATTTGATTCTATTATCGCAAATTTTCGTTTATTAAAAAAGGGATGCGGCAGTCGCCGCACCCCAGATCCTAATCCAGCTCTCCTGGCTAGTAGTCAGGCTTGCGAGGCCTGAAGACCCGCGACCCGAGACGCGGCTGGCCGTCCCGTTCGAAGAAGAACAGCTCGTCCTCGGTCACCACCGGCAGCCCCGACTCCTGTGGAGTCGATACCACCAGATTTGCGAAGAACTCGCCCGGGGCGCTGTTGTCCGGGTTGACCCAGACTGAGCGCAGGGAGACAGTACGGTCACGGATGGAGGTAATGAAGCACTCCAGGGCCTCAACCGGAATGGCTCCGGTCGTGCCAGGAAGCGGGTGACCGAGCCGGAGCTCGACCTTGGTCCCCTTGCCTTCTTCATGAACGACACGACCCCAGATCATCTGGCCACCCATTGCATCGAAGACGTCAGCGAGCAGAACAGACTTGCCGCGGACGGGCAGCTGCCCACCCGTGTGCACGACCTCACTGCTTTCACTACCGGTGATCTCGACCTTGCGACCGAGACTCTCGGCAACCTGCATGTTACGCAGGTTGACCGCGTCGCGGTCAACGTTGGCAAGGACAACACCACGTAGCGCGGGCTCGATGCCGAACTTCGCCGGCATCCAGAGAGTCACAAGTTTCAGCAGCCACGACCAATACGGCTTTTCGGTCTGGGCCTGGATCTCGGTCTGGGTCATAGTCATGCACTCCTCACGGCAGAATAACGACTGTGTGTACATTGTAGCACATATATTATTTTTTGTCAATAGCAAAAAGGCTCTATACTAAATAGTGTGGTAGTTTCAGCTTCATTTTGAGCTGAAAACAAAAATAGGTAGACTGAATGTAGGAAATATCACTTAACTACAAGGAGTCTACCTATGCAAAATTGTTTCATTAATTTATTCAAAC
>CAINNR010000029.1 GCA_903851235.1 uncultured Candidatus Berkelbacteria bacterium | reverse complement strand
GGGCGCTTGGGGAGAGGCCTTACTCCTATCAGCTAGTTGGTGAGGTAAAAGCTCACCAAGGCGATGACGGGTAGCTGGTCTGAGAGGATGATCAGCCTCGATGGGACTGAGACACGGCCCATACTCCTACGGGAGGCAGCAATGAGGGATTTTGCACAATGGGCGAAAGCCTGATGCAGTGACACTGCGTGAAGGATGAAGGTTCTAGGATCGTAAACTTCTTTTAGTGGGGAGTAATCTTGAAAGTACCCACTGAATAAGGACCGGCTAACTACGTGCCAGCAGCCGCGGTAATACGTAGGGTCCGAACGTTATCCGGAATTATTGGGCGTAAAGAGTTCGTAGGTGGTTTTGTAAGTTGGGTATTAAATCTATCGGCTCAACCGATAAACTGTACCGAATACTGCAAAACTTTGTGGTTTGCAGGGGCAGATGGAATTCATGGTGTAGCAGTGGAATGCGTAGATATCATGAAGAACACCAATGGCGAAGGCAGTCTGCTAGGCTTTCCAGACACTGAGGAACGAAAGCGTGGGTAGCGAACGGGATTAGATACCCCGGTAGTCCACGCCGTAAACGATGCACACTAGGCATTTGGAGTATCGACCCTTCGAGTGCCGAAGCTAACGCGTTAAGTGTGCCGCCTGGGTAGTACGGCCGCAAGGCTAAAACTCAAAGGAATTGACGGGGAGCCGCACAAGCGGTGGAACATGAGGTTTAATTCGATGCTAAGCGAAGAACCTTACCAGGGCTTGACATCTTTGGAATTTCCTAGAAATAGGAAAGTGCCTTAGGGAACCAAATGACAGGTGCTGCACGGTCGTCGTCAGCTCGTGCTATGAAGTGTCCCGTTAAGTCGGTTAACGAGCGCAACCCCTACTGTTTGTTGAATTTTTCAAACAGGACTGCCGGCGTTAAGTCGGAGGAAGGTGGGGATGACGTCAGATCAGCGTGGCTCTTACGCCCTGGGCGACACTCGTGTTACAATGGATAGTTACAAAGGGTTGCTAAACAGTAATGTGGAGCTAATCCCATAAACCTATCCCCAGTTCGGATTGAGGGCTGCAACTCGCCCTCATGAAGTTGGAATCGCTAGTAATCGTGGGTCAGCCATACCACGGTGAATACGTTCTCGGCTCTTGTACACAAATTAAAGACGCATGGCAGTTTATTACGCCAAGTGGTGCAAATCCACTCCCCGTTTCGTCAACGGGACGTAGTTTAAAGCAGGTCCAACTCCGTGAGGAATGGACTAGAGGGCTAAATGACAATTTGCAGCGAGCTTTCTGTAAACAAATATCGACTCATGCTTGGGTGGTTGTGTCATGGGGAAGATATTAACAAAATGTTGCTCGATGTAGAAAACGGTGTAATAAATGATCCATGGAGATCTTGCCTTTGAAAACGCATATAAGGGCAAGAAGTCAGCTTGTTCATAGTAGATGTTGCGAATTTGACATGATATAACTGTGTCATGACGCAGCGTCAAAGGGACAAACCTAAGATTCTTTCAGTTGATTACTTGGTTGGTTTAACAGATGGTGAAGGTTGCTTCTATGTGAACATTCGTCCAAGCAGAAGCAAACAGCCGCTGTCAACCGTCGAACTTCACTTTTATCTAAAATTAAGAGCTGACCACTTGGGTCTCTAAAATAAAGTAAAAGAAAGTTTCGGTTGTGGCGCAATATATCACCAAACGGAAAATAGACCTAACCATTCGGAGTGTTTTCGTTTTGAAATTAATTCTCGCAGAGATATTTTAGATACTCTTATTCCGCTTTTTGATAAATATCCATTGCAAGGACCAAAACAAAATGATTACCTTCTGTTTCGACAAGTCGCAGAAATTGTTAGGGACAAATCCCAATTGACAGCAATTGATATTGCTAAAATTGGAAAACTGAAGAGAAAAATGAATCTTGGGGTCCGCCGAGTGTGGAAAATCCGCTCGCTCGGTGGAAACGCGAAGAAGCGTTATCTATCGCAATCCGCCCGTCAAGTCAGGAAAGCCGGTAACATCTTAAATGCCCAACAGGGTATCACGGTGGGATCGGTGATCAGGACTAAGTCGTAAAATTGTTGCGACCTAGTGAAGTAATTTGCTAGTAAAATTCGACTGTATCGGTGAACACCCTTATATATATAAAGTATATATATAAGGACAATACCGAGGGAAGTCTCTCGATGTGGTGATCGAGATGACCCCGTAGAGACTACACGTCGACGCCTAAGTAAAACCACGAAGAGTGAACTCGAAATGTTTATTTTGGGAGCTCTTCATGATGCCACATTCAGAGAACACTTCGATTCGGAATTTGGCATGCCAAAGAATGATCGCCATTTTCTTTACTTCCAATTTTGTCAGAAAAATAAAGCTGATTTGGAAGAAGTAAGAAAATATTTGATTGATATTGGAAACAATTGTGGAGTTGTCCACAATCCAAGTAAGCAAGTTGATAATAACTACTGGCGTTTCTTTCTTTCCAGGACTTCGCACAAAGATTTCATGAAGAAAGTAAATTCGTGGCATCCGAGAAAAGCGAAGTAAATGGAGCTTAGGATGAAGATATAGTCCATGCCTGTTGGTAACAATGGGATTTGCATGAACAAGGTATCCCTATCGGAAGGTGGGGATGGATCACCTCCTTTCTAAGGAGTTAGGCTAATTAAATAATTAGCCCAAGGGTCGAATGTAAATCGGTCGCAAGACCGAGTTATGATAAGCGACGAAGTTGCCACTATTTAGCTGTTAAAATTGACTGATTTTCTTCAGCACCTGTTTTTCACAGATAAAATCTAAAAGCATATTCGCAGAGATGCGGATTTTTTGTTGCAAAATTTGGGATATCCAGATATAATAATCGCGTGCCTACAAACGCTCAAAGGAGGTCAGGCCAATGCTGAAGCTACTTTTTGTTGATGATGATCCGGAAGAGATCGGGTTGATTAAAGAGATATTTGAGGGTGAGGGCTATATCGTTTTTGTCGCATATAACCGAAATGATGCGATAAAGGTCGCAAAAGAACATCCGGAAATTGTTGTCTCGACAATAGATGGTCTTGATGGTGATGGAGTGTTGCTTGTAAAAGAGATGATAGCACAAGGGTTAGGCGGAAAACTTATCGCCTGCTCATGTCATCAAACCATTAATGATCATTTGTGTGAAGCTGGTTGTGTAACTTCTGTTCATAAGCTCGAGGGCATAGATGAGTTGATCAATCGTGTGAAAAACATTGTATCGGAGCCTTCATAGTCAGCTAACCTCGCCCGAAGCACATCGCTTGGGGTTTTTTTGTTGAGAATTTTCATATCCTGTGGTAAAATAACCGCGTGATATTGATCCTTGAAGGAGGTCATATCGATGAGAAAGACAACGATCCTTATTGTTGATGACGATTTCGGATGTCTTGAACAAATCAGATGCGAATTAGCCATTGAGGAATTCGTAATTTTAACCGCTTCATATCCCGGAGAGGCAATGGAAATTTCCGAGGAGCATCCGGAAATTTCTGCAACCTTGTTTGATGGTCTTTGCGGTCGAGCATTCTTTCTTGTAAAAGATATGGCAGCAAGAGGACTGGGTGGTAAACTGATAGCTTTTTCATCAGATGCCGGCATGAACCGTTATATGTGTGAAGATGGTTGTGTCGCGGTCATGAACAAATGTGATCAACCGGCGAAAAAAATTGAAGACCTTAAAAGAATTCTATCCGAGTGACGATCTCGCCCGAAGCACACCGCTTTGGGATTTTTCTTTCTTGAAAAAGCTTTATTTTTCTGCTAGAATTTACTTAATAATAAGGGCATGTAGCTCAGTTGGTTAGAGCACGTCACTGATAATGACGGGGTCGGAGGTTCGAGTCCTCCCATGCCCACCATAAAATATTATGCAGAAATATCAATTGACAAGTAAAAAACATCATCAGTTCTTGGAACCCTCAAGGACCGATATTTGTGTTTATTAAATATTCTGATATTACTCACGAAAATAAATACCGGCCCTTGAGCCGGTATTTTGGTTATGGAGGTGCTTTCAATGTCGAGCCCTAACCGAGACGCTGAAGTATTCTTGAGAGTAGATGGGATCTGGGTAAAACCGGAGGAGGTGATGTTTATTGTTCATCAGCCAGAATATGCTGATGGAGATGAGAAGAGTGTCGAACTAAAGGAAGTTTAGAACCAAGTCCCCGACTTACCTCGGGGCTATTTTTTTTAGGTATTTTAAACTATAGAAATATTAGCTTCAATCAGCTATAATCAAACGAGAAGTGGGCCTATAATTAAATGGTATAATACTACATTCGCATTGTAGAATTCCGAGTCCGATTCTCGGTAGGTCCACCAAATGACTGCGTGGAGAGTTGAGGCTTAAAAATCATTCCAGCTGAAATTGTTGATAAAATATCAATTATGACTTATGAAAATGAAAAAGAAAAGGTAACTCTACAGTCGGTATTTACCAGTGCTGCCATTACCATACTCAAGCTGATTGTCGGCATCGTCACCGGAAGTATTGCCATGCTCTCGGAAGCGACTCACTCCGGCATCGATTTAGTCTCCACTGTCCTGACTTTTTATGCCGTCCGGATCGGTGACAAGCCTGCTGACAAGGAGCATCAATTCGGTCATGGCAAGGTTGAGAGTGTCTCGGCTTTGATAGAAACTGGCCTGTTGTTCGCTACCAGTGGCCTGGTATTGTTTGAGGCACTGAAGAATATTATATTGGGCTCGCATCATGTCCAAGTGGCCTGGTATTCATTTGTTATCATGGGAATATCGATAATTGTCGATTACTTCCGATCAAGGGCTCTTGGCGTGGTGGCCGAAGAAACCGGTAGCCAAGCTATGAAAGCCGATGCATTGAATTTCAGATCCGACATGTATAGCTCGTCATTCGTCATTGTCGGCTTAATACTGGTTTCGCTGGGCTTGCCCATCGCTGATGCATTAGCTTCGATCGGTATCTCGATATTCATAATATTTGCTGCTCTGCGTCTGCTGAAACAGACTTTCGATATTTTAGTGGATACGGCCCCGGAAGGCCTTGAGGAGAATATTATCGAATTGACCAAAAAAATCCCGGAAGTTGTCGATGTGGTCCAGGCGCGGGTCAGGCCGGTTGGCAATACAATTTTTGCCGATATGACAGTCCATGTCAGCCGGAAACACTCGCTGGATAAAATTCGCGAGATTAAAGAACTTATTGTCAAAAGAATAGAGAAATCTATTCCTGAAATTGATTTGAACCTGAATATAGTCCCCCTCAACTTAGATGACGAGACGATTGTGGATCAGATCAGAATAGCCGGGCAGAATCATTCGCTGACGGTGCATGATATTTCTATCCACAACCGCAAAGATAAACGGTATATCAGTTTCGACGTTGAGATAGAGTCCAAAACCCCGCTTGGCAAGGCGCATAATGAGGTCCAGAAGCTGGAAAACGTCCTGGTACGGGAGATAGGCGGTTCGCCAGAAATTCTTATCCACATAGAGCCTTTATATGAAGAAAGACAGATTATAGAGAAGCCGACGCCGGAAGAGCTAAAAAAGGTTGAGGGTGCGATTAAAACCGCATCGACTCAGATTAAGAGTCTGACAGGTATTCACGATGTCGACGTGGCCAAACATCATAATAAATTGATCGTTACTCTGCATTGCTACGCCGATGAAAATATGACTCTTGAGTTAGCTCACCGGGCAAATTCGGAATTGGATAGGTCGATCAGGCGCATTTATCCGTTAGTCGAGCGGGTTACTATCCACACCGAGCCGAGGATCGAATAAGGGTAATAGTAGTCCCAAAACATGGTAACAAATGGTTGTTTAGCTCAGTTGGTTAGAGCGTGCGGTTCACATTCGTAAGGTCACTGGTCAGAGTTTAGTAACGATACACCACTAAAATTTAAAAATGAAAAAATCAAACTCCATAATCCTATTCAATCAAAAACAAGTTCGACGGATTTGGGACGGTCGTAACGAACTTTGGTATTTTTCGATTATTGATGTTGTAGAAATTTTAACCGATTCTACAATTCCAAAGCGTTATTGGAGTGATTTAAAAATTAAATTAAAAAATGAAGGTAGCGAGGTGTACGAGAAAATCGTACAGCTGAAATTAGTAGCTTCTGATGGGAAAAAATATGCGTCAGACTGTTTTGCTACAGAAGATTTGCTACGAGTGATCCAGTCAATTCCTTCTTCAAAAGCCGAACCGTTTAAATTGTGGTTGGCGCAGGTTGGATATGAGCGAATTGAAGAAACTGAAGATCCGGAGCTTGCATTTGATCGGGCGATGAAAACATATTTGAGAAAAGGATACTCGAGGGAATGGATAAACCAACGTTTGAAAAGTATTGAAGTCAGAAAAGAGTTGATTGATGAGTGGCAAGAGCGAGAAATGAAAGAGGGATTGGAATACGCAATATTGACAGATGAAATCACCAAAGCTTGGACTGATAGAAGTGTAAAAGATTACAAAAAACTCAAAGGTTTAAAAAAAGAAAATTTGCGTGACAACATGACCAATTTGGAGTTAGTTTTGAATATGTTGGCGGAAGCTTCGACGACGGAAATATCAAGAAAGAAAAAACCAAAAGGACTGGAAAATAATAGACAAGTTGCTAGAGCCGGGGGATTCGCCGCAAAAAAAGCACGACTTGAGATTGAAAAACAAACAGGAGAAAGCGTGATAACTGCAAAAAATGCTAAACTCTTAGAAAGCAAGCAGATTACTAAAATTTAAAATGCAAAACTCAAAAGTCAAAATCATTAATAAACCTCTTATCAAATCGGAAGCGAAGATCATTCTGAATGAAATTCGTCAGTCGCCGAATATCACCGGCTATTCTTTGCATGAGCTCTTGAATCTGAAAACAGTTTTTAAAGCTTATGTTGATGATAACTTTGTCGGCGTTTGTGCCAATTTTGATTTTGAAGCCAATTGGACCGAACTTTCGGCTTTTATCATCAGTCCAAAGTTTCGCGGGCAGGGAATCGGCAAAAAGTTATTTTCTGCTTCTTGGGCCGACGCGATATCGCGCAAGAAAAATATTTTTATCGTTAGTCGTAATCCGGTGATGATAAAAATTCTTGAAGAAACTGATCTTAAAATCCTGAGTTCATTTTGGCAATTGCCACTGGCAGTAATTATCCACGAGTTGATATTTTCAATTAGTTGGTACCGAGTCAAGGAATTTATCCGCAAATTGTCAATGAAAAAACCGGGCAGATTTGTTTTTGGCATCAAAATGGCTGCTTAACTCAGTGGTAGAGTGCTTCGTTCACATCGAAGAAGTCACTGGTTCGAATCCAGTAGCGGCCACCATACCGAATTTCGCCAAGTATTGAAGGCTTCGCCCTCTCCTGTTGTACGAGCTTTTGGGGGTATATTCAAGAGTAATTCGTATTGTTTGGCAAAACTGATCTGCAACTTTCCATTCAGTAAAATGCGGTTCGAGCCGACGGTTTTCAAAAAATTCCTCATTCCGGGGGAATTTTTTGTATTGGCAAGATTAT
This sequence comes from uncultured Candidatus Berkelbacteria bacterium, assembly GCA_903851235.1. Lineage (GTDB taxonomy): Bacteria > Patescibacteriota > UBA1384 > XYA2-FULL-43-10 > CAINNR01 > CAINNR01. The sequence continues at coordinate 1,767 of CAINNR010000029.1, read as the reverse complement.
GAGCTTGGTTGGCGTCAATTATCCAGTTTTTCATGAGTTCGAGCCAATGATTTCCTTTTCGCTCAAAATCGTTAAGTTTGTTTTCTAAATCGGCTTTTTGCTCAACTAATATGTTTTTCTTTTGCTTGAATTCGTCAAGTTCTATTTCACCGTCCAAATGTAGATCGATAAGCCGATTGGTTTTCTCTTTGATTACTTTGATTTTGTCCTTAAGATTTTGAGCGAATATTCCCGATGTGTCGTTCTGTTCTTGCTCCCACTGCGATATTTTAGCAAGAAACTTATCTCTCCATTCATCGGGAATAGAAACATTTTGACAAATATTTTGTACTTGTTCGGCAAGCTTCTCTTCACGCAAAAAGTCATGCTGACCGCATTTGTGAGTTTTGCTTTTCTTAGTACAACGATAGTATCTAAAAACCAAGCCACTTTTCTTAATGTGCTGTTCGGCGGTTATCTGGTAACCACATTCCCCACACTGCGCAAAATTCACAAATGGAAAGACTTTTTGCTGGGATATTTTGCGAGGCTTGCCGTTGTCATGGATTGCCAGTTGTATTTTGTCAAAAAGTTTCTTGGAAACCATTGGCTTATGGCTGCCTTGTTGCAATTCTCCTCGGTATTTAAACATGCCGTAGTAAAACGGGTTGGTCAGCAGAAATTGCAAACTTGATAAGTGTATCGGTTTCCCCGTTTTACTAACCAAGCCCATAGAAAACATTTCGTCTCGGATTTTAGTTAAGGTGTGGTTTCCTTCTGCAAAAAGCTCTAAACATTTTTTCATCTTTTTGAAGGTTGCCTTGTCTGGCTCGATAGTTCGAAGTCTCGGCTCGTTGTAATAGCCGAGCGGAGCTTTTGCCGGTAGTTCACCACGCCTTAACTTTTGTCGTATTCCTCGTAAAATGTTTTCTCTCAAATTGTCGGTGTAATACTTGGCCTGTCCGAAGGCAACGCTTAGCATAAACTTTCCTTGTGGAGTGGTGTCAAACCAAAAGGTCGGAAACTTCAATGACTGAATTTTGCCCATGTCAACCAGATAGATGACTTTACCGCCATCAATCGAGTTCCTTGCTAACCTATCTGGATTCCAGGCCAAAATTCCCGTAGCCTTGCCTTCTTCCATTTCAGAAAGCATTTGATTGAAGATCGGTCGCCCGGGCTCCTTGGCTGTTTTTGATTCGCTAAACTCCTTAATTACAAAAAGAGAGTTTTGTTTGGCATAATCCCTTAGTTCTTGGAGCTGGGCTTCGATAGATAAAATCTGCCGTTCCTCTTCCTCGGACGACTTTCTGCAGTAGATGAAATATTTTAGCATAAACCCCTCCTCGTCATTATCACTCTCGATTTTATCTTTTAGGTGTCAAATGCTTTCTGATTTATGGAATGTTACACCGACAATTTGAATCTTGCCAATTTTCCCTATCGGGATCAAACCTTACGGCTCCAAGCAACAAATGTATTAAGGAATATTGTAATACATTTTTATGCTTGCTGTACTATCGTACAGGAACCGCATTTTACTGAATGGAAAGTTGCAGATCAGTTTTGCCAAACAATACGAATTACTCTTGAATATACCCCCAAAAGCTCGTACAACAGGAGAGGGCGAAGCCTTCAATACTTGGCGAAATTCGGTATGGTGGTGTGTTCTCGACTCCGCTCGAACTATTTTCGAAACGGTAAATATATAATGCGTTTTTTGGCGTTTATTCAACCCGACCGCTCCCTATTGCTACCCATTCACCTCTGAAACCCTTTAGGACGGCT